>DAINRO010000074.1:0-10118 GCA_036741795.1 Chloroflexota bacterium
TTCACGACCAATCCCCTTCACCCCGACTCTGACGCTGACGGAGTGCTCGACCCTACCGACAACTGCCCACGTTGGCCTAATCCCGCGCAAAACCGGCCGGCCTGGCCAGTGATCCCCATCGATGCGGACTGCGACGGGTTCACCTCGGTGGCGGAGGTAAGGATCGGAACGTCCGCTGCACAGCAATGCGCCTTAACAACGGCCCCCAATGATGAGGCCACCGATGCCTGGCCGGTGGACCTCAATGACGACCGGCGCGTCGACGGAGCGGACTTGAATCTACTCAAGACCGGCTACAACAAATCTGCCGGTGAAGCCGGCTACAACCCCCGGTTCGACCTGGACGGCGACCAGCGCGTCGACGCCGCGGACCTCGCGATCCTCGCCGGGTTCCACAACAACACCTGCTCCTGATCGCTCCGGTCCACGCAGGGGCCCAAACGGCGTTCCCCCAGGAGCTAGAGAATCGGTAGGTACCGTTTCGTCTCCCAGTCCGTGACCTGGCGACGGAACGTGTTCCACTCGATCTTCTTGTTCGTTAGCAGACTCTCGTGCAGGTGATCGCCCAGGCATCGCCTCAGCAGGTCGCTTCCCTCCGCGATCTCGATCGCCTCGGACAGGCTGCCGGGCAGGTGATCAATCCCCCGCTCTTTCCGCTCCGCCTCTGTCATCTCGAAAACGTTCTCTTCCACCGGCTGTGGCGCCGGGTACTCGTTGCCGATCCCCTCCAGCCCGGCCGATACCATGCACGCAAACACCAGGTACGGGTTGCAGGCCGGATCCGCCGCGCGGTACTCGATCCTCGTCGCGTTCTCCTTGCCTCGCTTGTACTCCGGCACCCGGATCAAGTCCGAGCGGTTGCGTCGGGCCCACGATAGGTACACCGGCGCCTCGAATCCAGGGACCAGCCGTTTGTAGGAGTTCACCCACTGGTTCGTCACCATCGTGATCTCCTTGGCGTGCCGCAGTAGCCCCGCGATGTAGCTCTTGGCGATGGCTGAGAGGTGGTATTCGTCGTTCCCGTCGAAAAAGGCGTTGCGCTCGCCGTTGAACAGCGACTGGTGGACGTGCATCCCCGAACCGTTCTCGTCCGCCAGAGGCTTCGGCATAAACGTCGCGTACACGCCGTTCTTTAGGGCCACCTCCTTCACCGCCAGCCGGTACGTCATCGTGTTGTCCGCCATCGTCAAGGCGTCCGTATAGCGCAAACTGATCTCGTGCTGTGACGGCGCCACCTCGTGGTGTGACGTCTCTACCGGGATGCTCAGCTCCTCCAGCGTCAGCACGGTCTCGCGGCGCAGGTCCGTGCCCGCGTCCAGCGGAGTCAGGTCGAAGTAACCGCCGGCGTCTAGCGTCTCTGGCGACTCCGAGTTCGCGAAGTAGAAGTACTCCAGCTCTGGCCCCACGTAAAACGTGTAGCCCAGGTCGGCAGCCCGCTTCAGATTCCGGCGCAGGACCCATCGCGGATCGCCTTCGAACGGCGATCCGTCCGGCATCAAGATGTCGCAGAATACTCTTGCCACCCGCCGCTCCTGGGGGCGCCAGGGGAGTATCGCGAACGTCTCCGGGTCCGGCATTGCGATCATGTCCGACTCGTCGATACGCGCGAATCCCTCGATCGAGGAGCCGTCGAAACCGACGCCCTCTTCCAGCGCTTCCTGCAGTTCCTCAACCGTGATGGCCATGCTCTTCAGCGAGCCCAGGATGTCCGTGAACCAGAGCCGGATGAACTTCACGTCCATCTCCTTGGCCATCTGGAGGACGTAGTTACGGGATTCCTGCATGTCGTTCATGGGGCTGATCTCCTCGTACAACTACCGTCGCCCCGCACAGCGGGGCGGGTCAAGAGACGTGTGTGTCGGTCTTGTTACGGTTTCGAGTGCGCACGCCGGGCAAAGTCCGGCTGGTTTGCGAACGAGCCCGTGCCAAAATGCAGTGATGAAGAACGACGCCATACATCCCGTCGCCGCGCTCGACCGAATCGCCTACATCCTCGAGCGAACGCGCGAGCCGCAGTACCGGGTCAAGGCGTTCCGGAACGCTGCCGACGCCATCCGCGGACTGACTGACGACGAACTACGCAAGCTGGCCTCATCCGGTCGTTTGCGCACCCTGCCGGGGGTCGGCGAGAAGACCGAGCGCGTGATCGTGCAGGCGCTCGCCGGCGAGCGACCGTCGTATCTCGCCTCCCTGGAGGAGATCACGCCCAATCCCGACGAAGGCTCCGGTGCGGAGATCCGGGCCTTGCTGAAGGGCGATTGCCACACCCACTCGGACTGGTCGGACGGCGGTAGCCCCATCGAGGTAATGGCCGCGGCGGCCCGCGATCTGGGTCACGACTACATCGCCCCCACAGACCACTCACCACGGTTGACGATCGCAAACGGGCTCAGCCCGGAGCGATTGCGCGAGCAGCTCAAGGTCGTCGACGCGCTCAACAAAGAGATGGCGCCGTTCCGGATCCTCACCGGCATCGAGGTCGACATCCTCGATGACGGCAGCCTGGACCAGGAGCCGGCTCTACTGGCGCGCCTGGACGTCGTTGTCGCCAGCGTGCATTCGAAGCTACGGATGGACAGCGAGCAGATGACTCGCCGCATGATCGCCGCGCTGGCAAATCCGCACCTCGACATCCTCGGCCACTGTACCGGACGCATCGTCGTCGGCCGGGGCCGGGCAGAGTCTGACTTCGACGCCGAGCTGGTCTTTGCGGCCGCCCAGATGTTCGACAAGGCCGTCGAGATCAACAGCCGCCCGGAGCGGCTCGATCCGCCGAAGCGCCTGCTACGCCTCGCCGTCGAGATGGGCTGCAAGGTCAGCATCAACACGGACGCTCACGCACCCGGGCAATTGGAGTGGCAGTACTACGGCTGTGACCGGGCCGCCGAGTGCGAAGTCCCAGCCGAGTCCATCGTCAACGCCATGGACGCGGACGGGCTGGTGGCCTGGACCGCGTCACACGCGGAGTAGTCTGAGCGGACCTCGATGGGACTTACTGTCTCTGCCTGGCGACGTGATCGCTAAACCACCCGCGTCTTCCCTCCAGGGCCTGTGCTGCTCCGGAACGCAACGGCACGTCAGTGGTATGGCGATGTTCGCAGGTAGCGCAGAAAGGGGCCGGTCCGACCTCGATATGACCCGGGCCCATCAGAATGCCGCAAAGGCCGCAGCGTGGGTGATGCGCCATCTCGTGCTGGGCTGGCTGCGATTGAGGTTTGGTCTCGCCTTCAGGGTTGGGTGAGAGATCTCCGCTGGTTACAGGCTGCAAGATCTCCGCCTTCGCCTTCGCGTCGGCCGCATCACTGCAGGAAGGGCATGCGCTCTCCGCGGGGCGGACGTTGCGGTTCTTATCTGAATAGCCCACTGGGACTCCTTTCTCCTGGTCCGGTAAAGGTTAGACCATTGAGCCAAGGACGCCCTTGGGCTGGGCTGTCTATGACGAGAGTGAAACGGTTACCAAGGGCGAGTGTATCACCAAGTCGTTGTCGCCCAGATACGAATAGCCCGATTTCGGACTGAAGTCGACCGGACTCCTTCTAAGCAGTAAGTTGAAGGTTCACATGCTCCTGGGGCGCCAGAACCACTCTCGGTACATCAGAGACTAAGAGCGGCGTCCCAGTGCCTGAAACTCAACGGTTGCGGCCCGCCGAGTGCGTCATCCCGCGCCCTATGTAGGTGTGCTCGCGAGAAAGGACGGGAAACCGCCTGGCCCGCTGCCTTCAAAGTCGACCAGCTGCCTTCGCCGGACTCGGCTAGACCGGTTCGATGCCAGACAGAACGGAGCCGTTGCCTGTCGAATGTTGGGATCCACCCAGCGCTGATTTCGCCAGCCACCGCTGGCGCCCTTGCTCTGCGTGTGTTCAACGAGCTGTCGTGTCCTGGCGGCGTGACAGGTCGCTTGCGATGGCGTGCACTTGCTGAGTTAACTGGAGGTTCTGCCGGGACAGCGCCAGCAATTGCTCGTTCTGTTCGTGCTCAACCTGAACCGTCTCCCATTCCCGATTCGCGAGCGCCTCGCGTTTGGCGTCTGTCCGGTTCTGCGAGATCATGACGAATGTACTCAGAAAGATGGCCTCCAATGAGACGATCATGGTGAGCAGGCCGAACGGGTAGTCTTCGAAGCCGAGCACGATCCACGAGGTGAACCAGACCAGGTGGATGTAGATGAAGGTCATCGAACCCGCGAATCGGGTGATCGTGTCCGCTACCCGATTCTCGAAGCTTTTGCCGCGCTCCTGCAGAAACTTCGCGAGGGCGGGATGTTGGGGCGGTCCCGGGGCCGGGATGCTCATGTTCCAATCAATCCTTGGCCGAGGGAGTTCGTGCCGAGGAGCCAGCGGCCCACAGCGTTCCGATCGGTCGGGTCAAGCGTTCGGTCTTGGGTGTGTCGCATGGTCGCCGTGTCCTCATTGTCCGTATCAGTTGGGTAGTCATATCGGTCGTCCGTCTCTGTCGAAGCCATCTGTGACATCGCATGGATCCCCCGGTGGCTTCCAAGCAGTTGTGGCCGGTCCCGCAGGGAGGGGAGAGCGGGACCGGCCACTTGTTGCGCTCAACCGGCAGCGGCTGCGCCGGTCGCGCCGGCTGCTGGGATCTCGCTGGCGCGATCTGCGAAGAAGAACGCCCCGAAGAGCATCGTCACTCCCGCGAAGATGGCGTACAGGCCGAGTGCCCAGACCAGGGCGAGCATTCCGTCGCCGGGCCAGGCGATCAGGGCCACGCCGAAGACCACGGAGATGATGCCCTCCGCCGCCATCAGCCATGCGGGCCGGCCGAAGGTGTCGCCGGAAACGGCACCGCCGATCATGAGCGAGCCCGTGAACAAGGCCCAGATGGCGATCATGTAGAGCAGGGTAAGCGCCGTCACGCCCGGGGCGAACAGGGTAACACCCGCGATGATCACGCCGGCGAGTCCGTTCAGCAACAGGACCCAGCGCGGCATACTACCCTCGCCGGTGATCCCCATGGCGATCGCCGCAACGCTGTCGACGAAGAGGTAAGCGCCGAAGACGATGAGCAGCGCTGCCAGAGTGATGTCCGGCCAGGCGATCGCCACGATGCCGAAGGTTATGGCCGTCACGCCGCGCAGTGCCAGCATCGTCGAGGTGTTCGAGAGAAAGTCTTTCATGTCATGTTCTCCTCAGTGACTCTCGTCCCGCTCTAGCCTTTTACAGAGACAGGGGTGGTAGCCGCGAGCTCGTCGGCGTAGGCGCGCGCCAGGATGGCGTCGAGCACCTCGTACTCCGCCTGCTCGACCGCGGAATAGGCGAACTGGATAGCGAAAGCGGCGTCGTGCTCGGCACGGTCAGCGTCCTTCTCGGCCCGCTTGACGTCGCGCTCGGCCTTGCGGACTTCCGCCGTCACCTTCGCGGTAGCGATCTTTTCCTGGAAGGAGCGCTGGACATTGTGCCAGCTTGTGGAGATGTTCTCCTTGGCTTCGTCGGCCTTCGTGCTCAGGGCGTCTGCGTGCTTCGCCACCGAGTCGCGAGCGGACTGGACGTCGGACTCGAGTTGGGCCTTGGCCTTGGTGCGCGACGCGGAGACGTTGTCCTCTGCCTGCTTTGCGCGGGCCGAGAGGGTGTGGAGCTGATCTGAGAGTGCCATTATTGTGTTTTCCTTTCATCTGCCGGAGATTGCTCCGGACTTGCTAGGACTGGGTTGATTCGTTCTGGGTCTTGCTCGACGCGACTCCTCTTATAGGCTTTTCCTTCCTGGGCCTCTGCGGCTCTGAACTGCTGCTTTCCATCTCAACCTCAGCTTGCGACCGCACGGAGAAGGTGACGAGGCACAACAGCACAGATGCCGTACACAATCCGGCACAATCTCTCTCGCCGTATGATCGGGATGCAGCGATGAGCGGGGCATTGTAAGATGCGTGGGCTAAGGATGCGGATCCTGCAGGGGGAGATTTTCGATGATCTCAGACCAGGGAAGCGGCACGGCCGACTTCGCCGACCTACTGCATAGGTTCCGGCTTGCCGCTGGACTTTCCCGAGAGGCGCTCGCCGAGCTAGCGGGCCTGAGCGCGACCGGTATCGGCGCACTCGAGCGCGGACAGCGCCGGGCGCCTCACGCGGATACGGTTCGCCGGTTGAGCGAGGGCCTCCAATTGAGTCCTGAGGACGCGGCCACGTTAGCGGCCTCCGTCGTGCGATACCGGGTACCACAGTCTCAACAGCCGGCCGCTGCCGCACTTACGGTTACTAACTCGCCCACTCTTATCGCGCCGCTCGCTCCCCCAATCGGACGAGGCTGGGACGTCGCGGTAGTCTGCGGCCTTCTGCGTGCCGAGGATACGCGCATTGTCACGCTCATTGGTCCCGCCGGAGTAGGTAAGACCCGCCTCGCACTAGCGGTCGCAGGGCACCTGGCGCCAGAGCTGCCGGAACCCGTTCTCATGGTCGACCTTGCGACACTCCGCGACCCGAAACTCGTGTGGACGACAGTCCTTGCCCAACTCGGCGTGCGCGTTGGCGGGGACCAGGCTCTGGAGCGGCTGGAGCAAGTGCTGCAGGAGCGACGCCTGCTGATCCTGCTGGACAACTTCGAGCAGGTCTTGCCGGCCGCAGGAGGCGTTCCCGGACTCCTGGCCGAGGCGCCGGAACTGCGGCTGCTGGTGACCAGCCGGTCGCCGCTGGGACTCGGGTCTGAACATGTCTATCCTGTATCGCCGCTAGAGCTACCCGACCTGCACCGCCTGCCGTCACTTGCCGACCTGGCTGAGATTCCGGCCATCAGTCTCTTTGTTGCGCGAGCGCAGGCCGTTTCGCCAACATTCGAATTAACTGAAGCGAACGCGGCGGCCGTGGCTGAAATCTGTGTGCACCTTGATGGACTGCCGCTGGCAATCAAGCTTGCTGCAGCAAGGATGCATGTGCTCTCGCCCCAGATGGTGCTGGATCGCCTGGAGCACCGGCTGTCGCTACTGCGCTGGGACGCGGTGGACCTGCCCGAGAGGCAGCGGACGCTCGAAGCGGCTATCGCCTGGAGCTTCGACCTGCTCAATGCAGAAGAGCAGGCTCTCTTCCGGCGTGTGGCTATCTTCGTCGGCGGTTTCACCATTGAGGAAGCGGAAGAGGTGATGGCCGCGCTCGGCGGGACAAAGAGGGACGTGCTGGACGCGCTGTCCTCGCTGGTGGACGGCAGCCTCGTGCAAGTTCGCGAGGAGCCGTCTGGTCGAAACCGATACGCCATGCTCGAATCAATACGTGAGTATGCGCTGGAACGGCTGGCAAGAGACGGTGAACTGGAGGCCGCTTCCCGCGCCCATGCGACGTATTTCATCCGGCTGATCGAGGAGGACGAGAGGGAACGTCTCGAAGGTGACGAGCGCAATTGGTCCCAGCTCCAACAGCTCGAGATCCAGAATCTGCTAGCGGTGCGCGAGTGGCTAACGCGACATCCAGATCCCTTACTGGAGCTTCGCCTGGCCAGCGCCCCTGGCGTTTACTGGATACTCGAAGGCAACCTGGAAGCGCGGCGGGCTCGGCTGGAAGCGGCGCTCGATGCGATTAAGACCGGGAAGGGAGTGGAGGAAACGGACGACTTCCTCAGACCCTGGATAACGCTTGGGGACACTCTCTGTCTTCTGGGTGACCTCGATCGGGCAGGAAGCCTCCTCAGCGAGACGCTGGTCCGGGCGCGGGCGCTCGGCGACAAGGCCAGTACCGTCGCTTGCCTTGTCAGCCTGGGCTGGTGCCGTCTCCTTTCTGCCGACTACGAGACTGCTGAGGGTTGCCTTGAGGAAGGCCTGGGTCTGGCCGAAGCCACAGGTAACAAGTTGCAGATGGCCCGCGCCCAGACGATCCTGGGAGAATTGGCGCGGATGCGTGGTCAGCCGGAGCGATCGATAGTCTGGTATGAGGATTCCCTTATCGGCCTTCGCGCCTTTGGTGATCGCATGCTGGCGGGCGCGGCGCTTACCGGCCTCGCCCTGGGGCGGGAACAGACAGGAGACCTCGCCGGCGCAGCCGCAGCCCTGGAGGAAAGCCTCGAGAACAGCCGGCATACGCATAACCCCTGGCTGCTGAACGTCACAGCTGAGCGGACGGCACTCGTCAGCAGCGGCTTAGTCGATAGCGAGCTGTTGGCCGAGCTGCTGGGCGCCTCAGACGGGCTCAAGCGCCAGAATGGCGTGGTGGGTATACAGATAGCGCCTGAACAAGAGCGGCTCCAAGCACTCGCCGGGGAGCTCGAGGCCCAGCTTGGGTACGCGGCGTTCTATTCCGCCTGGCAGCGAGGCAACCGGCATTCGATGGAAGAGACGATTGGCCTCGTCGGGCGAGTGCTCGACTGCCTTTCCGCGGCTGCGCCCGAGGTCGTCCCTGAGCCGGCCGGCGACGAGTCTGCTCGGCTCTCATGAGCCGCGTCTCGCGGCCCGTTTTCCCACGGAGCAGGGAGGCGTATATTTTGCGCGAAGGCAGCTGCTCTAACCTATGGCTTTGTTGAGCAGAAGCCTGCCATCGTGGGCGTGTCGCCAACAGATACGACTAGCGCCGATTTCAACCTGAAAAACGAACGGACTCCTTCTAAGCAGTAGGTTGCGGGTTCGAATCCTACCGGGGGCGCCGTTTCGCTTCGCGCGCAGTCCGCGAGCGCGTACAATTCGTGGCGTGGAGCCACGCGTTCAATACGCCGAGTCTGCAGACGGTGTGCGCATAGCCTATGCCGCAATGGGTGAAGGCGATCTGCTGATCACTACACCGACGAGTTGGGAAAGCCTTAGCTTCATCCTCAACGACTCCGTCGGCGGACCGCTGTACGCTCAGTTCTCGCAGACGCATCGGGTCGTCCGTTACGACAGGCGGGGGAGCGGTCTGTCTGATCGGGACTGCGGTGAACTTGGTCTTGAGGCCGACGTTCGAGATCTGGAAGCGGTCGCGCACGCTTTGCGGGCCGACTCATTCGCTCTCATGGCCACCTTCCACCTGGGACCTGCAGCGATCACCTACACAGCTCGGCACCCCGAGAAGGTCTCCAAGCTCATCCTCTATGGGACGTTTGGCTATGGCAGCGACTTGACGAAGGAGGATGTGAAGGCCTCTCTGGTGGGGATGGTTCGCTCGCACTGGGGAATAGCTCGGCGAATGCTGGCGGACATCACATCCTCCGGCCTCAGCAACGAAATGTTGGAGAGAATCGCCAATGACGAGGGTGATTCTATAGACAACGAGACGGTCGCCAGACTACTCGAGCTGAGCTACGACGTTGATGTTCGGGATCTACTGCCGGGAATAAAGGTCCCAGCCCTGGTCCTGCACCGCCGGGGCGACCGCGCGATCCCCTTTCGAAAGGGGCGAGAACTCGCACTCCATCTAGGGAACGCAAGGTTCATTTCACTAGACGGCGCACTTCACTATCCGTGGTTCGGCGATTCAGAGTCTGTTGCTCGGCCGATCCTCGACTTTCTCGACGACTCCTACGGATCCCGTGCGAAGGTTTCAATTGTTGATGCCCACTCCGGCACCGCCATCATCCTCTTCGCCGACATCGTCAATTCCACCGCCCTCACCCAGCGCCTCGGCGACGCCGCTTTCCGCGATAAGGCCCGCGACCTCGACCGTGCCCTCCGCACGATCATCCGCGACCACTCCGGCACGCCCATCGAAGGCAAGCTCTTAGGCGACGGCGTTCTCGCCACGTTCGCTAGCGCGGCGAAGGCGATTGAAGCGGCGCTCGCCTGTGGCCGCTCGGGCGACGACGCGGGCCTCCGTCTCCACCTCGGCCTCCACGCCGGCGACGTTATCCGCGAGGGCGACAACGTGTACGGCGGCGCGGTGAACATTGCCGCGAGGATCAGCGCGCTGTCCGAGGCGGGGGAGGTGCTCGTCTCTGACACGATCCGCTCGTTGGCGCGCACGTCGGCCGGCGTTACGTACGAAGACCGCGGTGATCAGCGACTAAAGGGGATCGATGAGCCCGTGCGAGTGTATGAGGTAATTTCTCAAGCGTAGCGAAGAGGCAGCCGCTCAAGCCCATGGCCCTTGCGGAGCATCTGCCTGCCATCCTAAACGTCGTCGCCCAGATACGAAATACCTCGATTTCGATCTGAAAACGACCGGATTCCTTCTCCCACCAAATGAGATCGTCGCGATCCGACAAAACCCATCTGACTGCTA
>DAINRO010000075.1:0-9576 GCA_036741795.1 Chloroflexota bacterium
GCCAACTTGGCATAAAAGCCTCCTTCCGTGTGTGTGAGCCACACGCTCGAATGACTGCCCGCATGTTAATGACGTGTTAAACGCCCGTCAACCACGATAACGCCGAGTCTGTGGAGAAGTTAGCTAGCGAAGCAGCCGCTGACGATAGCGCCATAGTCCGGATCATCGCCCGGATTCACTACGACAGGAGTGCGCCACAACCCTTCTTTCTTCTCAAATGCTTCACGGAACGAGGCGGACATCGCGTCTGCGCTGGCGGTGTTTTCGACGATGATACATGCGACTTCGAGTTCGAATTCGCGCGCGAGATTCGACAGGACGACAGTTTCCATTGAAGCCAACGGGGCAACCGAGAAGACGCGGTTGCTGGCGGCGTTGCGAATCTCGGGGGCGGGGGCGAGGGTGAGAATTGGCGCAGGCGAATCGCCTCCCAATTCACCCACGACTGCGTATGCGGTGGCGTCAGTGGACGGTCCGATGATGGCCACCGCGCCTCCAGCAACCAGCGTTTCGAGGGCGTCTGCGGCTGTGTCAGGATCGCCGCCGTCATCCTCCACCGTTAGCTCGATCGGCTGGTCCCCGATCCCGCCCGCGTCGTTGATCTCCTGGACGGCCAGTTGCATGGCATTGGCGATCGCCGTGCCGCGCGTCGCGTCATCTCCGGTCGTCGAGGCGATGGCGCCGATCTTGATCGGGGCGGTGATTCCCTCACCACGCGCCAGTGTGCCGGCTGGATTCTCGGCACCGATCTCGGCGACAAGGTCGACGTCGCGAGTCTCCAGGGGGGTGTAAGCGCCGTTTATGATGGTCCAGACTTCGGCGGCGGCCTTGCTCACTGCAGACTGGCCCGCCTCGTCGGTGGCGAAGTCGAGGAGGCCCGACGCACCGATGAGGTCGATGTCGCCGCCGGCACCCAGCAATTCGACGGAACGTGTCAGCCCTTCCGGGGAGGCGTTGACAGGCTCGCCGGGGCTATTGGCGACGTACACGATGTGATCGCGAATTGCGGCTGGATCGGAGGAGTTGGCGGCAAGCGCCGCGAGGGCGACGAGGTAGACGGAGTCGTAAGCTTCGCGGACGCCCGGCTGCTCAGCGGTATCGGGGTACGCCGAGGAGAATCGTCCGGCGAATTCGGGATCGCGCGGCGTGGCCACTAGCTTTGCTCCACGGGATGGGGCGGACGGCACAACGTTCGGCTCGAACTGGCCGTCGCCGATTGAGACGGATCCCATAAGGAACATACCGGGTCCCGTTGCGTCCAATGCGGCTTCGAGGACAGCGCGGGACATCTCCGGATTGCCGAAGATGGCGATAGTGTCGGCGGGTTCGCTGGTACCTGGGAGGACTGTCGGGGTGGTCGAGGAGTCGTTCGATCCGCCGCTGTTGCAGGCGACTGCACACATGGCAAGAGACAGTAATGCTAAGACGAGGAATTGTCGCATCGGAAGGCGCGTGCGTGGACGCTGCCACAACGTTAGATGCACTCCGCGCGAATGGTCAACCGATGGTGGCGCTTGAACTCGGGCGTAACTTACGCTGGATGGGCAACGATTGACCACCCGGAGGAAAAATGGCGCGAGAAACAGACCTGATCGAGCTCGGCGATAACGTGCGATTTCAGGACCGCTGGCAGGGGTACATTTCTGGGTTCGACGTGTCGGACGAGATGGAACTTCTGAACGTCGTCGTGACCAGCGGCATCCTCTTCTTCAAGCAGTCGGTGCGTTTGCCGGCAACGGCCCTGAAGGACTGGAGCAACGATTGGGTGGATATCGACGCGAACAGCTTTGCCGCCTTCGCGCGCGAGGTGCCGCCGGTCGCTGTTCCGTCCAAACCGATTTCGGGCGACTCGCCCGTCTCGCATCCGGGCGCCCGCCTGTCCGGCATCCTCGTCAAACAGCAAGGACGCCTGATCACCGAGGTGTTGATCTCTCGTGGCGGGAAGCGGTACAGGATCGCCGCCAGCGATGTGCGGGTCGAAGGAAATACGATCACTCTCGGCAGGCATTTCGAGGCGTTGCCCGTGTACCATGGGGATTCCCAACTTGAAGGCAAGCTGCACGATGCGATCGCGGACGATGACTATTTGACGACCGATGACAAGCGGAGTGTCAGCGTATACGTTGACGGCGGCGTCGCGGTCATCGGCGGTAACGTTCGCGTCGGGGAAACACGGGATCACGTCAGGGCGATCATTGAGGGAACCCCGGGGTTACTCGGGGTTCGCGACGAGAGCGTGGACGACATCAGCCTGGAGCAGGCGATTGGGATGGCGCTCAACAAGTCCGGTCTACAGCGCCGGGCGGACGTGTTCGCGAGATCCAACCTGGGCCACGTAACGCTCTACGGAACGTCAAGGTCTGATGAACTCACCGGCGACGTCACGCGCGAGATCGCGCGGATCCACGGAGTCCGCGAGGTAACGAGCCGCCTCGAACCAGTTGCCGTCTGACGGCCGCGTCTAGGCCGAGCCGTGCCAGGTGCCCATGTGGTCCTTGATGGCCTTGTGGTAGGCGCCCGGCAGGTAGTGTTCGTCGTAAAAGTCGGTCTCCAGGTGGTGGGCCTGGAACCAGATGTTCATCTCCATGGGCTCGGCGGTCGCGGGGAAGCGGCCGTACGTCTCCCAGATGTACTCGCAGAAAGCTTTCGTCGCTTCCAGGCACCAATCCGGTGTCTTGTTGACAAGCCGGTCCAGTGACTGGCGGTCTTTGAGCGCCACCGGGCCGCCGTCCTCCTTGTAGATGCCACTCTTGCCCCACTTGGCGTCGAAGATCGCCTGCACGGCGGCGCCCATGTCCGGGTAGTAGGGCGGGCGGTAGGACTGGAACAGGCCGTCCAGCCCGACCATCGAGGCGGCGGGACCCATCGACGGGTCGAGCGGCTTGATCGGCCCCATTTTATCGGGGATGACACCGCGGAAGCCCATCATCGGCATGATGTATTGGCCGACGGAAGCGCTGAACAGCCAGCCGCCGAGGCCCATCGCCTGCAGCGCGAGGTACATGTTCTGGAGCATGATTGCCTGCTCGGTGCCGGGGATAATCATCCGCATCGCGCTCTCGAGGCCGGAGAGCGGGTAGGCGCGGGTGCGGTCCAGGTAGCCCTTGTCCGCCCACTCCTTCAGTGGCTCGGCGTTGCCGTTTAGGTCGTCGTAAGGGTAGTAGCAATTGGGATGGTCCATCACCAGCATCAGGACGTTGATGTACTCCCAGGTGAGGTCGCTAATCGGCATGAACAGGGTCGAACCAGGCTGGTTGGCATTCCACCAGTTAAAGGGCTGCGTGACGCCCTCGATCATCGGCACCTGGAGGCGGCCTTCGCTGAGTTTCACCGTGTTGGCGCGGAAGCCCTGGACGATCTTTTCGCGGTCGTCCATGGTCTCGTACTCGGACACGGCGTCGGGAGTCTTCTCGCGGAACTGGGCCATGTAGGTGCCCTCGTCGTTCGTCCAAAACAGCTCCGTGCCGTGGGAACCGCAGGCGCTGGCGTAGACGCGGCCCACAAACTGGAGCATCGTGTTGCCGCAGTAGCCGGTCTCGCCCTCGTTGTAGGGGAGATCGCCGAGGTTGGTGCCGCTGATGCCGGTGCCGGCCATGACGAGCATCGCCTCCTCGATCTCGTCGAGGGGGATGGGCTCCTTCGTCGACTTGAAGGGCGAGAGGTCACCCGGCATGGTGGCGCCGAGGGGAAAGCGGCGGGCGCGGCGCTGGAAGATGGCGTCGAAGAGGGGGTAGTTCCACGCATTGCGCGCGGCCTCAACGGCGTTGATCGGCTCGGCCAGGATGCTTCGCTGAGGGGTCATAGTGGGTTCCTCCGTTCGCGGCGGGCTTTGTGGCGCGATGATTATACAGCGGAGGCGGAGCCAGCGGCGGGTGGGCGAGCTTGTAGAGCTAGCGCCGTTCCAGGTCGAGGGAGATGCTGTTCATGCAGTAGCGTTGGCCGCCGCGGTCGGCAGGGCCATCGTCGAAGAGGTGGCCGAGGTGCGAATGGCAGCGGGCGCAGCAGACTTCGGTGCGGCGCATCCCGTGGGAGTTGTCCTCGAACAGTTCGACGGCGTCGGGGTTGATGGCCTCGGTGAAGCTGGGCCAGCCGCTGCCGGAGTGGTACTTGGTGGAGCTGTCGAAGAGTTCGTTTCCACAGGCGGCGCACTTGTACATCCCGTCGTCTTCGAGGTCCGTGTACTCGCCCGTGAAGGCGCGCTCGGTACCCGCCTCGCGCAGCACGGCGTACTGCTCCGGGGTGAGACGCTTGCGCCACTCCTCTTCGTTGGTGGGCATGGCCTCGGCTGGATCGCTGACGTCGGCTCCGCCCGCGATTGGCGCCGTCGGAATTGCGCACTCGACGCCGGTGCCTTTAAGGCCGCAATAGCCGTTCGGGACCTTGTGCAGGTACTGCTGGTGGTAGTCCTCGGCGAAGTAAAAGGGACCGGCCGGGACGATCTCGGTGGTGATCTCGTCGTGACCGGCCTGCTTCAGCGCGTCGTTGTAGGCGTCTCGGGCCATCTCGGCGACACGGCGCTGGTCCTCGGTGGTGTGGTAGATGGCGGAGCGGTACTGGGTACCGACATCGTTGCCCTGGCGCATCCCCTGGGTGGGGTTGTGCTCCTCGAAGAACGTCTTGAGCAGGGTTTCGTATGAGACCTTCGCGGGATCAAAGGCAATGAGGACGGCTTCGGCGTGGCCGGTGCGGCCGGAGCAGGCTTCCTCGTACGTGGGGTTCTGAGTGAAGCCGCCGGTGTAGCCGACAGCAGTCGTGTAGACGCCGGGCATCTGCCAGTAAAGCCGTTCCGCGCCCCAGAAACAGCCGAGGGCGAAGATGGCGGTCTCGATGCCGTCGGGATACGGCGGCTCGAGGGGTGTGCCGAGCACCTCGTGCCTGGAGGGCACGAAATAGGGGCGGGTTTCCCGGCCGGGCAGGGCGTCCTCCGGCGCGATCATCGCTGACTTTTCACGACCGAACAGCATGGGCTTACCTCCGGCTACTAGGATACAGGTTCAGGGCGCGCTCGTACTTACCTAAGGATTGCCTCCTGTTAGCATGAGCCTAGCTTGATCTTCGTATACCTTGACCTGCTGGACGTGGATGCGTTCGCCGCCATCGTCTTCGCCGGCGCGACCGTCACGGCGCTTATTCTCGGCATTTCGTTCCACGAGTTCTCGCACGCCTTCACCGCGGACAAGCTGGGTGACGGTCTGCCCAGGCGAATGGGCCGGGTCACGCTGAATCCATTGCGCCACCTGGACCCGGCGGGGACGATCCTGATGATCCTGATCGGGTTCGGCTGGGGCAAGCCGGTGCCGATCAATCCGGGCGCGACAGCGAATCCAAAGGGGGCGCTGGCGATGACGGCCGGCGCTGGACCATTGTCCAACATTGCGGTGGCCGCGATCGCGGGGTTCCCGATCAGGACCGAGATGGTTCCGTGGATATCTCCGTTCAACCTGGGCGCGTTCGAGCAGTTGGCCTTCACCGGGTGGAGCACTCAGGAGTACCTCGGTCTTTACCTCAGCTCGATCGTGCTTTTCAGTCTGATCCTTGGCGTGTTCAACTTGCTGCCCATCGCGCCGCTGGATGGATTCAACCTCGCAGTCGGGCTGCTCCCCCGCGACCTGTCGAACGCCTTCGCCCGTTTGGGACAGTACGGGCCATTGATTCTCATCATCCTCATAGCGCTACCCATCCTGACCGGCGGCGAGGTCGGGATATTGTTCGCAGTGATGGAGCCGATAATCAGGTTCCTCGCAGAGTTATTCGCCGGCGTCGGCGGCAACGACCTCTTTGCTTAGCCGCGCCTTCTACCGCACCCGGCAGCTCGTCTCTGCCCTCAACCCGCGCGTGACGGAAACGGAGTGCGAAGCCGCACAGCGAGTCCTCGGTGACCGGTTGTACCCGCTGTTCGAGTCGATGCAGCCGGCCGACCAACGGCACTGTCTCGACGTCTTCGAGCGGTTGCTACAGGATGGCTCGCCGGATGCGGCGATGCTGCAGGCGGCGCTCATCCACGACTGCGGCAAGGGCTCGCTCGCGGGCGCAGAGATCACAATCCCGGACCGCGTCGCGTTTGTGCTGCTTACACCGTTCCCGCGGGCGCTCGATGTCGCAGCAAAGCGCGGCGGGATTGCCGCTCTGCGTGACCACGCAGCGGTTACGCTGGAACTGGGGCGAGCTCACGGCGCGAGCGATGACGTGCTGGCGCTGATCGAAGAGATGGACGGGCTGCGGGCTGTAAGTAACCGGGGCGCAGCGCTCAAGCGCGCCGACGATCTTACCTGATGCCCCTGATAAGCTATTGTCCGCTATGAACGAGCAGCGGAATGCGGGCGAGATCGCGATCATCGGGCTGGGCCTAATTGGCGCGTCGCTGGGGTTGGCCTTGAAGGCCGGTGGACTCACGGACACGCCCATCGTCGGACACGACACCAGCGGCAAGGCCCTGGGCGCTGCGAAGAAACTCGGCGCCGTGGACAGGATTGCGGACAATGCCGCCGACGCCGTGAAATCCGCGGCGATAGTCATCCTCGCCGTGCCGATCATGAACCTCCGGCAGTCCCTCGGCGAGATCGCGCCTCACCTCAACGAGGGCGCCGCTGTCACGGACACCGCCAGCACCAAGACCGAGGTCATGCGCTGGGCCGCCGAGGCCCTGCCCGCGACGGTGGATTTCGTGGGCGGCCACCCTATGGCAGGCAAGGAGACGCCCGGGGCTGAGCAGGCCGAGGCAACACTCTTCCGGGGAAGGCCGTATTGCCTCTGCCCCTCCCTGACCGCTTCGCCGGGGGCAATTAAGGCCGTGTCCGGACTCGCAGCGGTTGTCGGGGCTAACCCGGTGTTCATGGACGCCGAGGAGCACGACCAGTACGCGGCGGCGATCAGCCACATGCCGCTGATGACTTCCACCGCGCTGTTCAGCTTGATCCGGAACAGCGCATCGTGGGACGACTTCGGCGCAGTCGCCGGGCCTGCTTTCAAAGACATGACGCGGTTGGCATCGGGCGATCCGGCACTGGCGCTCGGAATCTGGCGCACGAACCGAGAGGCGCTCATCCACTGGATGGACCGCATGATCGGGGAGATTGGCCGGTTCCGCGAGATGCTCAAGGACGCTCAAGACGAAAAGCTGCTCGAAGTGTTCACGCAGGCACAGGTCCAGAGGGACGAATTCCTGCTCGACCCGCCGGTCAGGATGCCGGAAGACACCGGTGTGTCGGTCGACAAGGGGAAGGCGCTGATGGACATGCTCATCGGGGCTAAACTGGCCGATAACCTGCGCCGCGCGATGCCGCCTGAGCCGGGCGAAAAAATGACCAAAGCCGAGGCGGCGGAGCCGCGAATCTCGATGGTGGACCGAGTCGCTGAAGGTGTGCGCAAGGATCTCGAGAAGATGGAGGCGGAGGAGGCTGCGAAGGAGACTCGCGGAGACGAATTGTAACGAAAAATAAGCGAGAAACCTCGCTAACGCTTGCTTTCACCCTCCGCGATTTCTGATACCATGCTAATTGACCGACAGAACCGGCAGCGGCGACGCCCCACGGACGCCACTGCCGATGGGAGAGGAAGGGAGAATAGCCATGCCCGCAGGCAATCGTGATGGTACGGAGTTGATCCATGTCGGCTTCGGGAACTACCTGGCGATGAACAAGGCCCTGGCGATCGTCACTCCAACCTCGGCGCCAATCCAGCGAATGGTGCGCGAAGGCAAAAAGGAGAAGACGATCATTGACGTCACCAGCGGCCGCCGCACCAAGGCCGCCGTCTTCACCGAGTCCGGGCAGATCGTCCTTGTCGCGATCACGCCGGAAGCCCTGGCCGGGCGCGCTTCTCGACAGGGCGGCTAAATGGCGCTTGTTCACGCGGGATTCGGCGAGTACCTCCGCGCACAGGACATAGTGGCCATAACCCTCACCTCGTCCGCACCAATCCAGCGGATGATCAAGGAAGCCAAGAAGGAAAAACGGATCCTTGATTACACCAGCGGCCACCGCACCAAAGCCGCCGTTTTCACCCTGTCCGGCGAGGTCGCCCTTGTAGCGATCACCCCCGAGGCACTGGCCGGGCGAGTCGCCTCCGCGCGCCGGGGCAAGCACCAAGACTAGCCTTTGTCCTCCCCGCCCCTTCTGGTCGTCCTGACAGGACCCTCCGGGGCGGGCAAGGATTCTGTGCTCGAACGCTTTCGTTCGCGCGAAGGCGATGGTTTCACTGTTGCCGTCAATGCCACAACTCGCCCTCCCCGCGAGGGCGAAGTTGAGGGCGTGGACTACTACTTCGTGAGCAAGGAACGTTTTGCGGCGATGGTCCGCGATGGAGATTTGCTGGAGCACGCCACTGTATATGGCCAGGAAAAGGGCGTCCCCAGGGCGCCCGTGAAGGAGTTGCTCGAAGCGGGTCGCACTGTCATCCTGCGGACTGACATCCAGGGAGCGCGATACATCAAGTCCCTGGTACCCGCCACTTTGACGATCTTTATCGCACCCCCGAGCGCCGAGGAACTGGAGGAGCGGCTGCGCGCGCGCGATACTGACACGCCCGAACAAGTGCGGATCCGACTGGAAACGGCGCGGAGCGAAATGGCGGCGGCCGGCGAATTCGACCATATCGTCGTGAACGATGACCTTGAGGAGTGCCTCGACCAGATCGAGCAGATAATCGGCACGGAGCGTGCCCGTCAGGATCACCAGCCCGTGGTACTGCCTTGAGCCTCGACAGCCACGCATGGTGGCAGACCGGGATCATCTACCAGATCTATCCCCGCTCGTTCATGGACTCGGACGGCGACGGTACCGGCGACCTGCCCGGCATCATCAGCAAGCTCGATTACCTGCAGTGGCTCGGCATCGAAGGCGTCTGGGTGTCGCCGTTTTTCCGCTCACCGATGGCCGATTTCGGCTACGACGTATCGGACTACTGCGACATCGAGCCTGTCTTCGGGACGATGGACGACTTCGACCGCCTCGTCTCGGAGGCGCACGAGCGCGGCCTAAAGATCATCCTCGACTTCGTTCCGAACCACACCTCGGAGCAGCATTCCTGGTTCCTGGAGTCTGCGTCGTCCCGCGACAACCCGAGGCGGGACTGGTACATCTGGCGCGACGCGAAGGCTAATGGGGATCCACCGAACAACTGGGTGAGCCACTTCGGCGGGATCGCCTGGGAGTGGCACAAGCCGACGCAACAGTACTATCTCCACTCGTTCTTGAAGGAACAGCCCGACCTGAACTGGCGCAACCCCGACGTTGTCGAAGCGATGCTCGGCGCGCTGCGGTTCTGGCTGGAGCGCGGCGTCGACGGGTTCCGGGTGGACGTGATGTGGGAGACGATCAAGGACGAGCAGCTGCGCGACAACCCGCCCAATCCGCGGTACGAGGAGGGGAAGACGCACCCCTACTTCAAGGTACTGCCCCTTTACAATCACGACCAACCGGAGATCCACGAGATCATCGGGGAGATGCGCCGCCTCTTCGAGAAGTACCCCGGCGACCGCGTCCTCATCGGCGAGATCTACCTGCCGATCGACCGGCTGGTCACGTACTACGGGACGAACGGCGACGGCGCCCACATGCCGTTCAATTTCCAGCTCAT
>DAINRO010000076.1:0-9558 GCA_036741795.1 Chloroflexota bacterium
TGACATTCGAGCACGGAGACGTATACGCCCTCGGTTACGCCGACGCGTCGTTCGACGTAGTTCACGCTCACCAGGTGCTGCAGCACCTCGCCGACCCTGTCGCGGCGCTCAAGGAGATGAAGCGGGTAACCCGCCCCGGGGGCATCGTGGCGGCGCGCGACGGCGACTACTCCTCCTTTTCGTGGGCGCCACTTGTTCCCGAACTCGAGAGATGGCAGGAACTCTACCGCGCCGTGGCCCGGAAGAATGGCGGGGAGCCGGACGCCGGGCGCTTCCTCAAGCGGTGGGCCCTCGACGCCGGATTCATAGAAGTCCGGATTTCAAGCTCGATATGGACTTACGCGGACCTTGAGTCGTGCCGATGGCTGGGCGGAGTCTGGGCGGACCGCTGCGAGCATTCGGCACTGGGCGACCAGATGGTGGAATACGGGTTCGCAGACCGCGAGGAAGTGCTGGAGATAGCTTCTGCGTGGCGCGAGTGGGCCGAGAAGCCTGACGCCTACTTCTCGGTGCCGCACGGCGAGTTGTTGGCTATCGCTTAGTTACCAACTACCGGCTCACCCGTGTACACCACCTCAAACGCATCCCCCGTGATGTCCTTCAGGTCGCCCAGGGCGTCGTCGTTCCAGCGCGGGTCCGGGGCGCCGGTGACGTACCAGTCGGAGCCGTTGTCGGCGACGATCATCCCGTAGCGCTTGAGCGCGGCGCAGATCACCTGCACCTCGGCGCTCGCCCAGGAGCAGTTGTAGCCGGCCTTCATCCGGAAGCGCAGCCCCATCGGCGGCAACGCCGGGCTGGTGTTACTCGACGCGTAGTGTGTCGCCGGGTGGATAAAGGCGCGGCGGGTCTGGCTGACGGTGAAGCGCAGGGCGTGGTTGATGACGCCCTTCTCGACCACCTCGTCGTAGCGGGCGAGCCCCGCGAAGATCGGCAGGCCGGCCGCGTCGGCGCTCGTCCAGTAGTTCGGGCGCAGGGCGTTGCTGCGCAGGTTGAAGATCGCCCCTGAGCCGGCGGTCCAACTCGCGCCGCCCTGGATCGGCCAGGCGTAGAACATCTCATAGAGCAGGCAGTTGTCCTGGTCGACCACGATGACGTGGCGGTCGCCGTCGCTGTTCGGCCCGCCCTCGATCGGTGCGTTCGGCGGGATCGGGTACGGGCCGGGGTCGCTCTCGTCAGCGTAGTCGAAGGAGACCGGCACCTTCGGCTGGCTACCACCGACGATGGTGTACGGAATGCCGATCGGAGCGCCGTTCCAGACCGTGCCGAAGTCCGGGTGCAGGCGGTCGCCGCGCCCGATCTGGTTCACGTAGGCGTCGGACTGCGGGTGGAGTGGAGCGGCCGAAATGTCGGTGTTCCACGGATTGTCCGGCGGGAACACGGTGCAGGCCGGGGAACCGCCGGCGAGCGGTCCCGCGGGCGGTGGCGGAGGCGGTGCGGGCGCCGGCGGTGGGGGCGGGGCGGCAGTGGTGGGCACTGGTACGGCCGTCGGTACCGGCGTGGGTGCCAGTGTCGGAGTGGGAGTCGCGCCCGGAGTGGGTGTCGGGGATGACGAGCGGCTCGGCCGAACAGTCTTTGTCGCGCTCGTTTCGGCGGCCACGACGTCATCATCGCCCGGGCCACCGTCGTTGCCAGAGAACAATACGGACAGGCTGATCACGAAGACGGCGACGGCGAATCCGGCGAAAACGCCCCATACCCGGTGGGCCGGCCAACCCCGCACGCGCGCAACGATTCCGGACACGTCCATGTACGAGTAGACGCGGCCCTACACGCGGCGGGTAACCGGTGCGAAGTCAATAAACGGTTGTCACGACTCGATGCGTGTTGCCCCGAGCCAGGCTCCAAGGTCCGCCAGCGCCTCCGCGAGCCGCGACGTGTCGCCCCACTCGCCGAGCACCCGCAGTGTACCGCTCTTTCGGTCGAAGAACGGCTCTGCGCGGCCCACCAGTTGGTCGCCGACCAGCAAAGGCAGGACGTAATAGCCGTGCTCCCGCTTCCCCTTCGGTACGTACATCTCCAGCCGGTAGCGGAAGTCCCACAGCGCCTCGGTCCGGTCGCGGTTGTGGATCAGGCGGTCAAAGGGGGAGAGGAGCGTGGCACGGTCTGGCACCGGGCCATCCTGGACTTCCGGATGGGCGAGCCAGCGGCCCTTCTCGAGGCGGACGCCGAGGGCGCGTAAGCGCTGCTCCTCGTGGCGGCGGTTGGCTTCGGTCCGGCTGAGGCGCTCGCAGTCGGGGTACCAGTCTTCGGCAAGACCCCAGAGGCGTTGCCCACCACGTCGCCCGACGACGGCAACCTCGCCGCGACGGGCGAGGACCTCGAGGAGAAGCGAGATCTGGCGCGTGCCCCACCAGCCCGCGTTCTCGGACGGCCAGAGCGCGGCGACGCCATGGGAGAGGTCCCGCGAGAGCATCGGGCCGTTCCCCAGTTCTCGCCGGATGTATCGCCGGAGCCGGGCGTTGGACCGGATGAATTCCTCCACGCGGGGCGTCCAGACGGAATCGGGCTTGCGGGGGCTACGCATCCAGGCGCGGATGATCGGGAGTGACTCGGCAGGCCAGAGGAAGGCGTTCCACTCGAACAGCTGCTTTTCGGCGGCCAGGCGCTCCAGTTCGGCGCGATCGTAGCCGCTGCCCAAGCGGCTCCAGAGGACGAGGTGCTGTGGTGGCGCAACCGTGGAGATGGGGTCTATCTGGAGGTAGCCGAGACGCCGGACAGTGTCGAGGACCCCGTCAGCTGTGCCGTCGAGCACCTGGGCACGGACGGCTATGCGGCGAGCTTCGTCCCGCGATACTTGGATGGGCTTCCGGGCCATGCGACGATTCTATCGGGCCGAGGCCTTACACAACCCCGAGCTATGTCACACAAAGAAGAAGCCCCGCGTCCGAGCGGGGCCGACTCTAACTTCTAACTTCTAAGTTCTAACTTCAAACCCGTATGCAGGCCACCCAGTGCTCTTCGCCGCCCTGGCCGACGTTTCGCCATTCCGGCACGGCCTTCGAGCATTCGTCGATGGCCGAGGGGCAGCGGGTGTGGAAGACGCAGCCGGCGGGGGGCTTGAGCGGGCTGGGGACGTCGCCGGTCAGGATGACGCGCTCGCGCGTCAGTTCGAGTTCCGGGTCGGGGATCGGCACTGCGGAGAGAAGTGCCTTGGTGTACGGGTGTAGAGGGTTCTGGTACAGCTCCGCGCGGTCCGCCAACTCCATCATCTTGCCCAGGTACATCACGGCGACGCGGTCGCTGATGTGGCGCACGACAGAGAGGTCGTGGGCAATGAACAGGTAGGTGAGCCCGAATTGTCCCTGCAGGTCCTCCAGCAGGTTGATGATCTGCGCCTGGATCGACACGTCGAGGGCGGAGACGGCCTCGTCGCAGACGATGAAGTCCGGCTCGACGGCGAGGGCACGCGCGATACCGATGCGCTGCCTCTGCCCACCCGAGAACTCGTGGGGATAGCGGTTGGCGTAGTAGGGATTGAGGCCGACGACCTTCATCAGCTCCTGTACACGGGCCTGGCGGTCCTTGCGACCCTTCACGAGTCCGTGGATGATCAGCGGCTCGGCAATGATGCTGCCTACTGTCATGCGCGGGTTCAGGGACGCGTACGGGTCTTGGAAGATCATCTGCATATAGCGACGCATCTTCCGCAGGTCGCCGCCCTTCATCGTCGTCAGGTCTTTGTCCTTGAAGCGGACCGATCCAGCGGTTGGCTTGTAGAGGAGGAGAATGACGCGACCGAGCGTGGTCTTGCCGCAGCCTGACTCGCCAACGAGGCCCAGGGTCTCGCCCTTGCGGACGTTGAAGGAGACGTCGTCGACAGCCTTAACGTCGGCCACCTTCCGCTGGAAGATGATCCCGGAGGTCACCGGGAAGTACATCTTTACCCCGGAGACTTCGACCAGGTTCTCGTTCTGTATTCGCGGCTCCGTGGGTGTTGTCTGTTCAATCGTCATTTCCGGCCTCGATTCTCCCGTTCCTACCGTATACTACGCCGCCACCGTCTTTTCGTCTCCACCCTTGATCACGCGCTGCCACTCCCAGCAGGCGGACGAATGTGCTTCGCTGACGCTGATAAGTGGCGGGTTCTCCGTCGCGCACCGCTCCACGGCGAACCGGCAGCGGGGCCGGAATGGGCAACCCGCGTCCATGTGCACGAGGTCCGGCGGCATCCCTTCGATCGGATCCAGCTTCTCCTTGCGGATCTGGTCCAGGCGGGGCACAGACTTCAGCAGCCCCAGGGTGTAGGGGTGCCGCGGGTTCGCATAGAGTTCCCTTGCCGTGGCCGTCTCGATTACACGTCCGGCGTACATGACGTTGACACGGTCCGCATAGCGGGCGACGACGCCGAGGTTGTGGGTGATGATGATCACCGCCGTGCCAAGCTCGCGGGTCAGGCGCGTGAGCAGCTCCAGGATCTGTGCCTGGATCGTGACGTCGAGGGCGGTAGTCGGCTCGTCCGCGAGGAGGAGTTTGGGGTTGCAGGATAGGGCCATGGCGATCATGACGCGCTGGCGCATGCCGCCGGAGAACTGGTGCGGGTAGTCCTTAATCCGCTGCTTGGCCTCCGGAATGCCGACCATCTCCAGCAGCTCGATGGCACGCTGGGTCGCGGCCTGCTTGTCCATCTTGAGATGGAGCTCGAGGGTCTCGGTGAGCTGGCGGCCGACGGTGAGGACCGGATTGAGAGAGGTCATCGGTTCCTGGAAGATCATCCCGATCTTGTTGCCGCGGATGTGCCGGATCTCTTCCTCGTCCATCTTGATGATGTCTTCGCCCTCGAACAGGATCTCGCCTTCGACGATCTTGCCCGGCGGCATGGGGATGAGGCGGAGGATGGAGAGGGCGCTGACGGTCTTACCGCAGCCGGACTCACCGACCAAGCCCAGGATCTCGCCCGGCATGACGTCGTAACTCACGCCGTTGACCGCGTTGACGATTCCTTCTTCCGTGAAGAATTGCGTTCGCAGGTTCTTTACTTGCAGTAGCGGCTCTGCCAATTAACCCTCCCGGTGGGCCGATTGCCCGATATTCGTTTACTCACTTCGTCCCATGTTCCGCACCTGGTGGGGAAGGGGGGACTCGAACCCCCACGCCTCGCGGCACATGATCCTAAATCATGCTCGTCTGCCAATTCCGACACTTCCCCCTGGGCTATTTCTATGTGGTGGGCCACCAAGGACTCGAACCTTGAACCTAGCGATTAAGAGTCGCTTGCTCTACCATTGAGCTAGTGGCCCTTGAGTGCCCGTATCACAGGTTCGCGCAGTATATCACGCGCTCGAAAACACGGGCAACGAACGTTTCGGCTTCTATTATCCCGCCACTTGAGCGCCTGAATCCAGCGCATCTCCCTAACGCACTTCCCCCATTGCGAACTTGAGGTAGTTCCCCTCCGGAAACGCCGCCAGCACCGGGTGATCGAACCCCGCCCCGTACACTCCCTCCAGCTCCCATTTCCGCCCGGCCTGCCGGACGCCCTCGACCACCGTCGCCAGGAACTCGTCGCGAGACACCTGGCTCGAGCACGACGCCGCGCACAGAAGTCCGCCCGGCGCCGTGACCGCCGCTGCCAGCTTGTGCAGCCGCCGGTACGCCTGTAAGGCTGCCGGCACCGCGTCTTTCCGCGGCGCAAAGCTCGGCGGGTCGGAGACGACGATGTCCCACAGCTCGCCCCGCTCGGCGGCCTCCGCGAGGAAGTCAAAGGCGTCCGCAGCGTAGAACCCGTGCTCCGACACCGCCAACCCGTTGATCTTGAAGTTCCGACGCGCCGCCTCGATGGCCGGGGCAGCGATATCCACCGTATCCGTCCGAGACGCACCGGCCGACGCCGTATAGACGGCGAAGCCGCCTGTGTACCCGAAGAGGTTTAGCACCGACTTCCCCGCCGCCACGTCTGCCACCCGCTGCCGGTTCTCCCGCTGGTCCAGGAACAACCCGCCCTTCTGCCCTCGCGCCAGGTCCACCACGAACCGCAGCTCACACTCCAGCACCTCTACCTCGCTCACACTTCCTCCCTGCCGCGAATCACGGTTCAGCACCGCGCGTAGCGCCAGGCGCGAGCCAGCAGCTGCTCGAAGGCTTTCCTCGATGGGCGAGTAGAATGCCCGCGCTCCCTCTCCGTCGAAACGCACCACAGCCACGTCTGCATACAGATCAACGTGGAGGCCAGGCAATAGGTCGCCTTCGCCGTGGACCCAGCGAAACGCGTTCGTAGTCGCCGGGTCCAGCCGCCCCAGCCGCCGCTCCAGCGCTGACCGCAGCCGCTCGTCCATCAGCGATTCCGTCTCCGTGAACCGGTGGCCCGGCCCGCCCGACTCCAGTACCCGCACCGCGATCGGTGACCCGGCATCCCAGAACCCGCGCGCGAGCGGCCGCCTATCGCGAGTCCGCACCTCGACCAGCGCCCCGTCCGGCAACTCTTCGCCTCCGGTCAGCGCGTCCCGGTAAATCCAGGGATGCCCCTGCCGGATGGAGCGCGCGAGATTCTTGCGGAGCACCACAGGCTGGGGGCGAGGCATGAACGAATCCTACCCTGTTATTCTTTCGCCCCCCTCAATGTCGCCCTGCGGCGCACCGATGCACGAGGACAGTACCCCGGTTCCCGAAGGACCCGGGCGTTGGCTTCCGCCCGGATCCTTCGGAACCCTTCAATTTGCTCTATCCTGGGCCCGCGCGAAGGATTCTACTGAGGTCCTCCGACCGTCCCGTCGTCTCGCCGGCACGTCTTCCCGTACGGCCCACCGCCGAGGATCGAGACATCGGCCAGGTTCGTCACGCCATCAGCGTTCAGGTCGTATCTGACGCTGCCGCCCGCCTGGTTCACGAACTTGCCGTATGGGGCACCGCCCATGATCGAGATGTCGGAAAGGTTGGCGGTCCCATTGTCATTCAAGTCGTAGATCCAGCTGTCGAACGGCTCGTTGTTGGCGGTCGCGTCCTGGGCGCAGGCCTGGGCCGGGTTGGTGCCGGTGTAAGTCTCGATCCAGTCACTGTCGAAACCGGTCTCCGGGCAAAGGTCTCCGACGCCGCCCGGGCAGGCGATCTGCTGGCTTCCCTCGCCCGCCTCGTCGATCACGAAATCCAAGTCGTTGTCAAAACCATCAGTGCCCATGGCCACTACGCCACCACTGGGCAGAGCGAGGCCGTCATTGGCACCGACTGTATCGCCGCCTCCACGGTCCGTGTCGAACCCGCCGAGTGGAGCGAGGACTCCGGAGCCCCAGGCGCTGTGCCGCTGGGCGCAGCTCGGAGGCACCGTCGTCAGGCAAGAACCGGAGTCGGTGGCGGTGGAGTCGGTGAGGCAGGCGCCAAGGCAACCAACCGTGCCGGGGGCGCAGTAGCCGTCGCCGTCAGCGTCCACCGGCGCCGTGCTGTAGCAGATCGGGATGACGTTACCGCGGGCGTGCCAGTGGCCGTTGGAGACGGCGGATCCAAAGTTCACGGTCACGGGCCTTGAGTTGACCGTGATGGCGATCGAGCCCGTGTCGCACTGGTCGCCGATGCCGTCATTCTGCGGGCCGCCGTCCATCGTGGACGTGCTGTAGTCCAGCCCGGCCTCGCCCTCCTGCTTGTCCGCCTGGCTGTGGGTCATGGGGGAGCCAGCGGTCTGGGCTTCAGCTGACATTGATCCATAGGCCGAACGAATGACGGTAAGGGTATTGGTGACGGTGTTGACCGCCGTCACCTTTACCATCTCACCGGCGGTGTCGACGTCCGCACCGTCGGGCATCAGGATCGTGTCGCCCACGGAGATAGGATCTCCGGCGCTCGTGTACTCGAACGATGTCGAGCCGGCGGTTTCAGCGTTGGTCAAGGTGACTGCCGGCGAGTAGGGAACGGCGCCGTTCGTCGGACAGTTGTCCAGGGCGTTCGGGAACGCGTCGGCGTCGTGATCGCTGAAGTTCGTGGCGCTGCCAACCCCGGAAGGAGTCGGGTCACAAGAGGAGTCAAGCATGTCGCCAGCCGGGAAACCCCCGCCATCCTGGTCCGGTCCGGCGCCGGCGGGACTCCGGGCGTCCTCTATGTTGGCGTTCTTCGGGCAAGTGTCGATGGAGTTCTCGAAGCCGTCGTTATCGGCGTCGCGCTGGCTCCCGGTATACCCGAGCGTCACGTGCGTTCCCGGCGTCGGCGGGTTCTTGGCCCGGGAGATGCTGGGACTGCCAGCGGGTGGGCAGCCGTCGTTCGTAAAGCCGTTGCCGTCGCCGTCGTCGTTGACGGCGTTGGTGCACTGGGCGCCGGTCTCAGGAGTTCCGTTCGCGCGGCAACCGTCGTTGACAACTCCGTCAGCCAGCGGCCCAACTTCGCTGTCGACAGCCGAACCATCAGGCTCGACGCATTGCGTTGAGATTTCCCCCGGGGCTGCAACCGCGGCCAACTGTGTCTGGGAAGTCAGCGGGGAACAGAAGTCGTTGATGGTAAGGGGCTCGTTGACGGCGGCTGTTGGGTCAGTGAGAAGGGTCACGGCGGGGTGACCCGTATCCGGGCCGAAAACACCGCTTACCGCGCGTCCCAGCGGGTTCGGCGGGTCGGCGCCGAAGGCGTCAATCGCATTCAACTGCGCGTTGCGAAACTGGGCAACGTAGAGGGGCATCCAGGTGCCTGCCACCTGCGTGAGCCCTCCGTAGAGCGCCCTCGGCAGGACGGGCAGCAGCGGACCATCGGATGTCGGGGTCTTGTCCGGGTCAAAAGCATCGAGGATGTAGCTGGGGTAGTTCTGGATCGGGAAACTGGGCGCAGTGGCCGTGACCCCGTCTGGAATGACCTCTTCCTCGAGGCCCGGCGTCTGCGGGCTGCCGTTGGCTCCAAGCGGCGGTCCGCCGAGGCGCCAGCGCTGGAAGCGGTTGGTTGTGCCCTCGAGGTGAGGAAACGCGATGTTCGTGGACGCCCGCGGGTTGGCCTCATTGTTGGGCATTGCGATCGAGAATAGGGTGTGTGTCATGAGCAGGAAGCTTACGTCTTCGTTGCAGGGCGTGTTGGCGATGCCCAGGGTGACCTGAGTGGCCTGGTTGCCGGTGAGCATGCCGGGCTGAATGCAGTTGGACTCGCCCGGGTCCACGGCGTTGTTGCTGGGGTTGTCGTCACGGACCCAGGTGCCGCCGATATTTTCGCTGCAACTCTTGGTGTGGGTGACGCCGACCGGGTCGAACGTGATGTTGTCGGAGAAGTACAGGTCAGGACTCGGAATCTCCAGCGTGGTGGTTGCACCGCGGTCCGCGCCCGGCACAACCGAGGAGAGTGTTTGCGTGTGCGTCGCGTCGTAATGGCCGACATCTGCTGAAACAGAACGCGGGGACGACGGCGAGAGCAAGGCGAGCATAGCGACAGCGCCGAGGAGGCAAGCCGCGCGTAGCGTCATCCGAAGTATCACATTCCCTCTCATTCGGGCTCCCCTTGCATGTCTGCTCGTTGTATTCATGTTCGGTCCCCCTTGTTGAACTGCAAAATGGATGTCGTCTACCTATCGCAAGTGTTCGTCGGTCATATGAAGCGCTCCCCAACTCGTAACTGGCCCGATACCACGCAGATTAGGAGCGCCCAGGAATGCGGGCATCGGACAAA
>DAINRO010000077.1:0-1745 GCA_036741795.1 Chloroflexota bacterium
TCGTCCGCGAGTACATGTTCAACGATGTCATCCTGGAGGGCGTCTGGATCACCCTCCAGGTTGCCGTGATTGCCCAGATCATCGGTGTCATCCTCGGCGTCCTCTTCGCGCTCATGCGCGTGTCGGGAAGCCGGGTGCTGGGTCTCTTCGCCGGCATCTATGTTTGGCTATTCCGGGGCACCCCGGCGCTCCTCCAACTGCTCATCCTATACTTTGGAATTCCCCAGCTGTTCGATAACCAGACGATCACCACCGAGCTAACGGCCTTCCGCGCCGCGATCATCGCCTTCGGCATCAACGAAGGCGCCTATATGACGGAGATCATGCGTGCGGGCATCTTGTCCGTGGAGAGCGGCCAGATGGACGCCGCGAAGAGCGTTGGCATGACCCAGATGCAAGCTATGCGCCGGATCGTCCTGCCCCAGGCAATGCGTGTAGTGGTACCGCCGACCGGCAACGAGTTCATCGCCCTCCTCAAGAACAGTTCGGTTGCCTTCACGATCGGGCTCGTGGAACTCACCGGCGCCGCCAACCTGATTTACTCGGTGAACTTCAAGATCATGGAACTGCTCGTTGTTGCTGGCATCTGGTACCTCGTCATCGTCACCGTCTTCAGCCTGGTCCAGGTAGAGATCGAGCGCGCGCTCTCGATCGGCGACAGGGATCGCCAGCAATCCCTCTTCTCGCGGATGAGCGACATGATGGCCGGAAGGCGCATCCCGTGACCGCGAACGGCGAAACCCTGCTTCGTTGCGAGGGCGTTCACAAGCGCTTCGGAAAGCTCGAGGTGTTACGAGGGATCGACCTCGACGTTGCCAGGGGCGAGGTCGTCGTCGTACTGGGACCGAGCGGCTCCGGCAAGAGCACCCTCCTGCGCTGCATCAACCACCTTGAAAAGCTGGACAGCGGGCGGATCTATGTTGGAGGCGAACTCGTCGGCTATGTCGAGCGCGACGGCAAACTACGCGAGGACAGCGAGCGCGAGGTTGCGCGCAAGCGGTCCGGGATCGGTATCGTCTTCCAGCGCTTCAACCTGTTTCCTCACCTCACGGCCCTGGGCAACGTGATCGAGGCCCCCGTACACGTCAAGAAGCTGCCGCGCAAGCAGGCTGAGGAGGCGGGCCGCGCCCTCCTCAAGCAAGTTGGCATGGCGGACAAGGTGGACGAGTATCCCAACCGCCTATCAGGTGGTCAGCAGCAGCGCGTCGCGATCGCCCGCGCTCTCGCGATGCAGCCTCGCCTCATGCTCTTCGACGAACCAACCTCCGCCCTGGACCCTGAGTTGGTCGGCGAAGTCCTTGATGTCATGAAGTCCCTCGCCCGCGAGACCCAGATGACGATGGTCGTCGTAACGCACGAGATCGGCTTCGCCCGCGAAGTGGCAGACCGCGCCGTATTCATGGACGGGGGTGTCATCGTGGAGGAAGGCGTCCCCGCGGACATGTTCAATGCGCCGAAGGAGCCGCGGACGCAGCTGTTCCTCTCACGAATCCTCTGATAAGCACTCGGAACTACCGCGCCGTCCACCCTCCATCAATCACGAGATGCGTCGCCGTAACAAACGACGACTCGTCGCTCGCCAGGAACAGCGCCGCGTTGGCGATTTCCTCCGGCCGCCCGAAGCGTCCCATCGGCGTGCCGTTCTGCGCCCAGTCCGCCAGCGCCTGCTGCGCCTTGATGGTCGCGATTAGCGGAGTGTCGATCCAGCCGGGGCAGAGGGCGTTGACGCGAATATTGTGCCGCGC
>DAINRO010000077.1:1845-4466 GCA_036741795.1 Chloroflexota bacterium
GGACCGCCGATCCCGGCGTTGTTGACGATGATGTCCACCTGGCCCCACGTGTCCACCACCGCCCCTATCGCTCCCTTCACGTCCTCCTCGCTCGTCGTGTCCGTCCGGAGCGATTTTGCTTCCCCGCCGGAGTCCTCGATCTGGTTGGCTACGGCCTGCGCCGATTCTTCGTTGATGTCCGACGCCATCACTCGCGCGCCTTCGCGCCCGAATACCGTCGCGATAGCTCGGCCGATTCCCGAACCTGCGCCCGTGACGAGTGCGTTCTTTCCTTCAAGTCGAGACAAGGGGACCTCCTGCTGAAATGGACAAGTAGCACGATAGAACACGAAGCCTGCTCGCAGAAGTGCAGCACTTAGCACCCGGCCTGCTTACAATTGAGTCACGAGCAAGAGGAGTAACCGATGAGCAAACTTGGAGACCGAATCCGCAGGTCCGGCAAGGTGGAGCCTGCCCCGCTCGGCTTCGCCCCCGCTTCACGCACGGCCAGCGTCTCGATGTTGGTCGTCGCCGATGTTGGCAACGACGCCGGTAAGATCGCCGACGCAGTCAAGAAGGGCGCCGACGTTGTGACCTGGGAAGGGGACGCCGCTGCCCTGCGCAAGGCCAAGCTGCCGGATGGCCTTATCCTCGGCGTGAAGGCTTCCGGCGCTGGCCGCGAAGAAGCCGCCGCCCTTCGGGAAGCGGGCGCCGACTTCCTCATCGTCGACACGGATTCCCGGGGCGAAGCGCTCCTGGATGAGAAGCTTGGCTTCGTCATGTCCATCGACGACAGCAGCCAACTCGAGGACAATCGACTGCGCCTGATGGGTGAACTGAGCCTGGACGCATTGCTGATCGACTCCCCGGGCGCACCCCTGAGCGTCAGCGACGTCATGGAACTACGTCGCCTCGCCGCCCTGACTCGCGTCCCGCTACTTGTCCGGCTCGATCCCGCGATCGACGCCGGTGCCCTGCAACTCCTCCGTGAGTCCGGCGCCATCGGTGTCGTGGCCGATTCCGCCGGCAAGCTGACCGATCTTCGCAAGACTGTCGAATCCCTGCCCGATCGGGGCCGGAAACGCGACGATAAGAGCGACGCCCTTGTCCCTGCTTCCACTTCAGCCGGCAGCCACGATCACGACGACGACGACTTCGACGATTAGGCCCCTTCGCCCCGCTGTCAGGAAAAACCTGACCCACGTTGGCGAACCTGATCGGTCGTTCTTTCATTTCCGTCTAGAATCCCGGGTCGCGCACAATTGTGCGACAGCCCAACCTTGACGTTTTCGTAAACTTCCGCCTATATTCGGGGGCAAGCTCGTTTTCCTGACAGGAGTCATACTTGCCGGACACTGAAACCACCGCAGACCTCCAGATCGGCGAAGTCGCCGAACGAACCGGCGTCACGCAGCGCACCCTTCGTTTCTACGAAGAGAAGGGCCTCCTCCGCACGCCGACGAGGATGGACGGGGGTTTCCGTCTCTACTCCGAGGAGGACGTGAAACGCGTCGAGAAGATCAGGAAGCTGCAGGACCTCCTGGGCATCAGCCTGGCCGATATCAAAGACATGGTGGACGCGGAAGAGGTGCTCCGCGAACTCCGCGCCCAGTACAACCCCGAAGCCGAACTCCCTGAAAAGCGCCGCCAGCTTGAGAAGGCGATCGAAGTCACGCGCGCCCAGCACGGCATCGTCCTGCACAAGGTGGAGCAGATGCGCGAGATGGAGACCCAGCTTGAAGAGCGCTTGAAGCTCTTCGATCGCTGGATGGGCGAACTGGAAAAGCTGGAGCGCCAGGCCGCTCCTACCGCCCCCTGAGGCGGACGAATCCCCTAGTGGTGCTCCTCGTCCCCGTCGGTCGTTGCGTTGGGATCCGGCGCGTGCGGATCGAAGCCCACCCGCTTTCGCAGGAAATACATCACGAGCCCCACGACGGCCAGTCCGCCGAATAGCGCCGCCGTCCCGAAGGCCAGCGGGCCGATGTCGGGGTCGTCATCGCCGTCATCTTCCTCTTCCGGGACATCCGATTCTTCTGGCGATGGTGCTTCCGAAGCATCTTCAGTGGGCTCTCCCGATGTCGTCACGTTTGGTGTTGGCGTCTGCGTGCCGGTGAGGAAGACCGGAGCCGGAGTTCCGGTGCCACCACCCGGCAGGCACACAGGCGGTGATTCGCTCGGCAGGGGCTCCGCGCCTTCCTCGACCTTGAAGGTCATCTCGCCTTCGTTGACGGCGCCATCGTCTGCCGCCACGACTCGCCAGGTATAGAGCCAGCTATCCCGCTGATCCGGTGGCACCACACCCAGGGATGGCTCCGTGCCGGGGTACACAGCTACTCCCCAACCGTCAATCTGGAACACGATCCGTAGCCCCAACCCCAGGTTCGCAGGTGTAGTGAGGTTGAACGCAAAGTCGCCGCCCTTGTCCAGGTCCTTGATATTGATCGGCCTGGAGAAGCACATCTGCAGCACGAACGGCTTTTCGCCGAGGACGTCGCCCTCTTTGGGGCTTTGGAACGTGACCTCCAGCGGTGCCTGGGCATCGCTGCCGGACGGGGACGCGAGGAGGATTGCAAAGAGAAGGGCGCCGAAGAAAGCGGCGCCCGCGCGGAGGCCGGTCGTCATCGAGTGCGAATCTAACATAC
>DAINRO010000077.1:4566-9192 GCA_036741795.1 Chloroflexota bacterium
CTCACCGCCGACAGCGATCAACTTGATCTCCGGCGCATGTCCTCGCTCGTCGCGCAGGTGGCAGCCCTGCACGCCCGCGGCGCCGAAGTCCTCGTGGTCACGTCCGGGGCGATCGCCGCCGGGCGTCACCGCCTCGGGCCGCGCAAGGAGCGCAAGGACCTGCCCTATCGCCAGGTGTTGGCCGCAGTGGGCCAGAGCGACCTAATGCAGACCTACCAGGAGCTGTTTGCCCGCCACGACATCACGGTGGCCCAGACGCTGCTCACGAAGGGCGATCTGAAGGATCGGGTAGGGTACCTCAACGCCCGTAACACTCTACTCGCGATGCTTAACCTGCGCGTCGTGCCGATTATCAACGAGAATGACGTAGTCGCGATCGACGAGATCGAGGGGTCGAAGATCGGCGACAATGACAACCTTTCCGCTGTGGTCGCCAACCTCATCGACGCGGACCTGCTCGCCCTGCTCACGGACATCGGCGGTCTCTACACCAGCGACCCACGCACGACCGACGGCGCCGAGCTGATCCCCCGCGTCGACCGGATCGACGCGAAGATTGAGGCGCTGGCGGGCAAGACGCTGAGCGCCGCCTCTGTGGGCGGCATGGCGACGAAAATCCAGGCCGCGAAGCTGGCGACAGGTGGCGGCGCGGATATGGTGATCGTCGATGGCAAAGAGCCGGACGTGCTCCTCCAGGTCGCCGAGGGGGCTAACCCCGGCACCTACTTCCCGGCGACAGCGGACCGGATGGAAAGCCGCCGCCGCTGGATGTTGGCCGGCCTCTCCGTAAAGGGCGATATCGTCGTCGATGAAGGCGCCGCACGCGCCCTGCGCGAGCGCAAGACAAGCCTCCTCCCGGCAGGCGTATCAGAAGTTCGGGGCATGTTCAAACGTGGCGACGCCGTCGCCATCGTGGACGCGGCCGGTGGCCGGATAGCCTGCGGAATCGCCAACTACGCGGCGCCGGAGATGGACCAGATCAAGGGGTTGCGGTCGGACCGGATAGAAGGGGTGCTGGGCCACCACTACGGAAGCGAACTGGTACACAGGGACAACCTGGTGGTGCTCTAGCTGGTGAGGAGCGGCAAGGGCCAAGAAAACGGCTGCGGGCGACGTGTATCCTTAGGGCCGTGACTAACGAGTCCCTAACAGAGCCAAGCATCCGTTATGCAACGGCGCCGGACGGCACCAGTATAGCGTTCTGGACGCTTGGCGAGGGATCGCCCCTGCTCTTTACACCGCCATACCCCCTGGGAAACATCCGCCTCGAATGGCAGGATCCCCGAGTCCGGGCATTTTACCGTCGGCTGGCGCTGAGCCACACCCTGGTGCGCTTTGACCCGAGAGGCGCTGGCCTCTCCAGCCGCGAGATGGAAGATTATTCCCTGGAAGCCCGCGTCAGTGATATCGCGGCGGTGGCGGACAAAGCCGGACTGGGCCGGTTCGCTCTTTTGGGATTCAGCCACATGGGCCCCCCGGCCGTGACCTATGCCGTCCACCAACCGGAGCGCGTATCCCGCCTGATCCTCTGGTACTCCTATGCGCGGTACAAGGACTATGTCCAGAATCCGCGCGTCGAAGCGGCACGCTCGATCATCGAGCGGGACTGGCACCTCTACACGGAACTTGAGGGTTACCGTGCCACCAACTGGTCCGGTGGCGATGAGGCGCGATGGTACACGGAATTCGTTCGGGAATCCGTGAGTCCGGATGGACTTCGCGCCGCCTTCGATTCACTGGCCGGGATTGATGTGACGTCAACCCTGGCGCTTATCCAGGCACCAACATTAGTAGTGCACAGGGAAAAGAGCGACATTCTGCCCGTCGAGGTGGCACGCGATCTCGCGGCCGCGATCCCCGACGCCCGGCTTGCCCTCGTTGACGGCGCAGGCGTGTCGCCTTTCGGCGAGGGCGCGGAGAGGATACTGAGCGAAATCGAGGAGTTCCTTCGGGACCCGGAGGGACCGCCAGATGGCCTGACACCACGCGAGGTCGAAGTCCTCTGTCTTGTCGCCAACGGCAAGAGCAACACCGATATAGGGACTGATCTCTCGCTGAGCGTCCGCACCGTGGCGCGCCACGTCACAAATATATACGGCAAGATCGGAGCCCAGAACCGCTCCGAAGCGACCTCTTACGCCATCCGGCACCGCCTCGTTTAGCCCTCGTCTACGCATTTAACGCCACTCCCCGGCTCGTGAGCTGCCTGAGCCGGCAATTCGCCACAAAAGTTGGAGCGAAAGATACGCGGTTCATTCGATGTGGGCGCATAGCCTCTCGCGGGATGATCGCGGTAACCGGGGAGTCGCCGGACGTCGGATTAGGCCCGGCGCTTGGCGGCCCCCGGGGACTCGTTCCGGGGAGGTCGAAAAATGACACGCATCGCACTGGTGATCGGTGCTGTTTTGGTCGCGGGAGTCATGGCGCTTCCGGCCCGCACAACCGAAGCCAACGGCTGGTTCGTCAACACGACTTCGGACGATTTCGATGGCTTCTGCAACGCTGTTTGTTCGCTGCGGGATGCGATCCACGAGGCGAACAACAGCCAGCCTCCACACGATATCTACCTCCCGGGCGGAACGTTCACTCTCACCCGGATCGGGGCGCACGAAAACTCGAACGTCACGGGCGACCTGGACCTGAACAACGACATCTTCATCGAAGGGCAGGGGCCGGAAGAGACGATCATTCAGTCGGGGGTCGGGGACAGGGTTTTTCACGTCACCGGCTCCGTCGTCATTCAAAGCGTTACGGTTCGTGGCGGAAATATAAACGCCGAGGGCGGCGGCATCCTCAGCACGGGAAGCCTGACGCTGTCAAACACGGTAGTCACGGGTAACACCGCTTCGGGCTTCGACGGTGGCGGCGTTTACAACACCGGGTCACTGTTCATCAACTACAGCACCCTGGCCAACAACACGGCAAGCGACGACGGCGGCGGATTGTACAGCACAGGCCCCACGACTATCGATAACTCGACGTTCACCAGCAACGACGTGATTGTTAACAGGGGCGGCGGTGTATACCTCCTGAACGCTAACTCGTCAATCAGCAACAGCACCTTCAGCGGCAATACCAGCAACGACTACGGCGGAGGCCTTTACTACGAAGGCGGCACCCACAACCTGACCGGCAGTTCCATTGTCGGCAACTCCACAGGCGTAACGCCCGGTGGTGGCGGCGGGATCTTCATCGCCAACGGCTCCATTTCCGTCGCCACTTCCACGATCAGCAGCAATTGGGCCGTTGACGGCGCCGGCATCTTCAACGGCGGCGCCTTCATGAACATCGACAGGAGCAGCGTTCATCACAACATCGCGACGGTCTCGGGCGGCGGCCTCCTAACGTACGGAATCACCGACGTCTACAACAGCACCATCAGCGGGAATGTCGCGGGCAACCAGGGCGGCGGGATAAACGTGCAGCAGTCCGAGCTTGCCGTGATCAACAGTACGGTCGCACGCAATAGCGGAGCGTCGGGAGCGGGTATCCACAATGGAGCCGGAGCCCTCGGCGGGGTACGGGCGTTGAACAGTATCCTCGCCGATAGCACGAAGTCAGGCAATTGCGCTGGGGGCATCGCGTCGAACGGTTTCAACATCAGCAGCGATGCGAGCTGCGCGTTCTTCAATATCGGCGACTTCAACAACACCTCGCCCCTGCTGGGCCCCCTGGGTCTGAACGGAGGGCCAACCCGCACCCATGCGCTACTGGACGGCAGTCCGGCGACCGACGCCGGTAATCCCGCCGTGTGCTTGGCAGTGGATCAACGGGGCATAACCAGGCCCCAGGGGTTGCGCTGCGACATGGGTGCCTATGAGGCGCTGGACTCCGACATGGACGGCGACAGCGACCCATTGGACCCGGACGACGACAACGACAGTCTCCCTGACATCCAGGACCTCTGTCGGACGCTAGCGGAAGATTACGACGGCTACCAGGACGAAGGCGGCTGCCCGGACCCTGACAACGACGGGGACGGAATCTGCGATCCCGGCCTTGTGAGCGTCTCGTGCTCCGGCGCTGACGTCGGCCGCTACCTGTGGAAGCTCCCGCTGGGCGGTACTTTCGATTGCCGAAACGTGACCGAGGACTATGACGGATTCCACGACAACGACGGCTGCCCGGAGCCGGACAACGACTACGACACCTTCCCCGACCCCGCGGACGACTGTCCCGGCGCGGACTCGAACGCCGGACCGAATGGCATCAGCGACACGGGCGATGAACCCATCCTCTACCTGACGCCCTACCAGGCGCGCGAGGACTTCGATGGCGTGATTGACACCGACGGCTGCCACGACAGCCCGGACGACGACTACGACGGCGACGGCGCGGGGGACGAGACGGAGGTCTTCGGGATGCTCACAGACCCGGTGAACCCGGACACAGACGCGGACGCGGTCATAGACGGGACGGACAACTGTCCCAACTGGGCGAATACCAGCCAATCCGTCCCCTCGTGGGCGATCCCGGCCAACGACAGCGACTGCGACGGCTGGAACAAGACGCGCGAGCAACACGTCGGCTCCGACCCGACGAAGCACTGCAACGGCACCTCCGCGCTCAACGACGAGCCCGACGCCTGGCCCACGGACTTCAACGACAGCAGGTTCACAAACCTGT
>DAINRO010000078.1:0-8589 GCA_036741795.1 Chloroflexota bacterium
GTATAATCCCGACAGAAGCGCGGTTCAACAGGAGTTCGTTTGACAGTACAAGAGACGAAGGCTTCCACACCACTTCGGGAAGTCGACTTTGAGGAGCGGGACGGTTGCCGCGTCATAACGCATTCCATCGTCACCTACGAGGATGGGGCAGAAGAAAGCGTCCTTCAAGCCGTACGGTCCGCGGCCGACATCTCATCCATGAGTGACGAGCTGGACCACTTCGCGGAGACCTGGCCTGAGCGCTACCACCTGTCGAAATCGCGGGCGAATTTTCTGAGGCCGTTTGCTCTCGGCAAGGGCATGCGTGTCCTCGATGTCGGTGGCGGGTGCGGCGCCATTGCCAGGTACCTTGGCGAAACATGTGCCGAAGTCGACGTCCTGGAGCCAGTGCCCTCACGGGCGGCAGTAGCCCGGGCCAGGACCCGTGATCTGGGCAATGTCGAAGTCTTCATCGGTGATCTCGATACTGTTCCTGACGAGCCGGCATACGACGTAATCACTGTCATCGGAGTGCTCGAGTACATCGGCCTGGGAGCACTGTCCAATGACTCCCGGCTCGAATTCCTTGCCGCGCTCTCTAGAAGACTGTTGCCCGGGGGGCGGATCATCATCGCCATTGAGAATCGTCTTGGCGTGAAGTACATGGCAGGGGCGCCTGAAGATCACAGTGACAGGCCATTCGATGGTCTCGAGGGCTATCCCTCGGGCGGTCCGGCCCGGACGTTTTCCCGGAACGAACTCGAGCAGCTTCTCAGTGAGGCAGGATTGGACGCGCACTTCTATCACGCCTTTCCGGACTACAAGTTGTCCAGGGTGATCTTCCAGGAGGACATCTTCGATCTCGAGGCTGAGCGATCTCTTGCGTGGAGGATTCCCTATTTCCCCAGCCCGGACTGGACTGAACTGCGCGAACCAGGCGTAAACGAAGAATCACTGTGGCGCTCTCTAGTTCAATCCGGCACTGGCAAGCACTTCAGTAACTCGTTCGTGGTCGTCGCCTCGCCGGACGGTAACACCCCGGCCGAGATCTGGGAGTCCGGCCAATTGGCGGCCTTCTACACGACCGGCCGGCGGTCGTGCTTCGCGACCGAGACGCGTGTGGTGCGGGAGGCGGATGGCACATCTTTCCAGCGCGCACTGATGCGCGGGCCGAGTCAGGAAGCGGCGCCGTTTGGCATTGCCCTTCGAGTCGAGGAATCTGCTCAGTTCATAGGCGGGACACCTCTTCTGGAACTCCTCGCGAATGCGGACGATGCCGCTTTGCAAGAGTGGTTGGCCCGCTGGTCGGAACTCGTCGAAGCAAACAGCGCTCCGGGTGCAATACCCCTCGACCTCGTCCCCGGCAACATAATCGTCGATCGCTCTGGAGCGCCTCACGCCATTGATCAGGAATGGTTTCGCGAGGGGGACCGGACAGAGGAAGTCCTGCAGCGGGGTGTCATCTGGCTCGCCCACCACCTGACGAAGCTGACTCCTCCCGACCGATGGGCCGGTAAAACGGTGGCGGACGTGGCCTTGCTCCTCGGTTCTCACGTTGGCCTGACGGCCAAACAGTGGTTTGCCGACGCACTACAACGCGAGGTCGAGTTCCAGGCCGTGGTCCATGACCGCGACCCCGGCGATAACGATTGGAAGGCCACGGTTAACGAATGGAGCCGGCGGCTCCAGGGCCTTATGGACGCACGCGTCGCAGACGGGCCGCTCGGACCTCGCCGCGGTTATCGAGGAATGTTTGCCGATGCCCAGGATGAACTTTCTAATACCCGGCAGGCACTTGCCATTGCCAGGTCAGATGTCAACGAGGCGCAGGAGAGGGCGCTGACCGCTGAACGGAACATGGGTCGCCTTGAGACCTATCTCGGTGAGCAGACCGAGTACGTGCATCTCCTGGAGTCGCAGATCCGGAGCATTACCGGCAGCATGGGCTATCGCGTGGTACAACGCGCCCGCCGTGTCGTCGATTGGGTAGCTCCGCCGGGAAGCAAACGGCGCGTCGCCGTCCATGTGCCGAAGGCGGCTGTTGCCGGAATTCGCCGAGAAGGCCCGGCGTGGGCTGTCCGCAGGTCGACGCGGGTCCGCTCCTGGCCAGCGATGCTCAAGCGCCTTTCCGCCGGGCAAAGATCAGCCGTCATCGAGGACATCGCCGATCAGTATGGGAAGTGGCTTCGGAAGCATGCCCTCAACCCGGCGAGTATGCAGGCAATCAAAACGGCCTGCCAGGCATTCACCGTCCAGCCGCTTATAAGTGTTGTTACTCCGGTCTACAACCCGGAGCTTTCATGGCTGCGTGACGCCATCGATTCGGTTCGCGGTCAGCTGTACGAGAACTGGGAACTATGCCTCGCCGACGATTGCTCGACCAAGCCAGGCGTGAGGGACCTGCTCCAGCACTACGCCGCTGAAGACCCACGGATCAAGGTGACGCTCCTTGAAAAGAATCTCGGGATCGGCGGCGCCTCCAACAAAGCTCTGGCTCTGGCTACAGGCGATTTCGTCGGACTGCTCGATCACGATGACATCTTGAAGCCCGACGCCATGTACGAGGTGGTCAAGCTCATCAACGAAAATCCCGAGATTGATTTCATGTACAGCGACGAGGACAAGCTTAGCGAAGACGGCAGACTGATCGATCCCTTCTTCAAGCCCGATTGGTCCCCCGAAACGTTCCTCTCGATGAACTACGTCACCCATTTCGCCGTTTACCGCAAGACGCTTCTCGACCAGATTGGCGGGTTTCGGACCGGCTACGACGGCAGCCAGGATTACGACCTTGCCCTCCGCGCCTCGGAAAAAGCGCGAGCCATAGGACACGTCAGAAAGCCCATATACACCTGGCGCATGGTTCCCGGCTCCGCCGCTGCCTCAATCGATGCAAAGCCATATGCATACGAGGCCGCGAGGCGCGCCATTGACGACGCAATGAAGCGCCGCGGCAGGGATGCTCACACGATGCATGGGCTCTTTACTGGCAGCTATCGCGTTCGCTACAAGCTTGCTCCTTCGGTCAAGGTTTCTATAGTTATCCCCACGCGCGACCGCGCGGATTTACTGGCGCGGTGCATATCAAGCATCGAGCAGAAATCTACCTTCAAGAACTACGAAATAACGATCATCGACAACGGTAGCGTGGAGCCGTCCACGCTACGCTTCCTTGAAGACTTCAAAGGTAACGTTGTGCCCCACCCTGAACCGTTCAATTTCTCACGCCTCGTCAACCTTGGGGCCGCCAGGACCGATGGTGAGTACATTCTCTTCCTCAACAACGACACAGAAGTAATCACCGAGGACTGGATCGAAGCAATGCTCGAGGAAGCTCAAAAACCGGAGGTGGGCCCCGTCGGCGCCAATCTCGTGTTCCCGGATGGCAGTGCTCAGCACCACGGGATCGTCATCGGTATGGCTGGCCCCGCCGCAAACGTGGACGCTACTCACTACTTCGGCTTCGGCCGCGTGGTTCGCAACGTGTCAGCCGTCACCGCCGCCTGCATGATGGTCCGCCGCGAAGTCTTCGACGCCATCGGCGGCTTCGATGAGGAGATGGCGGTAGCGTACAACGACGTGGACTTCTGCCTTCGGGCGCTTGAGGCTGGATACCACGTTGTCTACACACCCTTTGCCACCCTCTACCATCACGAAAGTGCCACGCGCGGCACCTTCAGCCCCTCCGAGAACTCAGCGTTGTTTGAACGCCGATGGCTGAAGGACCGCTCGTATAGCGATCCCTATTACAACCCCCACCTGGACCTTGAGATGCCATACACTCTCAAGCTCTGAATGAGTACGCGCCGTTCAGTCCCAACAATTTCGGACACGTTCTGCACGTAGTACTGAAGAGCGGTTGAGAGGTATTAAGCGTTCTAACAATCGAATGTTTGACACAAAATCAGACAGCATCGATTGTTCGGACATCCATGCCGCTCGGACTCTCCATCGGCCGGAGCCACGATAATACTTAGAAACTCGCGCTGGTTACCTAACAAGACTCATACTGTCCTGCTCTGCCTGTTCTTACTCGTGGGCCTCGTCCGAGGCGTGTATTGGGCTTTCACGACCGAGGTTTGGAATCCGGTTGACGAGGCACAGCACTACGCGTACGTGGAGTCACTCGCCAGGGGCCACGGAATGCCTGTGGTTGGTGAAGACAAACTAAGCCTCAACATACTGGAAGTCGCGAAGGCGTCCCCCACTCAGCCGTATCAGTCGAACTATTACCTGCCTACTGAGGACTTCCCGTGGGGAGCGTTTGGTGAGTCCTACGAGGGGGGCGGCGTACAGGGTCCGACCTACTATGCCATGCTCACTCCAGTTTATTGGCTCTCGAACCCATTCGGCGAAACTACGTCCATCTTTGCCGTACGCATCGGTTCTGTCGCAATTTCGCTTCTCGCTGTGCCACTGCTCTGGCTACTCGCGAAACGCCTTTTCCCGGACGAGCCATACATCTGGTTAATGGCGCCGGGGCTGCTGGTGCTGATCCAGGGGTTTAATTCCAATGTCGCATCAGTCAGCAACGACGCCCTTGTGATACCCGTTTGCATCGCTGCAATGATCCCGGTCGCGGCCGCCTTCCGTGGACTTGAAACGAACCAGGCCGTTGTGGGCGGAGCGCTGCTCGGCCTGGCGTTGCTTACCAAGATGACGACGGCTCCCCTTGCCATATACACCGGCCTTGTCCTGCTGGGGCTACTTGTATCCGGCCGGGAGTCATTCGCGACAGTCGTTCGCTGGGGCTTGGTCTACGGTGCCATGGCATTGGCCGTGCTCGCGCCTTACTTCGCCTGGAACCTCCACGTATATGGCTCCATCACCGCGAGCGAGCAGGTGAACGATATTACAGGGACATCCCTGCCCGATATCCCGTGGTCCTTCGATGGCCTCAAGGTACACATCCACAACGCTCGCGCCAGTTTTTGGGACTTCCAGATGTACAACCTGGGCACCCACTCCGCCTACGTGAGAGTCCTGCAATGGGGAGCCGTGTTGGCACTACTGGCGGGCCTGGCAGTTTCCATCTGGAAACGAGATCGAGAAAGAACTGTGAGGCTTGTCTGGTTGGGGTTGGCGTACCCCATCGCAGTTGTGTTTATCATCGCCGCGACGTACATCCTCTTCGATGGCCAGGGGTCCGGCGTCGGTAGACATTTCTATGTCAGCCTCGGTCTCGTCGCCATCGCAATCTCCGCTGGCTTGGTGACTGCATTCGGGCGAAGGATTGGTCTCGTCGCGTTCCTGGTGCTGACAGGACTGGCCCTTATGTCGGAGCAAAGGCTAACGACCAACTACATCGATAAAGCCTACGCGTCCGGCATCCTCGAGGAGAACATTGCACCGGTCATCGACCAACCGGTCAATGAGGGATACACCGTGGTCGACCAGATCAACGTCGAGGCGCCCTGTCCCGCGCAGGCGCTGGGGATCACGTATCAGAGTGCCCCGCCACCCACCCTGGGCGTAACCTCTGACGCCACCCAGGCAAGGTGGGACGCGCCCTACCTCGGAAGGAGCGGTGCGGTGGAAATCTACACTCTGCCCGAACCGATAACAGGACCGATAACCGTTATTCCCGGCGGCAACGTCTCGTACTCGCCCAACAGGAACGATTCCTTCATCACCGCCCCCGGAGTCGCGGGCGATCCTGTGATGCGACTTTACTGCCTTGTTGAGGATGCAAAGACACAGCGGTTCGACCAACTGTACCCGCCGCAGCATCCTGACCTCAGTCGCGCTACCCTTCGGCTCTGGCCGGCGATCTGGCAATGGGTGGGGCTCATGTGCCTTTTGACGGCCGTGGCCCTCCTCACGTATACGGGCTATACAAACCTGCGCTCGCGGTCAGAGAAGTACGGCCCTGACTCGCCCGGGATCCGCCATGTCGACGCCGGCTGAGCTGAGTTAGCGTCTCAGCGTCTCTCTACGGACATGGGGGGGATACGACGCCGGAACCGACTGCCATCGACGTGAGCACGGCGTCAGGTATCTTGTCCACGTTGCCCCACTTGTAGCCGCAGGCTACGAATGTTGCCGGGGACGTGACATGACGCCTGACCTGGCCATCAGCTACGAAGGCGGCAGGAGCGCTACCCTGGAGGAGTGTCCCCTGTGGGAAGACGACTCGCGGGCAGGGTGCTCCAGTGACAGGAGCGCCCGGGGGGATCGACGCGATCAGATCGTTCGGCAGGGTGACTATTGCTTGCCAATTGTAGTTGCAGGACGCCATCACGGACGGTGAGGACACATGTCTTCGCAACCCATTCTGCATCACATAGATGATGTTCGCGGACCCTCTGACAAGTTGGCCGTCATGGAGAACGCTCGTGAGTGGGGCTCCGGGCGGAATCTGGGCGAGCAGCGAATCGTGAACTCGATCGAGGTTCGCTGGCTTCATCGCTAACACCGCGAACGTGGCCGGATTCGGGACGTGCCGCTTCAACCCACCCTTTATCAGGTAAACGTGCGGCACATTCCCGGTCAGCGTGGACCCATCGGCCGGGCTGAACTTCGCGCAAGGCGCCGATGCCAGCGGCGGGCCTGACGCGACTGCACCCAACGCTGGATCGCTTGCCAACTGGATCGCCTCCCAGGAATATCCGCAAGCCGTCATCACGTCCGGACTGGAAATGTGGCGTTTGGCCCCGCCATCCATGACGTAGACCATCGGTCCAGTCCCCTTGAGCAGGGTTCCTGTTGTCCGCGCACTCAACAAGGGTGATCCCTGCTCGACGAGAGCCAGGGTGGACTCGGCCACGTGGTTGATGTCTCCCTCCCGCATCCGGCGGACATCCATGGTGAGAGCGTCCGGAACATGACGCTTCACCCCCTGCACCATGACGTACACCCGGTGGCCTGCACCATGCAGCAGAGTCCCATCAGGGAACGATGGACGCGGGCACGGAGCACCTGTTTCGGGAGGGCCGAGCGGTATGGCGTTTATGGTGGCTCCCTCAAGGTGCTTGACGGCGTCCTGACCATAGCCACACGACACGAAGGCAGCCCAGGTTGCCACATGGTGCCTGTGTCCACCTTGCATGACGTACACCTCTGGACCCGGTCCCTTTACCAGCATTCCATCTCCGGTTGCCTTCAGCATTGGCGTGCCTGTCGGTAGCTGGTTCAGGATCGGGTCTGGAACAACTCGTAAATCCGCCCACTCGAGCCCGAGGGCGTCGAAGGTCACCGGATCTGGAACGTGGCGGCGCAGTCCACCCGTAACGAGGTAGACCGCGGGAGCAGATCCGCGGAAGAGACCACCGTCTGACAGGTTGTCAACGGTCACGGGTATGGTGATGCGGCTATTTCCACTCCCCGGCGATTCGAGCACCAGGGACGCCGTGTGAGTTCCGAACGGCAACCCCCCCGCAAGCGCGGCGATCGTCACCCCGGATGGCGCGGTGCCATTCTTGGTAACTCCCTGGTGGCGAGAGACCTGGAGCCACGGCGCGCTGCTCGTGATTCGCCATGAAAGAATCCCCGATCCGACGTTGCCGATTGCCAGCGTCGTTGACGCTGAGGCGGCCGGAGGCGCGATCGTCAGCCGCATGTTGGCGGCCGATACCACTGCGACGGGATTGCCTATGACATCGCTGCGGCTGGCGGTCAACGGACTATTATCCCTGAAGTTTGGAACCGAGGTGGGAATATCCATGGGTGCGCACTGAAGCTGTGCCGAGCACATACCCCAGGCAGGATCAGTGAACGCGTGCGCGAACGCAAAGTGCGTCGGATTCGCCGGGTTCACAGGCTGAGGCGGCCACAGGGGTACCCCGTTCACGATTGGTGGCCTGGCGATGCAGCCATATACCAGCTCCTGGTAGGGGTAGTGCGTTCGATTGTGCCCGAATCCGTCGTTAGTCGGGCCGCAGCTGTATGGGGCCCTGTTCGCCGGGTACATCGGGTTCAGCGGGTGATTCTTGGACGAGAACCCGTTATAGCCCCAGATGGCGAAATACCAGTCTTCAAGGATTGCGGGATCTCGGGAACCGACGATCGGCCGGTATTCTGGCGCCGCATTCCACTTGCTCGCCAGTATCTGCGCCCCTCTCGCGATGTTGAACGCATAGTGACCGCCGATCATCGCTTGATCGACCGACGGGACGGCAGTGACATTCTGCATCCCGGTGGTCACCTGCATCAGGCCGTACCCACAGTCATGGGACACCAAACCCGGACCCTTCGCACCGTACGGTACGGAATAGTCAGCCTGCGCCCAGCTCGCTTCGATCCAGGCGACAGCCTTCAGCAAGACCGGTGGGATGTAACCAGTCTGGAGCTGACCGGACCCGTTGGATCGTGGCCCTGTTTCCAGGGCGGGCAGTGCGAATCCCGGGAGTTCCGGTAGGAGCATGTTGCGTCCAGCAAGGTCGAAAGTGCGACCGTAGGTCACGCGCGGCTCCTCGTACGTCTCAAAACTGTACGGACCCAAAGGGCTGCCCGTATTCGGGCACAGGTGATGAGCGCGCGCGGACTCAGGGTTCCCGGAGCCGAGCACGGCGACCGCGAACACCACGAGCAAAAGAGCGGGGGCGAGCCACTTCTTCGACAATCCTACCTCCGCACAGACTCCGGCAACTCCCGAGGCTGGACTTAGCTTCA
>DAINRO010000079.1:0-8144 GCA_036741795.1 Chloroflexota bacterium
CCTCTTGCTCCAGCGGTTTGATCTCCGCCTCGATGAAGTCGTCAAGGTCATTCAACAGGCGCTGGATATCCTCTGGAATGTCGAAGTCCATGGTCCCTCCTGCTCAGGGAATATCGTTGCGGCTTGATCGATTCCAGGTTGGAATCGGGGCGACTCGCATCTGAGCGACGACATTTTAGGATAGCAGGCAGTCAAAGTTAAGGTTGACCCGATCCCTCAGCTCAACCATTCGGCGGGCTAACCTCTCAACCTGGTGTGTTCTTTCACATTCTTCCATTGCGGACTTCCTGACACCTCCCGCGCCCTGCGAAGGCCACCGAAACGAGGGCCTTGCTGACGTAGGCCGATTGCTAACCAAACGTGCATTCATTCGTTTCTCATTGCGACCAATATCTTCCCGAATAGCGAATGCGGCCCGCCGAATTGATAAAGGAGAGGCCTGTGCACTGGTCCGACCATCCAACTCGTCTCACCGGCGCCGTTCTCATTGTTTTCGCCGTCTGCATCCTCTTTTCGTTCATGTTTGGTATCGCCGCCAGCGATGTGGACCCGGCTGAGCGCGACATGATCGATGACCTCCTAGTCGACATCGAAGACAACAAGGGTGCAGCGATAGTCAGCCTGTTCTTCAGTGTCATCGACGGCGTCCTCGGCGCCATCGCCGCCGCCACGCTGTACCTCCTCCTCCGCGACCGAAACAGATTTCTCGCGCTCTCCGGCTTGACCTTGCTTCTCGTAGCCCAGGCCCCTTTCGTCATCTCCGACATTAGCAACCTCACGCTGATCCAACTGGCCTCCGATTTCTCCGAAGGCGGCACTGAGGGCATCGATGCCGGCAGCTCCTCGACTCTCGGAGACGCCCGTGCCGTGGCGTTGATTGGAGATACCGGTCAGATTCTGGGCATCACTCTGCTTGGGCTGGCCATCTTTGCATTCGGTGCCATCATCGGCTGGGCGCCGGCCGGTGCCGTCAACCCGCCACGCTGGCTCGGTTGGCTTGCGGCCATAGTAGGCGTCACGGGTGTCCTTGTATGGCTGATCTTCCTCGGCGACTTCGCCGGCATGTTCTTCGCGATCAACGGCTTCGCGACACTCATCTGGCTGTTGGCCCTCGGCGTTTGGCTGCTAAGTCGCGCTCCCGCCACAGCGCCTGCCGAACAGAAGTCTGTCTGAATCCCATCAGGAGGTTGGCGTCCCCGGAAGGATTCGAACCTTCAACCTGCGACCTACTGCTTAGAAGGAGTCCGGTCGTTTCCAGATTCGCGACTTGGCGATCCGTGTCTGGTGACAGAGCACTTACAATAGCAGGCAGATTGCTCGGCAAAGCCAGCGGTTCGAGCGGTCGTCGAGACGAAATATATTGAGAAACGACACGAAACCACCAACGAGTGTCCTGATCGCTGTGGCCGCCGTGATCGGCGTCGCCGCCCTCCTCGTCGCGTGCTCAGGGTCCGATTCAGAGACGTCTCCGTCGGACGGTACCGCAACATCAGCCGCCACCCCCGTGGCGTCTCCCAGCCCATCGCCCGCGCCGCAGTTCGAGAAGGTCGAGTTCGCGGCCGATGGCGGGCCGACCCTGCGCGGCCGCGTCTGGTCTGAGGGCCGGATCGGCGTGGTCCTTGCCCATGGCTTTAGCACGGAAACGGGTCAGGACGACTGGAACCGGTTTGCCGAATACCTCGCCGGGCTTGGCTACGGCGTCATGACGTTCGACTTCCGCGGCTTCTGCGATGGCAGGGTAGCGGGGGCACAGCCTAAGCCTGGCGGCGGGTGCTCGGAGGGACCCCGGCAGCTCGGAGAGAACTGGCGCGACGCGACGGCCGCGGTTGAGTACCTGCGCTCCCGCGGGAGTGAGCGGATTTTCATCGTTGGGGCGAGCATGGGCGGTCTCGCGGCATTCCGCGCCGCCGACGAGGCCGCGCTCGACCTCGCGGGCATCGTCTCGCTCGCGACCCCCCAGTATCCGTCGATCTACTACACCATTGAGACGCCACCGGACGACGTCACCCCGGAGCGGTTGCAACGGATTGCGCCGCCGAAGCTCTTCGTCGCGGGTGCCGACGACGTGCAGCTGCCCCCCGAGCCTCTCCTGAGATCCGGCGTGGAGGCGGTGCGCTTCGCGGAGGACGCGAGCGCGATGTTCGAGGCGTCGCCCGAACCGAGGCAGCTCGAAATAGTCGACTCCTCTTCACACGGCTCCTCACTCGTGACCGGCGCCACCCCCGACGTACTTGAGCACACCCGTCAGCTGATCGTCGCATTCATCGAGGAACACGCCTCACGGCCATAGCCGAGTCGAGACGTAACTGAGACCTAAATATGGCGCCCCCGGCAGGATTCGAACCTGCAACCTACTGCTTAGAAGGCAGCCGCTCTGTCCCTTGAGCTACGGGGGCCCTTTTCCAATTGTAGAACGCCCAGACCCCGCCGCCGATAGCGGAAGCCCTGCACTGGCTACTCCACAGCCGTTCGTACCTTGTGCAACGAACCACTGATCGCGTCCACGGACACGATCCTGTAACCCGCCAGGTCCGGCGACGTCGTGTAGTACTTCTGGACCCACCGGCCCACGGGCTGCGCAGCCACAACCGCGAGAGTCGACGCCGTAATCGCCCGCATCAGCCCGTTCAGAGGCGTTCGCCCCGTGCTGATCGCCACGAAGGAAGCTAATCCAGTCAGAGTTCCCGCGACCGCGATATTGGTCCCGCATAACGGCGTCACGGCCAATCGCTCTTCGCCCCCTTGCAAGCGCACAAGCGCTTCGTCAGCGTACTCTCTTAATTTCTCCGTAGAGACCTTCGCGTATATGTAGAATCCATCGGTGCCGGCCCGCCCGATAACGCGCATCGGCCCCTCGCGCGCCAGTAGGAGCGTCACGGTTGCGTGTTCCAGACCGTGGTTTCGCCGCACTTTCCCGAGCGCCCGGCGGACCTTATCGCCGATCGAGTTGCCGTTTAGAGTCATGCGCCCAGTATAGTCGCGTTGCACATCTACGGGGCCGGAGTTGGGGTCGCGATTTCCGCGTTCGTCCAGCCGATGAACGCCGTATCGCCAGCGTTGGGCGTCCCGTCACCGACCGTCACTCTTTGTCCCGTAGGCGCCACCAGCACGAGGCTCTGAGCACCCTTGTTGGCCAGCGAGGTGCCGGCGTTGTGTGTCAGTGCCAGCCAACTTCCATCCGGTGCCCAGGACAACGGCTCGTCGAAACCGCTCGGCTCCTGTGGCAGGTACGAAACCGCGGAGCCGTCCACCGCGACCATAACCAGCAATCCCGGACCATCCGCGGGCGGCACGACGCCGATCGTCACTCGCTGCGAATCCGGGTGCCAGGCTGGCCGCGTGTGATAGCCCGCGCTCAGCCCGTGCGCCGGCAGAGGGATCGCCTTCGCCTCCACGAGGTCCGCCACGTGCGCCCGCGTCAGGATGTCATCTTCGACGAACTCCTGGGTCAGGTAAGCCACTTTGCGCGAGTCCGCGCTCAACTCCCAGTCGAAAACCGCCTGTTTAGCCAGTTCCACCACCGGCATCGATCGCGGTGCCGGGGTCGGCTGCGGCGTGACCGTGATCTCCGGCACTGGCTCGTTCCGGGCAATCGCTTCCTCGATCAACCTCCGATTTTCGTCGTCAGCGCGCACCTGGGCATCGATCCTGAACTGTTCCACGGCTGTGATCGCCTCCAGCGTGGCCGGTGAATAGATGGCGACCAGCGAGTCTGCGTTCGTGCCACCCCTGATCTGGACAAACACCAGTGACTGCCCATCCTCCGACCAGCCAATCGGAGTAAACGAGTGGATCCGAGCGACTGTGTCTTCGATCGCAGGCTTCACCGCCTCGGGCGTTGGCGTCGGTGTCTGCCCCAGAGGAGTTGGCGTCGGCTCTGGCGTTGGCGGCACGGTTTCGATAGGCACTACGTCCGGGGGCACCGGCGTCGGTATCGGGGAGGGTGTGGGGCTCGGATCCTCCGGGTGCGCAATCCGCAGACTCATGATGTACCAGGTCGCATTCAAAAACTCCGACCCTGCCAGTCGCCGTACGTACATTAACCGGCTGTCCTCGGACCAAAGCGGCTCGTATGTGTAGTCCAATCCCACAGCAATCCTGACGGCCGCCCTGGGCTGCTTTGTCAGATCGATTAGATAAAGCTCCGCTTGCGACGACTCTGGACCGAGCGCGAGATCCGGGAGTGTTAGGTAGGCCAGCATCTTCCCGTCCGGCGAGAGCGAGGGCACGGTCGCAAACCCCTCGCGGTGGGGAATCCGCGCGATCTCCTCTCGTTGCGCTGGGTCCTGGGGCACCACCCGCCAGACCACGTCTTCGGTCGGGCCGAACTCCCGGTACATCAGCCGGTAGGAAGTCTCGGGCGGCGCCTGCGTCGGCCCGGGCGTGGGCGGCGGCGCCGCTGTCGGCGTGGCGGTAGGTTCTAGAGTTGGTGTCGGACTCGGTGCGGCAGAGCCACCGCCGTCAAGTAGAACAGCACCCAGCACCGCGACCGCCAGGAGCGCCGCGGCGATTCCGCCTGCCAGGGCCGCTGCTCTGCCCTTGCCCAGGCGCCCGATCAACTCTTCCAACTTCAAGCGCATATTGTGTTCACACTATGTTTACGCACGACGCTTGCTATAGGTTCGAGCTTCGCTCCGTGTGAATCCACCCCAACCCCAGAAACGGGCAAGGTATAATACCGTCAACATCGCCCCGCCGAAGGGATGGGAGACAGGAAGGCACGGACAACAGGATGGTGAAACAAAAGCCGAGGACGATAAGGGAACTTCGCGATTCGGGATACAAGCCTCAGACCGTTAAGCAAGAACTACGCCGAAATCTCATCGCCTCAATCGAGTCTGATAAGGACAACTTTCCCGGCATCATCGGCTACGAAGAATCCGTCCTCCCCCACCTCCAGAACGCCATCCTCTCCGGACAGGACATCATCTTCCTCGGCGAGCGCGGGCAGGCCAAGTCCCGCCTTATCCGATCCCTCGTCGCCCTCCTCGACGATGAGGTCCCTGCAATCACCGGCTGCGAGATCAACGACAGCCCCTTCGACCCCATCTGCAAGCGTTGCCGCGACATGCTGGACGAAGACGGCGAAAACACCGAGATCGAGTGGATCGATCGCGAACGCCGGTACGGTGAGAAGCTGGCGACGCCCGACATTACCATCGCCGACCTGATTGGCGAGGTGGACCCGATCAAGGTCGCCGAAGGTCGCTACCTCTCAGACGAACTCACCATCCACTACGGCCTTGTCCCCCGCCACAACCGTGGCATTTTCTGCATCAACGAGCTTCCGGACCTCGCCGAGCGCATACAGGTCGGACTCCTCAACATCATGGAGGAGCGCGACGTTCAGATCCGCGGGTATCGCCTCCGCCTCCCGCTCGACGTCCTCGTCGTCGCTTCCGCCAACCCGGAGGACTACACGAACCGAGGCCGCATCATCACGCCGCTAAAGGACCGCTATGGCTCTCAGATCCGCACTCACTACCCGAAGAGCCCCGAAGCCGAGATCGCAATCGTCGAGCAAGAGCGCGCCCACTTCGAGGACGATGCAGAACGCAAGGTCGTCGTGCCCCAGTACATGAAGGAAATCGTCGTCGAGATCACCCGTCTTGCGCGCCGCAGCCCGGACATCAACCAGCGCTCCGGTGTCTCCGTTCGCGCCTCGATCGCCGACTACGAGGCGCTCCTCGCAAACGCCCTCCGCCGCGCCATTCGCCTTAAGGAGGACGAAGTCGTCCCGCGAGTCAGCGACCTTCCGTACGTTCTCCCCGCGCTCACCGGTAAAATCGAGTTCGAGACCGTCGACGACGGACGCGAAGAGCAGGTCGTCGATCGCCTCGTCCAGGGCGCCGTCCTCGCCGTCTTCAACCGCTACTTCTCTCTCGGCGAGCTCGAGCCAATCGTCGCCCGTTTCAAGGCCGGATTCGCCGCCGAAGTCTCCGACCTCACCTCCTCCGCCGACTACAAGAAGCTAATCAAGGACACCGAGGGCCTCGACGCTGCCATCGACAAGCTCGGCGCCTCGAAGACCGCTCCCCAGACCGCCTCCGCTATCGAGTTCATCCTCGAAGGCCTCCACCTCAACAAGCGCCTCAACAAGGACAAGGTCGCCGGCCGCTACCAGTACCGCGGCTAACCAAGAGGCCCGCATGGCCCAACCCAGTACCGGACGTCCCCATATGCCGGGCTACGGAATCTCAGAAGACCTGGAAGGCGCGCTTCCCTGGTCCTGGGCTGAGGATCGACTGGCCAGCGGTCGCAACTACTGGATTAGCACCGTCAGGCCCGATGGACGCCCTCACGCCATGCCCGTTTGGGCGCTGTGGCACCAGGGTGTCCTCTACTTCAGCACTTCACGCACATCAACCAAAGCGCGCAACCTCCTCGCTAACCCCAATTGCACCGTCACCAGCGAAAGCGGAGATGAAGCACTGATCGTGGAGGGCCTGGCCTCGGTTATCGCGGACCCCGCTGTCCTGCAACCTATCTGGGATGCATACAAAGCCAAGTACGACTGGGACGTGCAGGGCGAGCCAATGTTCGCCGTCACGCCAAGTGTCGCCTTTGCCTTCCTCGAAACCGCGGCGGCGTTCGGAACCGCTGCTACTCGCTGGACGTTCGGCTAGCACCGCGCTCGTTTTCGTCATCAGGGTTGCGCCTCGCCGGGGGCACGGGGATAGTGCAGACTAATGCCAATTACACGCACAGCTTCGAGCATGATCCAGGTGGCCGCTGATGATTACCACTAAAGACCTAACCCACGCCGCCCAGCACGGCCTCGCCTTCCTCCAGGCCCAGGATGATGTCGCCGAGGCTGAGGTCTTCGTTTCCGCCAACGGCGTGCTCCTCACCCGGCTCAACTACACGTCGCACATCCCCTGCAACGGCGTCGAGGAGCCGAAGTCCGTCATCAACTACGGCATCGGCGTACAGATCGTCTTCAAGGACGGCCGAACCGGCTTCGGCTCCGAGACCTCCGACATCTCGCTGGATGGCGTCCAGTCTGCGCTCGACAAGGCCCGCAAGGGCGCCACCAACGACCCCGAGTTCGTCTCCCTCGCCCGTCCCACCGGCGAGAAGCGCACCCTCGTTGACTACGCGGACCCGGAAATCACGAACCTCAAGGACGAAGCCCTCTCCGACGCCGGCTGGAAGGTGCTCAACGGCGGCCTCCGCGTCTTCGAGACGTCCGAGTCACTGACCTCCCTCGTCGACCGCCCCGAGAAGCTCACCGAGCTCGGCCTCATCATCAGCGGCGACGTCACCATCCTCCAGGAGCGAATGGCCGTTGTCTCCACCGCCATGCCGGAAGTCCAGTCCGACGACTCGACCCTCGTCCTCTCATTCGTCACCTCGATGGTTGAGCGGGAGGAGGCCAAGGGCAGCGGTTACGCCGCCACCACGCGCCTCGCCGACCTCACCGACGAACCCGGCCGCGAGGCGGCGCAGAACGCTATCGCCGGCGTCGGCGGCGTCCGCCTCCCCACCGGCGACTACAACGTCGTCTTCGGGCGCGAGGCGGTGATGGAAATCCTGCATTACATCGTCATGCCGTCTCTCGACCTCTCTACCTTCTACGCGGCCGCGTCGCCGTTCATGGGCAAGCTCGGCCAGAAAGTCGCCTCCGAGAAGCTGACAATCATCGACGACGGCGCCGTCCGTGGCCTGGTCGGCTCCAAGGGAATCACCTGCGAGGGGCTGCCCACGGGCCGCACGGAGCTGATCAAGGACGGTGTTCTAACCGGCCTCCTCTCCAACTGGTACGAGTCGCAGCGTGTCCAGAACGATCCGGCGGCAAAGGAGAAGCTCGGGGTCGATCCCGCCGACTGGAAGCACGCGCTTATGCCGCGCAACGGCTTCCGCTACGCCCGCGGCGGCGGCCGCCACTTCGACGCCCAGCCGGGCATCCACCCGACCAACGTCGTCGTCCCGGGGGATGTCGAGGACACCGACGCCATCTGCAAGATGGTCGGCAACGGCATCTACATCGGCCGCATCTGGTACACCTACCCCGTCAACGGCCTTCGCGCCGGCGACTTCACCAGCACGATCGTCGCCGACTCCTACGTCATCAAGAACGGTGCTCTGGCGGAGCCGATCAAGGCCAACACCCTCCGCATCAACGAGAACATCCTCAACGTCCT
>DAINRO010000080.1:0-7815 GCA_036741795.1 Chloroflexota bacterium
CACGGGGGACGAATTTCAAGACCGTCGCATTCAACCGCTCTGCCACCCCTCCGTTCTTTCAAGGTAGCAGGTCGGCGCCCCAGAACTCATCTACGGACCGCTGGTCATCGTCGAAGAGCCAGCACTCCGCCAGCTTCCCATCCTTCACGTGGTAGAGAAGGATGCGGTTCACTTCCAGCGTCTTCCCGCCCTGCTCGAACCGCTCCTTCGCCAGCACCGCCCCGTGGTCCGCGCTCGACAGCACATCGTGGACCTCCACCAGCTTCCGGTTCGTCAGCGTCTGCACCTTTCCCAGTGCCTGCACCGCCGCGACCTTACCGACGTGGTCGCCCGCCATCGGGCTCCGACCGAAGTAGTGAAGCGTGAAGTCGTCGTGGTACAGCCCAAAGATTGCCGCTACATCGCCCTTCTCCCACGCCTCGCAGTAATCGCGGACAACGGCCTCGGTCTCTTCTCTACTCATCACTCACTACTCACTACTCAAACTCCGGCCTTCTCCACTTCCCCGATCAGCGCCGCATAGCGGTCCAGGTGCCCCAGCGCCTCATCCTCCGCCACCGACGGCAGCCAGAAGATCCCGCGGTCAACGCCGATCTCCCGGTAGTGGTCCATAACCTCGGGCCGCGGGACCACGCCATACACCGTCACCGGGATCCGCGGCCGGCCCGCCTCCGCCGCCATCGACTCGAGCTGCTTCATCCGCTCGCTCATTGGCACGCCGCCGCGCATCGGTATCGGCATCCAGCCATCACCGTATTGGATCACCCTCTTCAGCGTGTGGTCGCTGTCCCCGCCTATGAGAACCGGTGGGTGCGGCTTCTGCACCGGCTTCGGCCACGACCAGACCGGATCAAAGTCCACGAACTCGCCGTGATACTCCGCCTCGTCCTGCGTCCAGATCGCCTTCATCGCCTCGATCCGCTCCCGCAGCACCTTGAACCGCCGCTTCGGGTCCGTGCCGTGGTTCTCCATCTCCTCTTCGTTCCATCCCCCGCCCACGCCCAGCAAGAAGCGCCCGTTCGAGATCATGTCCACGCTCGCGACTTCCTTCGCCGTTGTGATCGGGTCGCGCTCCATGATCAGTGCGATGCCCGTGCCCAGGAGCAGCTTCTCCGTGACCATCGCCGCCGCCGTCAGGGCCACGAACGGGTCCAGTGTGTGCCAGTACTCCTTCGGCAGGTCCGCGCCGCCCGGCCACGGCGTCCGCCGGCTAGCCGGGATGTGCGTGTGCTCCGGGTAGAACAGCGACTCGAACCCGCGCTGCTCCACCGCCTTCGCCAGGTCCGCCGCCCCGATCGAGTAGTCCGTCGGGAACATGACAATGCCGTACTTCATGGGCTTCTCCTTCAATTTGGTAGCGTTGCGGATGATAGCATCTTCCTCCTGAGCACCTACGCCCTAAGGAGTCCCATGCCCTACGAACAAATCCTCTACGAAAAGGCCGACCACATCGCCACCATCACCCTCAATCGCCCCGAGCGCATGAACGCCTTCACCGCCATCATGATCGACGAGTGGTACGCCGCTCTCCTCGACGCCCACACTGACCCTGACGTCCGCGCCGTCATCGTCACCGGCGCCGGCGACCGCGGTTTCTGCACTGGCGCCGATGTTGGCGGCAAGGGCCCCCTTGGCGCCCTCCAGGACGCGAAGCGCAGCCCCGCCGAGAACCGGAACTTCCTTCGCGATGGCGTCCAGCGCATCCCCCGCCTCGTCGCTCTCATGGAGAAGCCCTACATCGCCGCCGTGAACGGCGCCGCAGTCGGTGCGGGCATGGACATGGCCTCCATGTGCGACATCCGCTTCGCCTCCGAGTCCGCCCGCTTCGGTATGACCTACGTCCGCATGGGGATCATCCCCGGCGACGGCGGCGCCTACTACCTCCCGCGCATCGTCGGCACGGCCCGCGCCCTGGACCTGATCTGGACGGGACGCGTCTTCGGAGCGGAGGAAGCGATGCAGATGGGCTACGTCACCGCCGTTGTTCCGCCCGGCGACTTGATTAACTTCACTCGCGAGTACGCGTTAAAGCTTGCAAGTGGCCCGGCCGTGGCCATTCAGCTGGCGAAGCGTCTCGTCTATCGCTCAGCGCACGTCGATGCGGACGCGGCGCTGGACCTGGCGCAGGGGGCGATGTATATCGCCCAGTCCACCGAGGACGCGGTCGAGGGACCACGGGCCTTCGCTGAAAAGCGGGAGCCCCGGTTCCAGGGTCGCTAAACGTCCTGTGAGGTGGTCAACTGCGCGCAATACGAACGGAACCAAATAAGCGCCGCCCACCTGTTCCCCTCCGGAACGGGTAGGCCAGCTTGCCGAAGCGACGATACTCATACACACCGCGACGTTCGGGCGGCTCCCCGGCGCAACGCCGACGACGCGCCACGCCCTCGGGTCAGGACGTTTCCTCACGCCTCCATCTCGCACCCATCGGGATCATCGCCGGCAGCCTCGTCGTTGCTATCTGGCTGATCGTCTTCCGCGGTGGCTCCTCCGACGCGGGCGATACGGGCGGAACGGCCGTCCTTAGCTCCAGCAACGCACCTGAACAGGTGGTACAACCCGCTTCCGACACGACGGATCCGGCAACAGAGCCTGCAGACCCGGTCGCAACGCCGGCGCCCACGCCATTCGTGCCCGGCAACGCCCCCGTACCGGCCATCACGGGTGGCGCCGCCGCAGTGTTCGAGGAACCGTGCGGCAAGATGTTGTACGGCCTCAACGAAAGCACGCAACTCCCCCCGGCCAGCCTCACCAAGATCGCCACGGCAATCGTCGCCGCCGACAACAAGCCCATGGACGCTCCCGCCGATGTGCTGGTCGATGGTGGCGCCCTCTCCATCGAAACCGGCGCAACTGTGATGGGCCTGCGGCCAGGCCAGCAGATGGCAATGGGAGACCTGCTTAACGGCCTCATACTGCGCTCTGGCAACGACGCCGCCCTGACCATCGCTCACGCCGTCGCTGGGAGCGAGGCAAAGTTCGTGGAGATGATGAATGCGGAGGTCGCGTCACTCGGACTTCACAACACGCACTTCGTGAACTCTCATGGGCTCGACGCGTCCAACCACTATTCGTCCGCTTACGACATCGCCGTCCTCGGGCACGAACTCTTGCGCAACCCGGCACTTGCCGAGATTGTTCAGACGCAGGCGTACAGCCCGAACTGGGACGGCGGCCAGATCACGAACATCAACCTCCTGCTCACCAATTACCAGGGTGCGATCGGCATCAAAACCGGCTACACCGACCTCGCCGGCATGACCATTGTCGGAGGAGCCGACCGCAACGGACGCCGCATCCTTGTCTCGGTCATGCAGAGTAGCGACATCTACGTCGACGCCATGTCCCTCCTCGACTGGGCCTTTGCCAACACCGCCCCCGCCTGCGACTCCCCACCCGCCCAGGCCGCCGCCATCGCCCCGCAATAGCCGATACACTCAGCACGCCCGAACCGGCCTTTTACTCTTTACTCTTTACTCTTTACTCTTCTCCTCATGAAGGCCTTAGCCCTCACTCCTCTCCCCCAACCCTTCTCGGCCTCCATCACCCCACCTGGTTCGAAGAGCCTCACCAACCGCGCCCTGGTACTCGCTTCCCTGGCAGACGGGCCTTCCCGAATCAGCAACATCCTCATCGCAGACGATACGCGCGTCATGCTGGCGGGCCTCCAGCAACTCGGCTTCGAAATAGACCTCGATGATATTGCGGCGAACCTGCACGGGCAGGGCGGCCGCATTCCCGCCTCGAATGCCGACATCTTCTGCGGCAACAGCGGCACGACCATCCGCTTCCTCACGGCGCTCTGTGCCCTTGGCAACGGTGAATACTGCCTCGACGGCGACGCCCGCATGCGACAGCGCCCCATCGCACCTCTGGTTGATCTGCTAACGCCTCTGGGGGCAAGAATCACTTATGGAGAATCCCCCGGCTGCCCGCCCATAACGGTGGGGGCCTCCGGGCTTGCTGGTGGGGGAACGGGATTCTCCTCGAAGCAGTCCTCGCAATTTCTCTCCGCTGTCCTCATGGCCTCACCCTGCGCAGCCGCTCCGGTCTTCGTCGCGCTGGACAATGCTCCGACCAGCCGCCCCTACATCCAGATGACGATTGACCTCATGGCTCGGTTTGGAATCACTGTCGATGACTCAGATCCGCGGCAGTTGCGCATCCAACCTGCGTCTTACCGGACAGCAGACTACACCGTCGAGCCCGACGCCAGTGCTGCCACCTACTTCCTCGCCGCCGCTGCCATCGGCCCCGCTTCACGCGTCACCATCCCGGGTCTGGGATCTCGCAGCCTTCAGGGTGACGCCGTCTTCGCCTCCGTTCTGGAACAGATGGGCGCAACTATTGATCAGAGCGAAGATTCGACAACGGTGACGGGCGGTTCGCTCACCGGCATCGACGTGGACATGACGGATATGCCCGACGCCGCGATGACGCTCGCGGTCGTCGCCGTGTTCGCCTCAGGCCCCACCACCATCCGCGGTCTCCACACACTGCCGCTAAAAGAGACGGACCGTCTTGTCGCCCTGAAGGCGGAGCTATCGAAATTAGGCGCGTCCGTGGAAGCGACAGCGGACTCGCTGAGCATCACTCCACCAGAAACGGTTAAGTCCGCCGAGGTCGAAACCTACGGGGACCATCGAATGGCGATGTCATTCGCTGTCGCGGGCACGCGGGCAAGCGGGATCACGATCCTTGATCCGGACTGCGTATCGAAAACCTACCCAGAATTCTGGCAGGATCTGGACAGATTGCGCGGCTAATTAACTCGGGCGGACTTCCGGACGGGTCGTTACCTGGCCCTGCTCGTGCATGTAGAGCTGCATTGTCTCGTCCGTCAGGCGTTCTTCCCAGTCGCGTCCGTACCGCAGCCGCTTCCCGACCATCCAGAATACCGTGCGATACAGGCCGGCGACGCTGCCGATGTCGTCGATCAGGCGGGGATCCTTCGTTGCTGCTTTCATGGGCGCTTCTCCTTCGAAACGGCGCCACACCCCAACAAAATGCTACACCCGCATAACCCATCCGCAATCCCCTTTCTGGTTATCGGCGGGTTAAATGTTGGGGCGGATGCTCACCATCAGAAAAGGGCGTTACCAGCGCATACGAATCGCCCGGATTTTTCCCTGCTGAACTTCGGCCACTACTCACCCCACTCACCACCACGGCGGCATCACCGTGTCCCAGATCCACTCCACGGCCTCGAACGCCGAAAACTCGTCGAACCACTCCTTCGTATGCAGTACATATTCGATCGGCAGTTTGAAGGCTGCGATCACTACCATTGCCACCGTGACCTGGAGGGTTGAGTAGCTGAACGGCATCAACCCCAAGAACCATGGCTCCCGGGGATCATCTTCCTTCGCTTCAAGCCCGAAGTACTGGATGCCTGTCACGAACACGAACCAGAACTCGAACAAGTTCGGAAACAGCCACAGCGCGTCCCTTTCGCCGGTCACTTCGAAGATGATCACCCCCACTACCCGGAACACGTACAGCGCCACGGCGATGTTGCGGGGCGTCGGCGACCAGCGCATCGCCACCACCAGGAACAGGAACATGTAGAACTGGTCCAGCAACTTGTCGAACGTGTGATAGCGCTCCACCCCCTCGATGCCGAACGCATTCCGCAGGAACACATCGCTCCCGTCCACCAGGATCGCGAATATCCCGCCCCAGAACGGAAACCACAGCACCGGCAGCGACCCCACGATCCGCCAGATCGCGATGATGATCTCTTCCATTGACATGACCCGTATCCTAGTCCGGCGGTTCCTTGACGCGCACGCACCGTTCCCCTAGCGTTCGAGCCACCAAGAGGATGCAATCATGACCGCAGTTTCCGGCTCCCCCGACATCACCGGCCGAGTCTCCGCGCTGCTCCCGTCCATCGCCGCGCAGGCCCACGACGCGGAGCGCGAACGCATGGTTTCCCCGGAGATAATCAGCGCCCTCGCCGACGCCGGCGCCATCCACGCCCTCGTGCCCCGCGCCCTCGGCGGTGGGGAAGTGCACCCCGTCGCCTTCCTGGAGATGGTCGAGCAGATCTCGCGCGCCGACGCTTCCGTCGGCTGGGTCGTGATGATCGGCGCCACCAGCGCCATCAACGCCGCCTACCTCGAGGAGTCCGTCGCCCGCGCCGTCTTCGGCGATGGCCCGGGCGCTTACACCGCCGGCATCTTTGCCCCACGCAACGCCGCCACGCGGGTGGACGGCGGCTACCGCCTGTCCGGCCGCTGGTCGTTCGGCAGCGGCTGCCAGCACGCCTCGTGGATCGCCCTTAACAACCTCGTAGGAGAGGAGCGGGGTGCCCCATTCTTCGCCCAGGTCCCCGCCTCGGACTTCAAGATCGTCGACACCTGGGACGTATCAGGCCTCCGCGCCACCGGTAGCCACGACGTCGAAGTGACCGACGCCTTCGTCCCGGAAGGCTACGGCTACTTCATCGGCGACCGGCCCCGTTACGACAGCCCCCTCTACCACTTCTCCGTGATGGGCCTCCTCTCCATCGCCGTCGCCGCCGTCGCCCTCGGCGCTGCCCGTGGAGCAGTTGACGACATCCGCGAGATTGCCGTCGCCAAGACGCCCACCAGCCGCCGCCGCAAGCTCGCCGACTGGAACGTTGCCCAGGTCGACTTCGCCCAGGCCGAAGCCTCCGTCCGCGCCGGGCGAGCCTTCCTGATCGAGACCATCGGCGATATGTGGGCCGCCCTCGAGCGCGGCGACTCGCCCTCCAGCGAGCAGCGCGCCCTCGTCCGCCTCGCCGCCACGGCCGCCGTCCAGGGCAGCGTCCGCGCGGTGGACACAGCCTACAACCTCGGCGGGGCCACCTCCATCTACGCCACCAGCACCCTCCAGCGCCGCTTCCGCGACATCCACACCCTGACCCAGCACATCATGGTCGGGCAGACCAGCCTGGAAGCCGCGGGGCGCACCCTCCTTGGCCTCGACGTGCCACCAGGCTTCCTCTAGCTTCGTCTAATTTCTTACTTCTAACTTCGACAAGGAGCACCCATGATCCTGCAAGACAAAGTAGCCATCGTCACCGGCGCAGCGTCCGGCATCGGCAAGGGCACGGCCGTCACCTTCGCCCGCGAGGGCGCAAAGGTGATGTGCGCCGACCTCAACGCCGAGGGCGCCGAGGCCACCGCGCGCCAGATCGCCGACACCGGCGGCGAGGCCGCGTCCATCAAGGTCGACGTGGCCGACGAGGAGCAGACCCGGCAGATGGTGGCCGAGACTGTCGCCCGCTTTGGCCGGCTCGATGCGCTCTTCAACAACGCCGGCATCGGCACCGGCGCCCCCATCCCCCAGATGCCTGTCGAGGAATGGGACCGTTTGATAGACATCAACCTCCGCGGAGTGTTCCTCGGTACCAAGCACGCCATCCCCGAGATGCTCAAGTCCGGCGGCGGGGCCATCGTCAACACCGCTTCCGATGCGGGACTCATGGGCACGGCGATGCTCTCCGCTTACTGCGCCTCCAAGGGCGGCGTGATCATGTTCACGAAGGCCACCGCCGTCGAGTGGGGCGCCATGGGCATCCGCGCCAACGCCGTCTGCCCGGGCGTCATCCGCACCCCCATCCTTGACCCGTTCCTCGCCGTCGGCCGCGCGACGGGCGCAACCGACGAAGAGATCTGGAAGCGAATGGCCTCGATTCACCCCATGGGCCGCGTGGGCGAGCCCGAGGAAGTCGGCAATACCGTCGCTTTCCTCTGCTCCGACCGCGCCTCCTTCATCACCGGAGTCGCTTTGCCCGTAGACGGCGGGGCGGCCGCCGGCTTCGTCCCCCAGGGCGGCCCCTTCGGA
>DAINRO010000081.1:0-7770 GCA_036741795.1 Chloroflexota bacterium
CCGCGCAGTTCGGAAAGTGCCACGAAGTGCCGGTCTGGCAGACCAGCCCGATGGGCCCGTTCGAAAACTGGCCCAGCGGCGGCGGCGGCTTCGAGTACTTTTACGGCTTCATCGGCGGCGAGACCAACCAGTACGCGCCGGCCATCTACAACGGCACGGTGCCTGTAGAGCCGGACCGAACGCCCGAGGAAGGCTACCACTTCACGGAGGATATGACGGACAAAGCGATCGACTGGGTGCGCCAGCAGAAGGCGTTGATGCCGGATAAGCCGTTCTTCGTCTACTTTGCTCCCGGGGCAACGCACGCGCCGCACCACGTGGGACCGGAGTGGTCCGACAAGTACAAGGGCAAGTTCGACCAAGGGTGGGACAAGCTGCGCGAAGAGACGTTTGCTCGCCAAAAGCAGCTCGGCGTCATACCGCAGGATGCGGAACTCACCCCTCGCCACGACGAGATCCCAGCCTGGGACGACATGCCCGCCGCTCTAAAGCCAGTACTGGCGCGACAAATGGAGGTGTTTGCAGGGTTCCTCGAGCACACGGATCACCACATCGGCCGCCTCACGGACGCGCTGCAGGACCTGGGAGTCCTCGAAGACACCCTGGTCTACTACATCATTGGTGACAACGGCGCGTCCGCAGAGGGTACCGTCAACGGATCGTTCAACGAAATGATGATGCTGAACGGCGCCGCCGCCTTGGAGACAGTGGAGTTCATGGCGTCGAGGATCGACGACTTCGGAACACCCAGGGCGTACAACCACTACGCCGTCGGCTGGGCACACGCCATGAATACTCCCTACCAGTGGACCAAGCAGGTGGCGTCTCACTGGGGAGGCACGCGAAACGGCACGATAGTCCACTGGCCGAACGGCATCAAGGCCAGGGGTGAAATCCGCCAGCAATTCAGCCATGTCATCGATGTTGCAGCGACTGCCCTCGACGCCGCCGGGCTGCCCGAGCCAACGTTCGTGCACGGGGTCCAGCAGCTCCCATACGCGGGAAAGAGCATGGTGCCCAGCTTCAACGAACCCTCCGCTGCGGAGCACCGCGAGACCCAGTATTTCGAGATGTTCGTCAACCGCGGGATCTACCACAAGGGGTGGACGGCGGTGACACGGCACAGCACACCGTGGATGATGGTGCCTCAGTTGCCCGCCTTCGACGAAGACGTGTGGGAACTCTACGAACCAGGCGACTGGACCCAGTCCCGCAACGTCGCAAAGGAGAACCCGCAGAAACTCCACGATCTGCAGCGCCTCTTCTTGATCGAGGCAGCGAAGAACAACGTCCTGCCCCTCGACGATCGGCGAGTCGAGCGTTTCAACGCGGACCTCGCCGGCCGCCCTCAGCTTGTGCGTGGTAAGTCCCAGGTCCTTTTCGGTGGAATGGGACGCTTGACCGAAAATTCGGTGCTCGTCATCAAGAACAAATCTCACTCCGTGACCTCTGAGATCACGGTGCCGGATGGCGGCGCGAGCGGCGTGATCGTGGCGCAAGGAGGCGCCTTCGGCGGGTGGAGTCTATACGTCCACGACGGCAAGCCTGTCTATTGCTACAACCTCTTCGGCCTCCAACGCTTCAAGATCGCGGGAAATGCCGCCATCCCTGCCGGGGTGCACCAGGTCCGGATGGAGTTCGCATACGATGGAGGCGGTTTGGCTAAAGGCGGAAACGTAACCCTGTTTGTCGACGGCGCGAAGGCGGGCGAAGGGCGCGTCGAAGGAACGGAGCCGATGATCTTCTCCGGTGACGAAACCACCGATGTGGGCGGTGACACCGCAACGCCCGTAAGCGACGACTACGGCCCGAAGGACAGCAAGTTCAACGGCCGCGTCCACTGGGTCCAGATCGACCTCGACGAGGCGGCCGAGGACCTGGACCACCTGATAACGCCAGAGGAGCGGCTCAGGGTGGCAATGGCGAGGCAATAGGAGAGCAGGACCAGATCGGGATTGAGGAGATTCATCAGATGGACGCACCAGTATTGACGCTATTTCTGGAGGCAATCGCCTGGATCACCGTCGCTGCATTCTTGTTGATCGCGCTCGCAGTCTTCATTTGGGTGTTCGCCGACATCTTCCGCAGGCGAGATCTCAGTGGATTGGGAAAGGCAGGATGGGTCCTGCTCATATTCGTCTTGCCACTTATCGGGGGGCTGATCTACCTCTCCACCCGCCCGAGCGGAACTGGTGACGATGACCCGGTCATCTCCTGGGCGCCGGCAAAGGGCGCTATGACACCAACCGAAGAGTTGGAGTACGCCCACGGTTTGATGCAGAAGGGGACAATCACACAGGGCAACTTCGAAGAGATCAAGCGCAACCTCGGGTTCTAGTAGGGAACCAACGGGATCAATGGTCCCTGCAATCGGTGACATCCTTCCCTTTGCCGTCGGCGTTGCCCTCAGCCCCGTCCAGATCATCGCGGTGATCATGATCCTGTTCACGCCGCAAGCCCGTACCAACGGGCCCGCCTTCGGAGCCGGGTGGTTGCTCGGCCTGCTCGTCACCGGAGGCATCGTCATCGCCCTGTCCGACGCCGGCGACGTCTCCTCCGATGACAGCGCTTCGGACCTGGCGAACGCGGTGAAGCTGCTTCTTGGCATGCTTCTCTTGTTCGGCGCCGCCCGCCAGTGGCAGAACCGCCCGAGCGCGGGCGAAGAGGCCGGTATGCCTTCGTGGATGGCGAGTCTGGACACCCTCTCTTTAGGCAAGGCATTCGGCCTCGGGACGCTTTCGTCCACCGTGAATCCCAAGATACTCGCTCTTACGCTGGCGGCCGGAGTCTCAGTTGCCCAGGCGGGCCTCGACGCGGGAGAGTCGTTTATCGTTCTTGCTGCATACATCGTCCTCGCTTCGGTGACTGTCGTTGGACCCATCCTCTACTCCCTGCTCGGCGGCGCCTCCGCCGAACGCACGCTGTCCGACTCCAAGGACTGGTTGATGGCAAACAAGGAAGCAGTCACGGCGGTGGTCTTCCTGGTATTCGGTGCCGTTCTCATCGGCCAGGGCATATGCGGATTGGCAGCCTGACCCCGGCTCATGCTAGATCTTTACCAAATGCTTGCGACGGACGGTAGTATTCTCGTGCCGGTAATGCGAGACTCAACGCAGTAGCCCCATCAAGGAGGACAAATGTCTGACGCACCCGTACAGATCCTGATCGCCGCCTTCCAGGACGAGACCGGCGCCGCCGCCGCCCTGGAGCAGTTGAAGCAGGCCAAAAAAGAGAAGCTCGTCGCGATCAAGGACGCCGCGGTCCTGCGCAAGGACGCCAGCGGCAAGCTCCACGTCAACGAGATCGGCGACATGACCGGCACCCGTGGCGCTGTAACTGGCGGAGTCGTGGGCGCCGCGCTGGGGATCCTCAGTGGCGGCGCGACGCTTGCCATCACCGGTATCGGCGCACTCGCCGGCGGTCTCGCCGCCAAACTTCGCGACTCCGGCTTCAACGACGAGAAGCTCAAGACCCTGGGCGCCGGCCTGAAGCCAGAAAGCTCCGCGATCGTCGCGGTCATCGAGCACACGTGGGTCGCCGACCTCAAGGCTGAGATGGAGAAGGTGGGAGCGCAGGTCGTCACCGAGGCGATCGCCGCTGACATCGCCGCAAAGCTCGATGAAGGTATGAACACTGCCTACACGGCTGTTGCCACCGACGACAGCGTCGCCGCCGCCCAAATCGTGACAGACCCAACCCCGCAGCAGCAGCCGCCCGCCCAATAGGGCCCGGTAAACGGAGTAACACGTGCCAGAAATCGGACCAGTCGAATTCATGGCTGTCGCCTTCCCGGGTAACCGCTTCACCGGCGACATCGCCCCCGCACTCAAGGAGCTCATAGACAACGGAACCATCCGGCTCGTCGATTTTGCCTTCGTCACCAAGGACGAGGACGGCAACGTCATGGGCATGGAGGTCGAGGAACTGGACTCGGAGGTCGGCCAGGCGTTCGCCGCCCTGCAATCGGCAGCCGGTGACTTGATCAATGAAGCGGACCTCAAGGAGGTTGGCCACAGCCTGGAACCGAATTCCTCCGCTGCCATACTCGTGTGGGAGGACGTATGGGCCGGCAAGTTCGCCAACGCCGTCCGAAACGCCGGTGGCGTCTTGCTTGACCGACAGATCGTCCCGCACGATATAGTCCAGGAAGCGCTGGACTACGCAGCCGGACAGTTGCAGACTAACTAATCAGTTACTTCAAGGAGGAACGACTATCATGATGCGACGAAGAGGACCCGGATTGGCCCGGACAGTAGCACGCACTGCAGTCATCGCCGGCACCGCTTCGGCAGTGTCTGGCCGCGTACACCACAACCAGCAGCAGAAATACGCAGCTCAGGAGCAGGAACAGTACGATCAGCAGGTGCAAGCAGAGCAAGCCGCCGCCTACCAGCAGCAGCAAGCAGCCCCTTCCCCCGCAGCCGCTGAGCCCGACTACATGGCCGAGTTGGAGAAGCTAGGCCAGTTGAAGAACCAGGGCATCATCACCGAGGAAGAGTTCCAGGCGAAGAAGAAGCAGATCCTCGGAATTTAGCCGGGTCTAATCCTCGACTGGGTGCTCCGGCTCCGTGTGGATCACCACCACGGATCCCGGCAGCGCCTGCTGAATATCGTCGCTAATGTGGTCCGCCACTTGGTGCACGTCCTCGATTGTCCGTCCCGGCTCGAACGCCAGGTGCATATCGACGTGCCGCGTTGCCCCGGCCCGCCGGGTCCGCAGCCGGTGATAGCTCAGGATCTCGTCCTTGTGCAGATCCAGCACGGCCACGATCGCCGCTTGCTCGTCTTCCGGCAGCGCTTCATCCATTACTTCCGATAGCGCCGACCGCACCAGCCCTACCGCCGTCCACGCCATGTACCCCGCCAGCACCAGCGCCACGATCGCGTCGAATGCGGGCTCATCGGTGATCAACACCAGCAGGAGCCCTGCGATGATCGCCCCCGCCTGCACGACGTTCGTAAGCAAGTGCGTCGCCTCCGCTGTCAATGCCATCGACCCTGAAAGCTCCGCCTCGCGCTTCATCAGCCGGGACATCACCAAGTTCGCCCCAGCCGCGATCACCATCACTGCCAGCCCGATCCCGACATCGATCTCTGGTTCGTCCCCCAGCAATCGCCGCACGGCCTGCACCGTCACCACGATCCCACCGATCGCGATGATCGCCGCCGCCACGCTGGCGGAAACGGCCTCAACCTTCCCGTGTCCATATGGGTGCTGCGGGTCCGCTGGCCAGCGAGAGATCCGCACGCTCAGCAGTGCCGCCATGCCACCCACCAGGTCCGCACCGCTATCGACCGCATCCGAAAGCACCGCCACACTGTTGCTGGCAATCGCTGCCCCCAACTTCAGCACGAGCAGCCCGGCCGTAACGGCCAGTGAGAGTGCCGCTATGCGAGACGCCGCAACGGCCGAGTGATCGTGCCCGCCGCGGGAGGCTTCGCCTGGGCCGGGCCCGTCCGGGCCGTGGCCGTAGTTAGCGTGACTTCCGGGCGATGGCATTCTTCGCCGCTCGGGCGATAGCCTCCGGCGTCATCTCGAAGTGCTCCAGCAATTCCTTCCAGGTGCCGCTCGTCCCGTAGCGGTCCCGCATTCCCACGAACTCCACCGGGGCCGGCACACTTTCCGCCAGCACCTGCGACACAAGTGATCCAAGCCCACCCAGTACGAAGTGGTCCTCAGCGGTCACGATAGCCCCGGTCTGGCCCGCCGCCGCTACAATCGCTTCCTTGTCGAACGGCCGCAATGACGACGCGTTCAGCACGCGTGCCTCAACTCCCTCGCCCGCCAACATCTCCGCCGCCTCCAGCGCCGACACCACCAATTCCCCGCACGCGATAAGCGTCACATCGCCTCCTTCGCGCAGGACAGGCCACTTCCCCAATTCCAGCCGGTACGAATCGTCGAAAATCACGCTCGTCTTGGGCCGCAACGCCCGTATGTAAAACGGCCCCTCGGTCCGAGCGGCGACCTCGATCGCCTGCTCGCACTCTACGGCGTCGGCTGGAAACAGCACATTGAAAGTGGGCATGGACAGCATCAGGGCCAGGTCCTCGAGGGCCTGTGCTGAAGCCCCGTCCTCACCTGTGACTATCCCCGCGTGACTCGCGAACAGCTTCACGTTGGTCCGCGGCTGCGCCACCGCCATTCGCAGTTGATCGAAGCAGTGCCCCGGCGCAAACACCGCGAAGCTGCTGCAGAACGCCACTTTTCCGCACGCGGCCAGCCCTGCAGCCACACCGATCATGTTCTGCTCCGCCACACCCACCGGGAAGAACCGCTCGGGAAACTCCTGTCCAAACTTCACAGCCGACGTCGAGTACCCCAGGTCCGCGTCCACACAAACGATGTCGAGCCCCTCGCGGGTCAATCGGGCCAGCGTAGAACCCAGTACTTCGCGGGTAGCTTTTTCGCCGAACGTCTGGACCACCGGTTAGTTCTCAAACCCCAGCTCGCGCAGCCCCTGCGCGAGCTGCTCGTCAGACGGTGCCTTGCCGTGGAAGTCCGGATTGTTCTCCATGTAGCTCACACCTTTACCCTTCGTCGTCTCGCAGATCAGCGCCGTCGGCTGCCCGGTGTGCGCCTTTGCCTCGGTAAGCGTCGCGATCAGTTTCTCCAGGTCGTGGCCGTCCGCCACCTCGTACGTCTTCCATCCGAACGCCTGGTACTTCGCGGCCAATGGGTCCAGTTGCATGATGTTCGTCGTGTGCCCGTCCTCCAACACCCAGCCGCCGGAAGCACCCTCGGGCCGAGACCCGTTGCCAGGGTAGTGGGTACCGTCCGAGTAGCCGTCGTTCTGGATGTGGTTCCTGTCCACGATCGCCGTCAGGTTTCCGGCGCGGTGGTGCGCCGCTGACATGATCGCCTCCCATGTCTGGCCCTCCTGGCTGTCACCGTCGGATAGGAGGCAGAACACGTGGTAGTCGCGTCCGTCTAGCTTCCCTGCGAGCGCCTGCCCGAGCGAGAACGACAGCCCCATCCCCAGCGCCCCCGCGGACATCTCCACTCCCGGCGGCTTGTTCATCACGACGTGGCCCTGCAATTTGCCGCCGAGCCTCCGGAACGTCATCAAGTCTTCTTCGGGAAAATACCCCGCGGCGGCCAGCGTTGAGTAGATCACCGGTGTCGCGTGTCCTTTGCTCATGACGAACCGGTCGCGGTCAGGCCACGCCGGGTTCTGCGGATCGTGCCGCATCACCCCGAAATAGAGCGCCGTCAGGATCTCGACGCTGGAGAGCGAGCCTCCCGGGTGCCCGGAGTTCACCTGGTGCACCATTCGCAGGATATTGCGCCGCACTCCGCGGGCAACATCCTTCATTTCGTCGATCGATAGCTTCTGGGCCTGCAAATTCGCTCCTGAGTCCGATTATAGGCACGCCCCAACGTGCCGCAATGCACCTTCTTGCTTGACCGCATAGCAGGGCACTATCAACCTGAAGGCGTGATTGTTGATTTCCACACCCACATCTTCCCCCCGCACGTGCGCGACAACCGCGACGAGTACGCCCGCCGCGACCCCACCTTCGCCGAGATGTACACCGACCCAAGGGCGAAGATCGCGACTGCGGAGGACCTGCTCGCAAGCATGGACGAGACGGATGTAGACGTCAGCGTCGCCCTCGGCTTCGCCTGGGGTGATCACGACGACATCGTCCTCCACAATGACTACCTCCTCGAGGCCGCGGCCGCCGACGACGGCCGCATCCTCCCCTTCACGACAGTGAACATGGCCGATCGCCGCGCCCTCGCCGAGATCGATCGCTGTGCCACCG
>DAINRO010000082.1:0-7655 GCA_036741795.1 Chloroflexota bacterium
TACGACGCGGCGGGCAAGGAAGCGGAGCGGGCCCGGAAGGAGATGGAGAAGACCCGCCTTGAGCTCCAGGAGTTCATCGACAAGTGGGGGTCGGTCGGCGCGCTGAATCGAGAGGCCAAGCCGCTCGGAAAGGTGGGCCTCAACACGAAGGTCGTCCAGTCCCAGGCCAAAGACGAGCTCGCGCGCTACTACGAGAAGGTCCTGGCCGACATGGACCTGATGGGCGACAAGTTCATCGGCATCTCCGGGGTCATCGGGCAGCTGGGCGGCGTCTTCGAGGCCCTCGGCTTTAAGGCTGAATCCGCGCTGGGGAAGATCACCGCGGGCCTGGGCATCGCCGCGCAGTCGGCGGGCGGCTTCATAAAGTCGTTCGTCCAGTTCTCCAGCGGCAACGCCTTCGAGGGAATGCTGGGGATGATCGGCTCGGGCCTCGGGTTCCTGGGCGGGATCTTCGGCCTCTTCGGCGGCGGCCCGTCCAAGGAAGAGATCGCCGCCGAGAACAAGCGCAAGCAGGACGAGGCGCGCGAGGCCGCCGGCCGCGAGCAGGCCCGCATCAACCAGCTCGCGCGAGAGTCGCGCGCCGCCGGCATCGGTGGGATCGAGGAGTTCGGCCCCGCCTTCTTCGCCCAGCGACCCATCGCGACCGAGGCGGACGCGCAGCGGCAGGGCGCCATCTTCGCCGCGGCGTGGGGCGCCGTCGTGAAGGACAAGGGGCTCGCGGCCGCGTCGGCGCTCTTCGGGGAAACCATCAAAAAGATGATGGCCGACATGGGCGCGGCCGGCATCGAGATCCCCGACTGGCTGAGGGACGTCAGCAGCCTTTCCGAGATCGGCCTCGACGAGACGTTTCGCAATATCGCGGAGCGGGGCGACACCGCGGCAAAAATGCTCAAGGCCCTGGGGGAGGCCGGCGTCCTCGGGCCGGAGCTGATCGGTGCCTTCCAAGATGAGGCCAGGAACGTCTTCGCGGCTGGGCGGCAGCGGGCCCTCGACATGGGGAAGACCGAGGACGAGGCGACCAAGGCCGGCTTCGCCGTCGCCAACCCGCTCCTAAAGGAGCTGGCCAATCAGGCCATCCTCCAGAACCAGACGCTCGACGAGGACATCCAGGCCATGATCGACGAGGCCGGGATCGTGCCCGACGTCGAATACCAGCAGCTCGACGAACTGCGCCGAATCCGCGAGGCGGTGCAGGCATTGGCGAGGACCGGCGACCCGCCGCCAGGCGATAACCCCCCGCCACCGGGCGACGAGCCGCCACCTTTCGATCCAAAGCCGCAGGACCCCACGAACCCCTTCGGCAGCGACAGCAGCTCGGGCGGCGGCTGGTCCTCCGGTTTCGACGTCGGCGGCGGGATCACGCTCCCCGTCACCCTCAACGTGGACGGCCGCGTCTTCGCCAACACGACGGCGCGGCTCATCGACCGCGGCGTGGCCCGGAGCATGGACACGGCCATCGCGCGGTCCATCAAGCGCACCGCGAGACCGTCCTGATGGGCCTGGTCCCCGCCGCGATGAAGGCGCGGAAGGGACGCGGGCCCTGGGTCTATCTGCTCAACCTGGACCTGCCCGGCGGCGAGAACCGCTGGGGGCTGGTGCCCTACAAGTCCAAGGGCGCCGGGATGTTCAAGAGCAGGATCGTCTCGGCGGAAACGCTCGTCCGTGACGCATCGGAGCGGACCGGAAAGCTGGAGGCCTACGAGCATCGCTTCGTCGCCGACGACTCCGACCGCTTCATCTCTAAGCTGAGCGAAGGCCCCTACGGGGATCTGATCGAGTCGTCCGCGGCGACCTGGCGCCGGGCCTGCCCGTTCCTGAACCCAGACGACTGGTGGACGATCTTCAACGGCACGCTCCGCCTCGGCTCGCTGCGCAACTACCAGTGGAGCCTCACGCTCCGGGTCAACGACCGGCCCCTGTACCAGGACGTGCCGCGAGGCTGGGGCATCAACCGCGCCGACTGGCCGAATGCCGACGCCGCGGTGCTCGACAAGATCGCGCCGTGGATCTACGGGCGGCACTCGTCGCTGGGCCTGGGCGATAAGGGGCTGATTCCCACTCTGAACGTCGACACGGTGAACGATGTCCGGCTGATCTCCGCGCTCTACCTGAAGGACGTCCCTCGCGTCTTCAACAAGACCGACGCGGTGCTCCTCACCTCGGGCGTGGACTACACCATCACGCACCCGGTGGTGAACGGGAAGCAGTTCACGTGCATCCAGATCCTTGTTGACCAGGGCGACGACGAGATCACCTGCGACGTCGACGGGATCGAGAACGTGGGCGACGGCTCCGGCCATCTGATCGAAAACCCGGGCGAGGCGATCGTCCACTACCTGAACCACGCCGTCTACTACGACCACCAGTCGGGGCTCTACGACTACACGCGGGCGCCGCTGCACGAGACTGGCAGCTCCGTCCCGTTCGGCGAGGCGCGGGACTACTTCGACACGATGGGCATCACCTGTTCGCGACACCTCTTCAAGGACGGCCCGCAGCAGGCGATCTCTGTCCTGGACGAGTGGTGTGAGGACTTCGACTTCCGCGCGTTCTGGATGCAGGACGGGACGCTCCAGGTCTGGCTGATCGACCACCGCTTTACCGACATCTACGGGGACCTCCCGCACATCAAGGAGACCGACGAGCGGGGCGACTCGTTCCGGTTCACGCCGTACGACGACGCCGTCATCGTCGACGGCATCAGCGCCGACTATCTTCTCGACACGGCCGCGGGCCAGCCTCTCTATCGGATCGACGCTCTCGACACCACGACGCGCTTGGAGAATGTGAAGTCCACCAGCCTCCGGTGGGCTCCCGCCTACGCCTAATGCAGACCGCCAACATCCGTCCGATCGCCAACAGCGCCACGTACAACACGTGGACCGCGAACACCGGGACTAAGGCCGCGGCCGTCGATCCGCTCAACCCGGTCGTCCACGACGACGACACGACCTACATCACGCGGAGCAGCCCGGACACCCCGCGCAACCAGGGCTTCACGCTGGGGGCGCGGCCGCAGATCCAGACCCTCTCCACGGTCAAGGCGTTTGTGCGCGGGCGCTCGAACAACAACTACTCAGCCTCCCAGCAGCTCAACGTCTTCGCGCGCCGCCAGGGCGTTGACGGCTCCGCGCTCGTCCTGACCGGCCTGGGGACGGCGCTCGGGGCCTACACCGAGGGCAACGGCACGCTCCCGCGGCCCGGTGGCGGGACGTGGACGATCACCGACATCATGGACTCCACGTTCGAGCTTGTGGTCGGAATCAGTGCCTGGGCGGGCGGGGTCACGGAGTACCGCGTGACCTCGGCATGGATCGAGATCGGCTTCGTCGGCGTTCCGCAGAAGACGGGCCAGGTGATCCTCCGGCTGTCGCGCGAGGTCCGGATGTACCGGAAGGGCGTCGGCCTGTTCGAGATCGTGGGCCCGTCCGACAAGGTCTGTGACCCCGAGCTGCTGGACTTCTTTCAAGTCTCGCATCGGATGATGCCGGCGGCGGACGGCAACGGGGCCGGCGTGAAGACCTGGCGGCGGTCGCTCTTCGTCGCGACCAGGGCCGAGATCGACCCCGTGACCGACTTGGGGCGGGTCCTCGCCTACGACCCGCGGTCCTTCCTGACGACGTTTTTCGAGTCGGGCCACACGAACAAGTCGGCCAACGCCTTTGGGGACGGCGTGATGCGCCTCGATGCCGGCTGCACGCGCTCTTACAAACGTGACTCAAAGGCCTGGATCGAGAGCAACGACGGCTACGTGGACGAGCTGGGAGATGACCTTTACCCCTACGACCGGCTGGGTCTGCTGAGCGAGAACTACTCCGAGAACAACATCCGCCGGTCGAGCTTCGTCTCCGGCACCACAGGCCTGACGATGGTGAACGCCAACGGCGGCGGGCAGGGGACCGTAGTGGTCGACACCGCGGTCCTGAAGTTCCGCTCCACGATCACCCCCAACAGCATCCGGATCACGGCCTTGGGATCCCCGCAGGCCTCGGACCTCGGCTTCACCATTAACACCGAGACGATTCCGGCTAACACCGTGGGCTCGATCTCTCTCGACTACCAGAACACCTCGGGCGGGACGCTGGAGTTTCAAATCACCCGCAACGTGGACGGCTGGTACTACAACCCATCCACGCAGGCCTGGCAGGCGGGCGTCTCCACGATCACGCTGCCCGTGGTGCCCGACTGGCACGAGCCCGGCAAGCGGTACATGCTGGAAAACGTCGACGTCGGTGGATCCAGCACGGGCCTCGTCTTCCACCTCATCCAGCTCAACGGCGCGACCGCGGGCGGCCAGATGGACAACGTCGCCCACATGCAGTTCGAGCCGACCCCGTGGGTCACGAGCCGGATCGTCACCAACGGGGCCTCCGTCTCCCGGGCGCTCCAGTCGCTGCAGGTCAGCAACGACGACGGGAAGCGGGCGTGGTTCGGTCAGCACGGGACGGCCTACATCAAGCTCTTTTCCGAGTTCAGCGCCGCGACGATGAACGCGGCGAGCGGGTTACCCAACTACCTGACGCTCGTGCACCCCGACGACGTCGGCAACTATTGGAAGCTCTTCTACAACGGCGTGATCGGGTCGCGCCTGGACCTTGAGGTCAAGGCTGGGGGCGGCTCTCCTGTCGTAGCCCACGCACCCTTCTCGCCCGTGGCCTGGGACCAGGACGGGGTGTGGATCACGATCCGCTGGACGAGCGATCAGGGCGAGCTGGACCTACTGCCCTACACCGTGTCGGTCTTCGTGGACGGGATCAAGGGTACGGACGTGACCCTGCCCGGCGGCCTGCCGACAGAGGCCGCGACTTCCACGCTCTACATCGGCGGCAACGATGTCGATTGGGCCGCCAACGCTGCCATGCGCGGCATCTGGTTCACGCCGCGGGTTCATTCGGACGAGGAGATTCTGCGGCGGGTCAACGCCGCGTAAGGAGTAGAAATGCCTTTCTGGCCACAGTTGCTCATCAGTCAGTCGGTGGATGGTGCGGCGCTGACCGCCTCCACGACACCGACGTCCATCCTCCACGCCACCGGGAAATACACCTTCCTGGCGAACGAGTTTCAGGTGGGCTCGGTGCTTCGGCTCAAGGCCCATGGGCGCGTGTCCAACATCGTCACGACCCCCGGCACGCTGACACTGGACCTCCGCGGGCAGGGCATCGTCGTTGCGAACGGCGGCGCCATGGCGCTGAACATCGTCGCCAAGACCAACGTCCCGTGGATCCTGGAGTGGGTCCTGGAGTGCCGCTCGGTCGGTTCCGGCACCGCGGCGACCTTCTTCCATCAGGGCACCTGGGCGTCGGAGTCTGTCATCGCCGCTCCCGTACCCGGTACGGGCGGGGTGCCGATGCACATGCTGCCCAACGCGACACCCGCGGTAGGCACCGGCTGGGACTCTACCGCGGCGTTCACCCTGGACCTGTTCGCCACGTGGTCGCTCAACAACGCGAACAGCATCACCGTCCACGGTATGCAGTTGTTCGGCGACAACATCCCGCCCAGGTAACTAGTGGGCAGGTTCCACCCGTCCGATCCGCGCTCTCGTCGGAGGTACGCCTCATCTCCGACGAGTGCGGTCTCGACAATCGACCCGACCCTAACACTTGGGGACACCCTCTATCTGCAAATGGGTTTCCGGGCGCGGATCAAGGTTGTTGGTATCGGTGGGGGCATCCCGCGGGACATTGAGAACGTGACTGCGGAGTCGAGCGATCCTGAAATCTTCCTCGTAGAAGACCCGGAATCACCGATCTCGCCCGCACCACCGCCCGACGATGAAATAGCAATCCGCGCCGTGTCTGTCGGAACGGCAACCCTCACCATTCGAGCCGACTCGGAGCCGGACGTGCCGGACGTACCGCTGACGGACACCGTGACCATCATCGTCTACCGCGTGGCGACGCGGCTCGTCCTCTACTACACCGAGGCCGGCTCGACGGACGAGCTGCTGGCGCCGCTGAATCCCGCCCTCCAGGCGCAGCCGAAGTTCACGGGGATGCCGTTCAACACGACCTATACGCTTCGCATCGAGGGCCGGGACGGGGACGGGAACGTGGTGCCGCTCGAAAACATCACCTGGGACAACGGCGGCTCGATAGCGTTTCACTTCGCCGACGTGAGCCCGGCCGACCCGTATAGAAAGATCCTGACGCCGGACGACAACGCGAACGATCGGATCTTCATCATCACGGCGGACGGCGACCCGTCGCCTACTGCTGTATCCCTGAGCCTGACCGGGTCCGTCACCATCAGCACGAGCGATCTGCTGGCGACCATCCTGACCGAGACCTACTCGATCGAACACATATGACCGCGACCACGAAGTTCCTTGCCGGCTCCGCGTTCAACCTCATGGGGCGGGGCCTCGTCTACGTGAGCGACGAGGACGAGAACTACCTCCGCGCTGGTCTCTACGACGATGACCCGGCCGTACCGTATCGCGCGGCCGACATTCGCGAGGACGGCTGGATCAAGGTGGACCTCAACCAGGTGCGCGACCCAGCCGACGACGCCGACGTGGGCGGCTTCGAGGTGTTCAACGGTAACTTCCCGAAGGGGTGGACGCCCTTCACCACAGGAGGCGGGGCGCTCGGCGTGGCGCTCTTCCCTCACAGCGGGGCCATGGCGCTCTCGTGTGGTGTCAGCGCGAGCGGCGGGTCCGCGGGCGTTGCGATGGAGATCACCGCCCGGGCGGGCGAGACCCTCACGCTCAACACGTGGATGATGTCCGCGACGGGCGGCGGCATCGCGCGCGTCCGCATCCAGAACAAGCGGACCGGCAAGTACCTGGCGAAGGGCGGCTGGCAAGTCGCGCCGACGGACTGCCAGACCGAGACGGCCCCGACCGCCTACGTCAACCACGTCAAGACCTTCACCGTGGAGGGTTACGACGCTTGCCAGGCGGACGAGGTCACGCTCGCCCTGCGGCTCTACACCGACACCACCGGGGGCGTCGTGTACTTCGACGACGTCTACCTATACCCGGGGGTCAACTTCTTTTCGATGCACGGCCACAACATCGAGCCGCGAATCAGTGTGCTCTGGCAGTACAGCGCCACCGACACCGCGGTCGAGGCGCCGGCGCCCTATACGCTGATCAGCAGCCACACGGCCAAGGAGCCCTCCTTCTACGGGGTCACCGCGGCGACGCTCTACCAGCGGTGGATCCAGTTCACGTTCAGCGGCACGCCCCTGGCGGCCCCCGTCTCCGTCGGCGAGCTGGTCCTGGGGCAGACCCAGACGCTCCTGACGGACGCGCGGCACCCGGCCCTGGCCGACTGGCAGTGGGACTATCTCCGGCCCCAGGTCCGTAACAAGCGGCAGGACGGCGGCGAGCGCCCCTTCAACCTCAACGACCACCCGCAGCGGACGCTCCGCCTGCCCTACCTACAGACGAGCGACGCCTCGTTCGAGCAGTTCCGCCAGGAGGTCAGGCGGCGGTGCCAGGACGGCGCCGAGCCCATCGTGCTCGTGCCCGACGACAGCAGGCCCGAGGTCCTCTTCGGCCGGGTGCCAGCGGAGTGGACCGACCGCCAGAGCATCCTGCGGTCGGTCCACGCCACGGATCTCGTCGTCGTCGAGAGCCCCTTCGGTCTGAGCGGGCTCTAGGGCCGCGGGAACGAGACTGTCAGGCTGGAGCAGTCCCACGGCCGGGT
>DAINRO010000083.1:0-4256 GCA_036741795.1 Chloroflexota bacterium
ATCGAGCAGCGCTGGACCTTCGACGAGGTGCGCCGGGCCGCCCTGGCCCTCGCCCGCGAAGTGGAGCGGCGCGTCCCCGAAATCGCCACCAGCAAGTGGTGGAAGGAGGAGCGCCACGGCGTCTTCATCGACTACAACCAGAACGCAAAGGACCGCACCGTCGCCTCCGCCTACTCCATCCGGCCCACCCCCGACGCCCGTGTCTCCGCACCGCTGACCTGGAAGGAAGTCCCGGCCTGCGACCCGGCCAAATTCACGCTGACTTCGATGCAGAAGCGCTTCAAGAAGATAGGCGACCCTCACGAAGACATCAATAACCATGCGGGATCACTCGAGCCCCTCCTTGAACTCTCGGCGAAACACGAGACCGAAGGGTTCGGTGACGCACCCTGGCCGCCCCAGTACAAGAAGGCGGCCGGTGAGCCTCCGCGCGTTCAACCGTCACGACGCCGCATGCCGATCCACCCGCTGATCGAGATCGGCCGCGCGAAAAAGAAGGCGGTCGCGATGGCGGGCCTGGAGCGCTGGAAGGACCGTTTTCCGGAAGCCGCCGAGCACCTTGAACCTGCGGATGTGCTCGTCGATTCGATGCGTGGCCGTCACACCACCTGGACCCGCATCCGCGTCAATCTCCAGCACGTGCCGGAGCCGCTTCGTCCCGAGCAGGGGCCATTGGACCCGGACTACGACCCGTGGGAGGGGATGGAGCACAACGAGTAGGGGCGAGGCATGCCTCGCCCCTACGCCTCGGTGAAGATCTTCTCCAGTTCATACGGCTGCGTTACTTCCAGCTGGTCGTAACGGCAGTCTGCCGGCGACCGGTCTGGCCGCCAGCGGAGGAACGTTGTGCCGTGACGGAAGCGGTCGCCTTGCAGGTGGTCGTACTTCACCTCACATACCCGCTCTATGCGCAGCGGCTCCCACGAAAGGTCCTTGCCGGCGCTCCAGCGGCTCTGCCCGCCCGGCATTCGTCCCGTCGCCTGTGGCTCGGCCCATTCCCGCCACGGGTGCTGCTCCAGCGCGCCGTCCCGCAGCGGCTCAAGCTCTGCTGCCAGTTCCTGCCGTCTCTTCAGGGTGAACGATGACGTCACGCCGACGTGTTGCAGCCGGCCTCCATCGTCGTACAACCCCAGCAGCAACGACCCTACCGCGTCCTTGTCCTTCTTGTACCAGCGGAAGCCGGAAACGACGCAATCGGCCGTGCGGACATGCTTAATTTTGAGCATCGCTCGCTTACCCGGCTGATACGCGCCCTGCGAAGGCTTGGCGATCACACCATCCAGTCCAGCCCCTTCGAATTCATCGAGCCACCGCGCGCCGAGCTCACGATCCGTGGTCACGGGCGTGAGATAGACAGGCGGACGCGAACTCCTTAGCAGCTCTTCGAGGAGCGCGCGCCTTTCGTTCTGCGTCAGTGCGCGCCGGTCGCCGACCGCATCCGCTAGCAAGTCGAACGCGACGAACGACGACGGCGTCTCAGCAGCCAGCTTCGCGACACGTGATGCTGCCGGATGGAGCCGCAGTTGCAGCAAATCGAAGCTTAGTCCCTCCGGCGTCTTGATGACGATCTCGCCGTCGACGACGCATTGGTCCGGCAGTTGTTCCAGCAACTCTGCCTCGAGCTCGGGGAAGTACCTCCCCAGGGGACGTGAGTCTCGGCTCTGGATGAAGACCTCGGCCTTGCCGCGGAAGACGATTGCCCGGAAACCGTCCCACTTCGGTTCGAAGAGATAGCCGCCGCCGTCAGGCAAATCCTCAGCGGTCTTGGCCAGCATCGGCGCCACCGGCGGTTCAATCGGGAATCCGGGGCTCATACAGGGTAATGTAGAGCATCGAGCCGCATTGACCACTCTCTATCCAGAAATCCAACCCCACGACCACGGTCTCCTCGACGTCGGTGACGGGAGCCGACTCTACTGGGAGACTTGCGGTAACCCGGACGTTCAGCCAGCCCTCGTCCTTCACGGCGGCCCGGGCTCCGGCTGCACCCCGTGGCATCGGCGCCTGTTTAATCCGACCAGGTATCGGGTCATCCTCTTTGATCAGCGCAATTGCGGCCGAAGTACCCCGCACGCGAGTGATCCTACGATCGACCTCACGCACAACACCACGGAGTATCTGATCGCGGACATCGAGCAACTGCGCGAACACCTCGGCGTCGACCGCTGGCTCGTCCTCGGTGGCTCCTGGGGTAGCACCCTTGCACTCGCCTACGCCGAACGGCACCCGGCCCGAGTCACGGCGCTGGTCCTTTTTGGCGTCACCACCGGCCGCTACTCTGAATTCGACCATGCTTTCCGTGGCGGCCTCGCCGAGCAGTTCTCGGGCCAATGGGAGCGACTGAAATCTGCTCTGCCCGCGCCGGTGGCCGATCACGAGGTCCCTGCGACCTACCATCAACTGCTAATGAATCCCGATCCGGCCGTCCACAACCCCGCGGCTTACGAATGGTGCCTCTGGGAATCCGCAACCCCGGACTGGCCGCCGTCGAACACACTAGCGCATCGTTTTGAAGACCCCTCTTACGCCCTCGCGTTCGCGCGCATCGTCACTCACTACGTCACCCACAGCGCGTGGCTGGAGGACGGCATCCTCATCCGGAACGCCGACAAACTGGCGGATACACCGGGCATCCTCATCAACGGCCGCCACGACGTCCAGGCGCCGCTGGCCAATGCGGAGGTACTGCGGGAGGTTTGGCCCAATACCGAACTCATCGTGGTGGAAGATGCTGGCCACAACGCCGCTAACGCCGGGATCACCCGCGAGATCGTCCGCGCCACAGACCGCTTATCATCATCCTGACAGATTTCTAAAGCCGGAGGATCCACACATGACTTATCCAGAGCCGCGTTACCTTGGCGATACTGGCGAACTCTCCGCCACCCACCGCCCCGCCGACTGCGAACCTGACCTTGCCTACGGGCCGATTGCGAGCGTCCACTACCTGGCGACGGGCGCCTCAACGAACGGCCAGTTCGGCCTCTACCGGTGGGAAATGGGCCCACAGCCCAGCGGGCCTGAGCCGCATTTTCACCGCTCGATTTCAGAGTCGTTCTACATCCTCTCCGGCGCCGTCCGGGTCTTCAACGGAACCGAGTGGATCGATTGCGGCCCGGGGGATTTCGTCCATGTGCCCGAAGGAGGTATCCACGGCTTTCGCAACGAATCTGGGGCCCCGGCATCAATGCTTTTACACTTCGCCCCGGGCGCTCCTCGCGAAGGCTACTTCGAGGGGCTGCCGAAGATGTTCGGAGCAACCGATGCTGAGAAGGCGGAGTTCTACCTCGCCCACGACAACGTCTGGATTTGAGCTCGCACGCTCTTCCCTAGAACGCTCCTTGCTCGACCAGCCAGTCCCAGAACGCGTCCGGGGCTGGCATCGTGCTTAATCGCCCCATTCGCACCAGCGCCCAGTCGTCGAACTTGTGCGACTCCTTGATCTCCTTCAGAGTCACCCACTTCTTCGCGTCCTTCAGGAACTGGAAGTCCGCCACCCATGACCGGTCGTCGTTTGGGTCGGGTCGCGGCTCTGACACGACCTTTGCCAACCCCACCACCGCCTTGTCGGCCTGCGAGTGATAGATGATCACCGTGTCGCCGGGCTTCATCGTCTTGATGTAGCCCACTGCCGCCGCATTGCGCACTCCGTCCCACTCCGTCGTCCCGTCCTTCTTCAGGTCCTCGATCGAATACGTCTCCGGATCGGTTTTCGCCAGGAAATATGCCATCGTTCACCTCACTCCGCCGGTTTGCCGGCACTCCTTGTCTCGGAATCCCCAATTATAAGGACTCGACGGCCGTCGGACCCTCGTGTGGCATACTGGGCCAATGAGCAAGGAACAGACCGCCGTCGCCGACGGCGCCACCCCTCAGTCCCCAACGGTTGAGGACTACCTCCAGACCATTTACTCCCTCGAAACCGAGGGCGAACGCGTGATTTCCGCCCGATTAGCCCGCTGGATGCGGGTCACACCCCCTACAGCCTGGGCGACGGTCCAGCGCATGAAGCGGGACAAAATGGTGGACATTGACGGCAAGAAGACGATCCACCTCACCGAATACGGCCGGGGCCTCGCCGAGAACGTAGCCAGGCGCCACCGCCTCACCGAGCGGTTCCTCGTCGATATCATGGAGTTGGGCTGGGCTGACGCCCACATGGAGGCCCACCACTTCGAGCACGGCGTAACCCCCCTCATCGAGAAGCAGATGGTGAAGCTGCTCAACAACCCCACGACCTGCCCCCACGGCAGCCC
>DAINRO010000083.1:4356-5948 GCA_036741795.1 Chloroflexota bacterium
CGTTTTCAGGGCGAGCAGGACCGGTTGTAAAACGCGCTCATCAGGGACACATCGCTCAGAGTCACGCCGTTATTCGCGTTCAGATCCTTGCGTTGGTCATACCCTTGTTGGCCGATCAATTTGTTGTAGGCGGGGCTGAGCAGAGACACGTCGGATAAGTTAACCGTGCGGGTGTCGTTGATGTCTGGCGGCCAGGGCGACACCGGCTCACCAACCAACGGGCCTTGTTCGTCGTTGGCGATCGTGGTGTCCGGGCAGTGGTCCGCAGCGTCAGTAGTGATGAAGGTTTCGCGGCCGCGGCCACTGGCCGTGACCGTGTCGGGAAAGCCGTCACAATCGCTGTCCCCGGCCGGGACGGTCCACGCCGGCAGGTTCTGCGCGGGGTTGTACCAGTAGCGGCAGTTGTCGGCCGAGTTGACCCAGCCGTCGGCATCATCGTCCGGTTCGCACGAGGACCCGTCCGTTCGGATCTGGGCATTCAGGATCTGGTTGATGGGGATGTCCTCGTCGTTGGCGTCACGGATGTCCGGCTCGCCATCCATCTCGAGGTTGTCCGTCAACTGCAGTTGACTCACACCTGAACCGATCACCAGAAGAGTCAAACGCACGAGGGTGCCTTCGCCGTGCTCGTGCGGACCTGTGAGATCTCGGGCGCTGTGACGGTAGTTTCCGTCACTGTCAGGAAGTGTGTCGCCAGTATCCAAATAGGACCCAGCCTGACCGATGAGTGTGCCTGCTGCTGCCGATCGAAAGAGGACGCGAAGCAGAGTATGGTCATAGACAAGATCGAATTCGTTCACGGAAACCATGTCCGACGCGTGGACTTCGTCCACAACGACGTCAACTTCGATTTGGTCATTCGGTGAGCCAGTCCGGCATGAATTGATGACGCCAACCGAGGTTGGCGTGTTGTCTGTCGGATCCATGTCGATGGCGATGATATCGATGACGCCTGCTGAGGGCGGAACGTGATCAGCGGAGGCGAGATGAGCCGTGAGCGCCACGGCGACAATCAGTCCCGCGAGGATGAGTTGTGCCGGGAGACGCGCTGAACGGCTCACCGGACGCAGAGGCTACCAGGCGAGCGGAAGCTTCCGGACGCCGCGGATGATGAACGTGCCGCCCCACTCAGGGTCGCCGGTCATACGGAGGTCAGGGAAGCGGCGGAGCAGCGTGCCGATCGTAATCTGGGCCTCCGCACGGGCCAGCGGGGCGCCGAGGCAGAAGTGGATGCCATCGCCTAGCCCCACGTGGTCCGTCGGGTTGCGGGTGATGTCCAACTCGTTCGCGGTCGGGCCCCACTTGGCCGGGTCTCGGTTGGCGGCGCCGAGGAGGACGAACGCGGTCTGACCCTCCGTCATGTTTTCGCCGGCGATGACCATGTCCTCCTTGAGAACCCTCCCGGTTGCCTGGACGGGGCCGGCGAAGCGGAGTAATTCCTCGGTAGCTGACTTCATGAGCGAGGGATCGTCCTGGAGGAGCTTCATCTGCTCGGGGTTCGTGAGGAGGGCGTACATGCTGTTGCTGATGAGGTTCGTCGTCGTCTCGTTGCCGGCGATGAGGAGGAGGATCGTCGTTGAGAATATTTCGTC
>DAINRO010000083.1:6048-7425 GCA_036741795.1 Chloroflexota bacterium
TTGAATTGCGCAGTGACCATTTGGGCTCCTCCGTCGGTCGGTCTCGACTTCGGTCGGTCTGTTATTCGCGGCAAGTATAGCAACGCAGTGCGGACCGCCATAAGTGACCGGATGAATCCGGAAACAAGGTACGGCGTTCAGCAGGGTGAGCGATGCGCCGCGGAGTAGAATGGGCGCTGTTATGAACGAGCCGCGCATTCAATACGCGAAGACCAGCGATGGGGTGAGCCTCGCTTACTGGAAACTGGGCGAAGGCGGGACACCATTGCTTATGACACCACCGCTCGGCATGAGCAATATTTCACTCGAGTGGCAACTCCCTGAACTGCGCGCCTGGTACGAGCGGCTCAGTGCCCGTCGGACGTTGGTTCGTTACGACCCCCGGGGAGCTGGTATGTCCGATCGCGGGTACTATCTTTCACCCGAAGCCTGTTACGCAGATCTCTCCTGCATGGTGGAACAAATCGAAGCGTCACCGATCGACATCCTCGCCTCCGCGGTTGCCGGCTTCTGGGTTGTTCCGTTCGCGGCAAAGGAGCCTGATCGAGTGCGGCGGTTGATCCTCTGGTCAGCACAGGTGACAACCTACGGTCCGCGGACCTGGGAGCGAATCGACGGAATACTTGCTCTTGCGGAGCGGGACTGGGACCTCGCAGTCGAGACGTTCGCACATGCCACCATCGGATGGGCTCGCGGCAACGAGGCCCATCAATGGGCGGCGCTGCTCAAGGCGAGCGTCAACCAGGATGACTTCATTCGAGGCTGGCGGGCGTTCCGCGATTTTGAGGGCGTAACATCTTTGCTTCCCGATGTCCTGTCACCCACTCTAATCCTCGACTCGGAATCTACACAGGCTGTCCCCCGCCGAAACGCCAGACTGCTCGCAGCGGGGATTCCGGGCGCTCAGCTCCTGCAGCTGGGACCTGAACCCCCGTTCGCGAACGAGCGAGGTACTCGAGCAGTCGAGGAGTTCCTGTCCGATGGTGAGGAGTCCTTCGAAACCGCGAAGGCGGACACCCCTCATGGCACCGCCGTCATCCTCTTCGCGGACATCGTCGACTCCACTGTGCTCACTGAGAGGTTGGGCGACGCAGGTTTCCGGGAGAAGGCACGTGACCTTGATTCCGCACTCCGCAAGATCATCCGCGAGGGTGGCGGCACGCCCATTGAGGGCAAGCTGCTAGGCGACGGCGTGCTGGCGACGTTTTCGTCGGCGAGCCAGGGGATTGGGGCGGCGCTAGCTTGCGGGAAGGCGGGGGAGGACGGTGGGCTGCCGTTGCACCTGGGGATGCACGCGGGGGACGTGATCCGGGAGGACAACAACGTTTTCGGCGGGGCCGTGAACGTGGCGGCGCGGATCAGCGGGCTGTCGGCGGC
>DAINRO010000084.1:0-6952 GCA_036741795.1 Chloroflexota bacterium
GGGCCTTAATTCGCTACGAATCGCGCTAGTTGTCGAGGAACTGGCGGAGCAGCGGTGCCATGCGCTCGCGGCGGTCGCCGAGTCCGGCGACGTTGAGGCGGTGCATGTACTCATTGACTCGTTTGCGCTGGACGCCCATGGCCATCTGGAGGCCCTTGTCGAAGTTCTTGATGCCGCCGCCCATGAGGATGGCGAGGGCTTCGAATAGGGCAAAGTTCTGGCCGTCGGAGTCCATTGGGTCGGGGGCGAGGGTGGACTCAACCTTGTCGAAGTAGTGGTGGAGTTCCTCTCGGCGCCACGGCTCTGTGTCGAGCACGTACTTGAGGTGAAGGACGCCGAAGCCGAGGTGGCGGCTCTCGTCCTGGCCGCATAGGCGGAAGATCATCTTCTCGGCGTGGTTCTGGCCGATGTACTCGCCCATCCGGAACATGGACTGGACGAAGCCCTCGGCGGCCACGTGCATGATGCTGGACATCTCGGTGAAGTCCTTGGCCTCGATGATTACGCGCAGGCCGTCCTGGGGGAGGGAGGATAGGAGGCCGCCGCCGTTGGCGAAGGCGCGCTTGCGGAAGACGTCCAGGTGGCGGGCCTCGTCCATGATCTGCCCGAGGAGGAACAGCTTGACCTCGTGGTGCTCGCTGTTGATGTTGCCGAGCCACTGGGCCGGGGTGTCGCCAGCGATGAACTCGACCTCGGTGAGGAAGGTGCAGAGCTGGGCCATCGCCCGCTCCATGTCGTCGGGGAGGGGCTCGATCGTCTCCCAGGGGATGTCCGTGGCCGATGACCACTGGCGGGTGACGGTCTCCTCCCATAGGAGCCGGGCATTCTCAGAGTACACGTCGGACTTGTTGTTGTAGGCGCCGGGCATCCGCGGAGCGTCCTTGCGCGGGAAGGAGCCTCGTACGTGCACGCTGCGGCTTTCGGGATTCTCCGGGACGGTACCGACGGCGCCGACCTCAATTTCGTCGAAGGTAAGACCGCGCTTGCCGGGCTTCGCGGTCATGCCCCAGGGGTGACCGTTCTCTTCGATGTTGAGCCAACTGAGATCAAGTTCGTGCTGCTCGACAGTTTCTGTCCGAAGCTTCTGCAGGGTGTCCTGGTCAATTGCCATCGGTCACTTCCTCTCGCTGGCGTGCCTTAGCGCTCACTAAGTTACGCCCCGATTTCTAACACGGCACGCGCTCAACTGTCAACGATAGTTGGGCGCCGGTCTCGGACATTTTACACCACGGTCACGGGCCGTTGGGGGTTTGCTAGACTGATTTCATGCACGAACGGCGGAAGGAGGACCCGGGGGCCCAATGGGGGATCAGCGGCGAGCCTCCAGGCTCGGATACTCCCTACCAGGATTGGGACAATCCGGAGGACTTCGAGGAGGATGCCCCGGAGGGCTACTACGACGACGAGGAGGAGGACGACACCTACGTGCCGGGTCCCGACGATCCGGACTACGACCTTTCCGAAGCGGCGGGGTACGCCGGTTGGGAAGAGCCGAGGCGCCGAGGGATCCTGCCGCAGTGGCTTATCGCGCTCTTTTCGATCGCGCTCATCCTGGCGATCCTCATCCCCATCCTGATCCGGACGAGTTAGCTAGACGGGGCCCAGCGGCCGGTGTGGCTCGGGGGGAATCTCGATCTCGATTGGGTCGCCGGGACGGACCTCGCCAGCGACGAGGACGATGCTCATGATCCCGGCCTTCCGGATGAGGCTGCCATCATCGGCCTGACCGAGGACCGCGGACATCAGTCCCGGCTGGATACCATCGAGCTGAACACACGGTGTGCGCAGGCCAGTTACCTCGACCACTGCCGAGTCGCCGAGCCGGAGACGGGCGCCGGTTGGCAGTCCAAGGAGGTCTATTCCACTGGTGGTGATGTTCTCGCCCATCTGACCGGGGGCGATGTCGAAGCCCTTGTCGCGGACTTCGTCGTGTAGCTCGGAGTGGATGAGGTGGACCTGGCGCAGGTTGGGTGTGGTGGGGTCCCGCGCGACGCGGGAACGGTGCTTTACTGTGGCGCCGGCGTGGGCGTCGCCCTCGATGCCCATGCCTTCGACGAGCCGGATGATCCGGGCAGGCGGCTTGGCCATCGTGTGGGTCGGGCTGAGGTTTACGGACTTAACGGTTGCGGCCAAAGTTCGGCTCAGATTGAAGCTGTGGGCGCGGCGTTGGCTGCTTCGTCCATCTCGACCTCGATGAACGGGCTGCCATAGCGGTCCCGGTACACGTCCGCTGCCTTGACTACGCCGTGCTTGAGGGTGCGGTGGTCGTCCCAGTACGAGATGGTCTGGCCGATCAGAGTAGGGACGAGGTTTTTGAGGCCTTTTTCGTCCATCGCGAAGCGGAGCTCCTTGGTGACCATTCCGGTTTCAATGATAGAGCCGCGGGTGGGTTCGTGCGAGTGCGGAGTCGAATCGCTGCCCTTCCTTCGATTTCCTCAGGATGAGCAGGAAGTTGGTTCTGGCCACATATCTCGGAAGGCGTACCATTGAGCGGGGCGGCGGCGGACGAAGTTTTCCAGGGTGGCGGCGATGCACTGGGTCATCTGGGCGATGTCGTCTTCGGCATCGAGTTCTCGGTCCGATACCAGGGGTGGTTGGATGTGGACGCGGTAGCGGCCGGGTGCTGTACGCACTGACGCGGCGAAAATCACTGGTACGCCCGTGAGGCGCGCGAGTCGGGCGGGGCCTTCGGGAAATGGGGTTTGGCGACCGAAGAAGGTGACGGGGATTGAGTCGGGGCGGTCGATGCCGGCATCTACGGCGAAGGCGACCATGCCACCGCGGCGAAGTTCGCGGATGAGGCTTATTCCGGCGCCAGCGGAGGGGATGAGCGAGATGCCCATCCGGGCGCGGGAGATGAGGACGCAGTCCATTAGCCACTCGGGTTTCACTGGCTCGATGACCGAAGTGACGCGGAAGCCCTTGATGACGGCGACGGCGGCGGCGATTTCTGTCGCGCCCATGTGGGCGCTGACGAAGATGACTCCTTTGCGGCCATCGGCCGCGGCGTCGAGGTGCTCGCTGCCGATGATGTCGACGCGGTCGCGCATGTCCTCTCTCCCCCAGGACTGGGCGTGGATTGACTCGGCGACGAAGCGGCTGAAGTGGCGGAAGGCGCCGCGGGCAGTACGACGGACGGTGGGGTCGTCTTCGGACAACCCCAGGACGTGCGCGAAATTCCTGGTGGCGTTCTCGCGTGCAGTGGTAGCTGTCGCATAAACGGCATCTGCAAAGGGCTGGGCGATGGTGTTACCGAAGGCCAATGGCACGATGCGGGCGCAGGTGCGGCTAGTGTCGACGAGGGCGGTGGCGATCAGGTGCGATCCCAGTGTGGAGACGAACTGACGTCTCAAGAGGTATCAGGAAGGGCCGAGATAGGTCTGGTTCAATTGGTCCTGCTGTTCGTCCGGCATCCTGAGGAAAAGGCCCGTGGCCTGGGCGAGGAGCGCGCCCGATTCGTCGCGGAGTTCGGCAGTGGCTTCCATACGCTTGCCTCGGTCGCGGGTGACCGTGGAGGTGACAGTGATCTGCTGGTCCAGCGGCAAGGGACGCCGATAGCGGACCTCCAGGCGGGCGGTCATGGCCCAGGCGCCGGCGGCGTACATCGCCCAGCCCATGGCTTCGTCCATCACGGCGGCGCCAATGCCGCCGTGGGCGACGCCGGGGAACCCCTGGTGGACCTGGCGCGGGTTGAAGATGCCGGTGACGTTTGGTCCGTCCACCTCGAAGGCAACGTGCAACCCTTCTGGATTGCGGACGCCGCAGCCGTAGCACAGGTGGCGGGGGCTATCGTCCGGTTCTTGCACAGTCGGGACTCCGTTCTGCTAATGCGGTGTTCCCCCCGGCCCAGATCCTGCGGGAGGAGGTTGTGAGGGCCGGCGGACGTACGTGCTCCGCAGGATGACGGCTTGAGGTCACGAGGGCTCTGTCTCGGTGCACTCGGTGAGTCCTGGTAGTGAGGTGATACGCCAGGATTCGCCCTCGCGGACGAAGGTCCACGTCTGCTCTGCCTCCTCGCCGTCGATGAGGACAATGACGTTGGCGGTTGCCTGGTTACCGGTAAGCTCAATGTCGTCTATCTGTTTCCAGCCGGTGATGCTGGAACCGTCGAACGTCTCGTCCACTTGCTCCTGGGTGCACTGCTCGGTGACCGACGTGGCCAGGTAGTCGTAGAGGCCGGCGCCGCCGTCGTCGACGATGGCGTAGGTCGCGTTCTCCGAGAGGGCGCCAATCTGTGCCGCGTTCTGGTCTCCTCCGTCGTCGTCATCATCACTGCAGGCAGCGAGAGCGGCAGCAAGGAGGACTGCCGTGAGGAGGACAAGGCGCATCATTGCTTGATTTTCAGCGTCGCGTCTCCGCTGATCAAGAGGTCGCCATCCTGGTTAACGCACTCGATGCTGCATGCCACCGTCTCGCCAACTCGCGACTTGACCGTGCCACGGCAGGTGATCGTATCGCCCGGCCTTCCGGCCCCACGGAACCGTGTTTTCATTCGCCCACTGGTGACCCATGATGTCCCAAAAGCCACGGTTAGCATCTCCGATAGCATCGCCAGGAGGAGCATGCCGTGGGCGATGGGCCCGCCGAACTGCGTGGCCGCGGCGAATTCCGGGTCGACATGGAGGGGGTTGTGGTCGCCGCTGGCGTCGGCGTAACGGTTGATGGTGTCCTGGGTGATGGTCCGGACCAGCGGCTCAAGCGTGCAGCCGACGTCGGGAAGGACTATTCGTTCTGGGCTCAATTCGTTGCATCCACGGGAAACGTGATGGTGGCGCGGCCGGTCATGACGGGGCCGGCGGGCCCAAATGCTTCCAGGTCCACGCCCATGAGGACCCAGCCGGCGCGCTCGCCACGGCTGGCGACGGACGCGGTGACGGATAGGGTGTCGCCGACATGTGTGGCGCTGCTGAAGCTGACCTCCTGGCCGGCGTGGATGGTGCCCGGGGCGAGTGCGGCGTGCTGGAGGAGCGCGCGGATGCTCAGGGCGGCGATGGCCATAGGGGGCACAAGACCAGGGCCGAGTGTTGCGATGGTGGAATCACTGACGGCCTCGCTGTATTGATCTACCCAGCCGCGGGAAAGCTCGAATGTGACAGGCGGGAAAGCGTGGCCTTTCTCCAGGTTGGCGACGGTCAAGGGCATGCTCAGGACGGTTTGGCGAAGCGGCTGATGTCGATCGCGCGGCGCTCGTGGCGGCCCTCGCCGATCTTGGCGCCCGTGGCGTTGTATGCCTCGACGTCAAAGATCGCCTTGCGCTCGTCTGATTCCGCAACGCTGGCCTTGATCGTGACGCTCATGCCGATGGGTGTGGGAGCGGAGTGTTTAATGTCGACCTTGTAGCCGACGGAGCTCTCGGTGGACTCGAGGAACGGGAGCATCATCTTCAGGCAGAGACCCTCGAAGTGGGCGACCATCGTGGGGGTGGAATACATGGGCATTGGGAGGTGCTTCACGCCCATATCGGGCGTTGTCTCGATGATCATTTCGTCGGCAGTCCCCTCGGGGATTGGCTTCATGCGGGCACCTCCTGAGTCTGAGGCCAGTAAACCACAGATTGCACGGATGAAACACTCGGGCAGGCGTCCGAGTAGACGCTAGCCGCTCTGCTACGATGGGCTCGATGCCCACAGTGCGAGTGTTGCCCGAGGAGATCTTGTTCGAGGCCGAGGAAGGCCAGACGATAATGGACGCCGCGCACGACGCCGGATACTACTGGCCGACGACGTGCGGCGGTCAGGGGATTTGCACGAGTTGCGCCTGCATGGTCGAGGAGGGCGGCGAGAACCTGGACGAAATGGGCCGGGGCGAGTTCAAGACGCTGGCAGAGGACCGCGGCGAGGGTGCGGTGCGGTCGGGGAGGGTGCGGTTGGCGTGCCAGGCGCGGGTCAACGGCGAGGTGGTGGTGACCAAGCGGGGGGTGGTGCGGGAGTAGCGACGACGACTACTCCGAGATGCCTGCGAGGGCGTCGATGACCGGTTGAAAGGTGGAGGTGTGTTTGGGCAGGATTTCGTCCTTCAGTACGCGTCCAGTGTCCATCTCGAAATACAGCCTGGATACGTCCCAGACGTTGGTCGCCCCCGTGGAGTATGCAAGAAACGTTATCCGGCGGTCCGTGTCCACTGGACCCTCGCCAGGGCGCATATCATACAGCTTCATCCCTGCAGGCAATCGAATAGTTTCACCCGCGATCACAATGTCGAAATTCGTTGGAGTCGGAGTCGGCGTCCCGCCCCTGGCGGTGACCATCGCCTCAAACACGCTCCAGTCCTCTGGAAGGATATTCGCTCGCCGTATCTCTCCGCCGCTTAGCTGTATCCATGATTCTCCCGCAGCTAGGGGATTTGAGTCGTAAGTGATGGTTCGTACGGTTCCAACCCCCTCGCTGATGTGACCTTGACCGACGCGAGTGCCCGCCGGCATTTCATACTCAAAGCCGTTGATGGTCACGGCGACGCTTGTTGCGGTTGGTGTCACGGTCGGTTGAACCTGAGGGCTGTCCGAGGCCACCGCCTCCGGGCTCACCGGAACAGCTGTGGGGGAGCGTTCCGCGACCGCTGGTGGTCGGTACGCGACGTTCGGCTCACTGCCGTTTGCGTTCAGGCCAACGAAAATGCCGACGCCCGCCGTCACTACGATGACGGTTCCGCCAACAACCAACTGAGTTAGGAGGCGTGAGTTCATCTTCTCTACCACACCATTCTACTCCTGCACGTGTGAGGCGAGTGCCATTGAGCCGCTAGCTCGGCAGCGCGTAAAATGGGCGCCAACCTGACATGACGTACGTAATCACGGAACCTTGCATCGGCACGAAGGATGCGTCCTGCGTGGATGTCTGCCCGGTGGACTGCATCCACTCCGCGGAGGAGGACGGGCAGTACTTCATCAACCCGGAGACCTGCATCGACTGCGCGGCGTGCGAGACGGTGTGCCCGGTGAGCGCGATCTACTTCG
>DAINRO010000085.1:0-1489 GCA_036741795.1 Chloroflexota bacterium
GGGGCGTCCGTGTCGTAGCCGTACAAAGTCGCCATGTCGAAGGCGATGGAAAGGCCGCTATTCCCCTGCGAAAGCAGGTAGCGAAAGCGCTCGTTCGTCTCCTCCGCACTCCCGAACCCCGCGAACATCCGCATCGTCCACGGCTTCCCGCGGTAACCACTCGCGTGCACGCCGCGGGTGTACGGATACTGCCCGGGCTCGGCAATCCGCTCATCCACCGGCCCATCAGGCCCATACAGCCGCTCAATCGGCCGGCTGGAGGTGGTCATGAACGGCTGCTGGTCGCCGTTCTTGTGCTGGTCAGGCATTAACGTAAGGATAGCACCCACGTCCTACCGTTAAGCCCTGACACCATAATGTTGACAACCGCCAGCGAGCAGAACGACAATAGCGCACGCGTCTCAGCGGATTACCGCAGGCGAAGAAATGCGATGGTAGCAGAGCCCTTTGACAATTACCTCGACCTCGTGGATGCGGCCCGCGTGCTCAACATCCACCCTCAGAGTCTGCGCCGGCTGATCAAGCAGAAGAAGGTGCCGGCCACCCTCTTCGCCGGAAAGTACCTCATCGAGCGCACCTCGCTAGAGCAGTTCAAGTCCAGCTACGACCCCCGCCCCGGCCGCAAGGCCATCCGCCGCTTGCTCTGACCTACGCCTCCGCCCTGGCTGCGACCTCTCGACGCTGAGCGACGACGTGCCTTACCGGCAGCCCGAACTGGCGTTCCACTCGGTGCGGCAGATCCAACCCCAGCCAGCGGGAAATCCCGGGCGGGAACGTCGAGACCATGATCGCCTTGTACTCGGTCGGGAAGTCGCGCAATTCGTCGGCGATCGCAAGAAGTGGCGACTCGTCGCCGACAGCGGTTCTCACCACCTTCGCGCCACGGCGCTCGAACTCTTCCTCCGCGCGTTCCGCGGTCTCTTCGGCCACGGCCTTCGCCTCTCCTTCGACCCAGGTCAGCTGATGGGCGACCCGCGTCGCGGGGACGAGGATGGCGAACTCGGCATCGGGTTCCGCACGGGCCGTTGACTCGATCACGGCCAGAAAGTTCGGGGCTGGCTGCAGTCTGATGGGCAACTACCAGGTATCGTGACATCACGAACCTCCTTCTCACCCCGGCAACAATTGTAGACCTTTCCGATGGTCCCGGTGTGGCCTACTACCCCGTCCGCTCCTCCCGCTTCGCCTTCACGTACTCCATGCTCGCCTCGTGCTGTTCCCCATCGATCAGTTCCTTCGCCAGCAGGTAGTTAAGCATCGTCTCCAGCCCCAGGATCGATATCAGGTTGTACCCGTGCCTCCGCAGCGCTTCACGCGCCCCTTCCTGCCGGTCGAGTAGCACAAGCACGTCGTACACGTCCAGCCGCGCGTTCCGCTTGAGGAAGTCCGCCGTCTCCAGGATGCCGCCGCCGCTCGTCACGAGGTCATCGATCAGCATCACCGTTTCCTCGGGGTTGTACTGCCCCTCGACGAAGATCCGGCTGCCGTT
>DAINRO010000085.1:1589-6894 GCA_036741795.1 Chloroflexota bacterium
TCGCCGAACTGCACAGCGCCAACGTCCCACAGCGCCTGCGCCAGCCAGAGATTGCCTACGTCGTCGTCTGAGACCATGTACCCAACGCTTCCCAAAAACAAACAGGCCCTTGCCACAATGGGCCGGGCCTACGCTATCGGTTCAGCCGGAAGTTAGCACCGTATTTCCGGCAACGTCAAGCGAGCGACGCCGCGACGCGCTTCCGCCACGCCTCCGTGATCTCAGGATTCACCGTGTGCTCCGGCACCTCTCCCCGAAGCGCCGTCACCAGGTTTTCCGCTGCCAGCATCGCCATCCGCGACCGCGTCGCCACGCTGGCGCTGGCGATGTGCGGCGTCACGATCACGTTCTCCAGCGCCAGCAGCGGATCGTCCGGAGCCATCGGCTCCGGATCGGTCACGTCCAGCGCCGCGTAGGCAATGATCCCGTCGCGCAGTGCTTCGTAGAGCGCCGCCTGGTCCACGAGCCCGCCACGCGCGGTGTTCACCAGCACCGCCGTTGTCTTCATCGTCCCAAGCGACTCAGCGTTGATCATCTGGTGCGTCTCGTCCGTGAGCGGTGCATGCAGCGTGACGATATCCGATTCTGCCAGCAGCCTCGGTAGCGGCACGAACTTCGCACCCGTCTGAGCCTCGGCCTCCTTCTTCCGTCGCCGGCTGCTGTAGAGGATCCGCATGCCAAACCCTTGCGCCCGCTTCGCAACCTCCATTCCGATCCCGCCCATTCCAACGATTCCCAGCGTCGCGCCGTACACATCCTGCCCCAGCAGCGTCTCCGGCCCCCACGTCTTCCAGGATCCCTCACGCGTGTATCGGTCGCCCTCCACCACCCTTCTCGCCGCTGCCAGGATGAGCGCGAATGCAAAGTCCGCCGTCGTCTCTGCCAGCACCCCGGGCGTCCGCGTGGCCAATACGTTCCGCTCATTGGCCGCCGCGACATCGACGTTGTCGAACCCCGTCGCCATGTTGCTGACGACCAAAACGTACGGCGTCTTGTCCAGCAGCGTGGCATCGATCCTTTCCGTCAGCAGCGACAGGATCCCGTCACAGTCCGCCGCCCGCCACGCCAGCTCGGGTCCGGTTGGCGGCATCTCACCCGGCCAAACGTCCACGTCGGCGTGCTCGGCAAGATATTCGAGCGCTCGTCCCGGCAAGCCCCGGGATACGAAGACCCGCGGCCGTCTCACCGCCGCTGGTCCGGCTCTCGCCCACCGGCGTATTGCGGCTTATAGTCCGGCTCTTCGCCGCGCAACTGGTCGCAGTGCATGCGATCGTGTCGGTAATAGCTCCGCAGCCACTGCATCACCGTCAGCGACCCGAACAGCCGGTTGCTCGCCCTTCGGTCAAAGTCCGCGGCCGATATCCCGTCGATCATCGCGTCGGTCTCCGCCCGCTGCCGCCGCATCTCCCCAACGTGGTCCGCGACGCTATTTCCCTGGGCCCGCTCCAGCGGGATTGCCGGTGGCTCGCCGCGCACACCATCCACGTTCGCGCCGTCCTCGGCCAGCGCGGCGCCTACCCACGCCCGGTAAGCCGACTCCATCTCGCACAGGTGCGACATCTGCTGCTTGGCGCTCCACTCACCTTCTCCCGTCGTCGAGCGCTCCGCTTCCTCCTCGGACAATCCCTCCAGCAGCGCCAGTAACTTCCCGCGCTGCTCGCGCATCTTCGTCCGGAGTTCGTCTATTTGTGCTTGTTCGGCCATGGGAATCTTCCCTTCCTGGTGATATTTGGTCACCCTCGCGCTACAATAAGAGAAGCGAACACTTCCGAAAAGAGGAGCCCCATCCCAATGGCAACCAAGGACCCCAGAGAACCCTTTACCCGCATCTCCGTTGACGAAGCCAAGGAGATGATGGACAAGGGCGCTGTCGTCATCGACGTCCGCGAAATGCACGAATTTACCGGCGGCCACGTCCCGAACGCCGGCCATATCCCCGTCAATACCGTCTACGCACGCCGCGAAGAACTCCCGAAGGATAAGGACCTGATCTTCGTCTGCGCCGTCGGTCAGCGATCGGCGCTCGCCGCCGAGATGGCCGCCGCCGCCGGCCTTACGGAGCTCTATAACCTCGAGGGCGGCACCGACGCCTGGGTTAAGGCCGGCGAGCCGGTCGAGAAGTAGCGCCCGCTTGGCCCGCGTCGTCCTCTTCGATATCGATAACACCCTGCTCTACACCGGCGGCGCCGGCGGCGTTGCCATGAGTCAGGCGTTCGAGGAGCTATACGGCATCCCTGACGGCTTTTCGGGCATCGAGTTCAGCGGCCGCACGGACCTCTACATCCTCGAGGAGGCACTGCGTAAGCACGGCGTGGACGGATCGGCTTCCGAGAACATGGCTACCTATACGTCCCTCTACTACGAGCTTCTACCCGGCGCCATCGAACTCTGCCGCTCCAAAGGACACGTTAATCCAGGGTTTCCCGAACTTGTCCGTGCCCTGGTAGAGTTCGGCGCCACCGTGGGCCTCGCCACAGGCAACTTCAGCCGCGCCGGGCACATCAAGATCGAAGCATACGGCCTTGGCGGCCTATTCACCGCTGGCGGCTACGGCGAGATCAGCCTCGACCGCGCCGACGTCGTCGCCGACGCCATCCGTAACGTCGCAAACGGCGCAAAGCCTGGGGACATAGTCGTCGTCGGCGACACTCCGCACGACATCACCGCTGCCACCGCAAACGGCGCGAAGAGCGTCGGAGTCGCCACTGGCCACGACTCCGAAGAGGTGCTACGTGCCAGCGGCGCGACTGCGACCTATCCCGACTTCACCAATTGGCAAGCGGCCGCGGACCAGCTACTCGCGCTCTAACCTTCTGACTCTTGCACCGGCGACCAGCCCCCACGTTCCAGGATCGCCTCCGTCACGACCGGGATCTCGCGCAAACCCCGTGCTCGCAGGTCATCGAGAAAGGCGGCACGTTCCCTGAGCTGAGCCTCTACTTCCTCCGGGGTCATTTCCGCCCATGCACTAAACGCCCGCAGCGCGTTCTCGTCTTTCAGCACGGCGAACGTGTCCGCCGCCGAATCCCACTCCGCGCATTTCATCAGCTTGTACCCGTCCCCCTTCTGCTGAAGCATCGTCACTTCCTGGACGCGCCGGATGATGCCGGACCCCTCGCGCCGCCCGATGTACATCGGGACAACGAAGGTAAGGTGTGAGATGTGCGACGGGGGGATCGCCAGTTGCCCCTCGAGCTGGCCAAGGACGCCTTCCGCCGTCTCGTCGTGCATCGTCGTCCCCAGCCGGTACCCCTCCGATAGCAGCCGAAACACCTGGCGGGCGTTGTCGTCCCACGTGTAAACCGGGATGTGGTCGCTCATCTCGTTGACGAGGATGTACGTGTGATGGGCCTCGGTGACCGGCGGCAGCAGGAATTGCTCCCCCTCGCCCTGGGTGAAGTAGACGAAGGTGTCTGGGTGAGTGAACGACATCAGCGCGCTCAGCGTCGTCGTTTTTCCGGACGAGGGCGGTTCCGCCGCAATGATCAACGACGCCCCCTTCTCCATCGCCACCCAGAACAGCGCCGCCAGCCGCGAATCCATGTTCCCCGCCTCGATCAGCTCGATGATCGACATCGGCGTGGGCGGCTCCCAGTGCCACCCCCACCAACTCGTCGGCCGGTTCAGCGCGCGCATGGCCCGATGATAGCAGCCGCTGACATCCGCACCTCATGCCATCCGTTTATCCGTTCCCCATCCGTTGTGAGATAACCTGAATCCGTGGGCACCTCACCGACGGCACGCACCTACCGCTGCCTGGAAGGCGAGATCGCAATTGACGTTCGGAGCGCGGAGCAATGGCAAGCGTTGGCGCATTGCCTCGGCCGCCCTGAACTTGCCTACGAAGGTTGGGAGGCAGTGAAGGAAGCGCCCGAGGATGGCCATCTAGCCGAGGTGCTCGTCTCGATGTTCGCGGAAGAACCTGCTGATCTTTGGAAGCGGCGGCTGCAAGCGCGCGGGGTGCCCTGCCGATGACGATTCCACGTGGCGGATTGACCGCGATAGGCTCTCGAATTCTTGACCCCTCCACGACGCACCCGTCACACTTCGGCACATGACGACCCCTGAGATCCAGGACGGCTACATCGACGTCAACGGCGTCAACTACTACTACCAGCTTCGAGGCTCGGGCGAGCCGCTCCTCGTCCTCCACGGCGGCCTCGGCCAGATCGAGATGTTCGGCCCGGTGCTGGACATGCTCGCCAAAGGCAGGCAGGCCATCTGCGTCGACCTCCACGGCCACGGCCGCACATCCCTCGGCAAGCGTCCCATTACCCACATCGGCATGGGCGACGACATGGCCGTCATCGTCCGCGAACTCGGGTTCGAGCAAGTGGACGTGTTCGGATACTCCATGGGCGGCGTCGTTGCGCTCCGCTTCGCCATCCAGCACCCCGCCATGGTGCGGCGGCTCGCGGTCGCTTCCGCCGGCTACGCCCGGGACGGCTTCCACCCCGAGATGCTCCCCCAGCAGGCGGCCGTCGGCGCCGCAATGGCCGACATGATGAAAGACACGCCGATGTACCAGTCCTACGAGGCAATCGCCCCAGACCCCTCCGAATTCCCCGCCCTCCTCGACCAGATGGGCGCACTCATGCGCACCGACTTCGACTGGTCGGACGAGGTCAAGACGCTCCGCATGCCGGTCATGCTCGTCTTCGCAGACAGCGACATGTTCCGTCTCGAGCACATCGTCGACTTCTACCACATCCTCGGCGGAGGCCTGAAGGACGCCGGCTGGCAGCGCGAGCACATGCCCCAGAACCGCCTCGCCATCATCCCGGACCAAACGCACTACGACCTCTTCGTATCGCCCCGCCTGGCCGAGACGGTGCGCCCCTTTCTGGATGGAGAGAGCAACGCCTCTTCCTGGGCCGAACAAGTCAGCGGCGAGGCCGGCTGACACTGTCCCTTCAGAGCACGGTCGTACATGAAGTCAAGACTGCTGACCGCCGAGCAAGCCCTGCGCCTGCTCGCGGAGACCCCCGCGCGGATTCAATCTGCCACCACCGGTCTCTCGGCGGCCGAACTTCGCCGTCGTCCCAGCCCGGACGAGTGGTCCGTCAACGACGTGCTTGCTCACCTGCGGGCCTGCGCCGATGTCCGCGGCGGCGCCCTCGCCATCGTGCTCGCCGAGGATCACCCCACGATTCGCACCACCAACCCCCGCACCTACATGGAGACCACTGACTACCCCGATCTCGAATTCGGGCCTTCCTTCCGGGCGTTTGCCAAACAGCGCAAAGATCTCCTCGCGGTTCTGCATTCCCTGCCACGCGAAGCTTGGGACCGCTCCGCCAGGATC
>DAINRO010000086.1:0-6854 GCA_036741795.1 Chloroflexota bacterium
CCACTTGACAACGCATGTTACGGGGCGCAGAATACGCCCACACGAGCGAGTTCTGGGGGTGCGGTGCTTCGTGCGATCTCTCGTGCTGATGCGTATCTAATGCGTTGTCGGCTGCGGACTGGGAGACTCGGCTAACCCACTTCTGGCATTTGTCCGTGCTCTCTTTGCCATTGGCAAAGCGAGGCAATGCAAATGATAAAAGAGTTGAGGTTGCCCGCCCCGCGCAGCAAGAGCGCGCTTCCCGTCTTGATTCTCGTCGCCCTGGCGATCGGCGCGGTGATCTTTGGTTACTTCCAGTACTTCGATTCCGCGGGTGCGGCTAGCGGTACTCTTTTCCCCGTTTCAGATAAGACGAATGCGGGCGGTTGGACGAACAATGTGGCGACGTCCTGCAATGGCGTGATCTCCACCGCCTGCTCGGCAGTCCTCGACGAGGATGTCGACGCGCCGATCGACGCCGACTTCATCCAGACTCCAATTGACACGATTAGTTCCCAGAGCGAGTTCCACATGCTCGACGCCTCGGTTTTCCAGGCGAAACTGACCGACCTCAACGTCCGCTACCGCGCCTACAAGACGGGCACTAAGGCAGCGACCATCAAGGTCGATGTCGTCACGGAGGGCGGCACAGTGGTCGGCCTGCCTCCTACAACCGTCCTAACGGGATCTGCGACCACTTACTCCTACAACCTGAGCGCCTTGCAGTTCACCCAGGCCGAGACCGATAAGTTGTTCGTCAGGGTCACCGGAACAACCGCAGGGGTGGGAACCGCTACGCGAGTAGTGATGACGGTCGTCAACACCGACACTACCTACACCGAGGTTGCCCTCAACCCCGCGCTCCCTTCTACCTGCGGACTTGATATCGCGCTCGTCGCGGACACCTCAGGCAGCATCGACGGCACCGAACTGCAGGACCAGAAGGACGCCTTCAATGCGTTCATCGACGCGCTCCTCCCCGGTACTCCCACTAACATGGCCGTCGTCGACTTCGACACCCAGGCCACCGTGACACAAGGCTTCACAGCGAACACGACCAATCTCCACAATGCCGTCAACGCCTTCACGCCCAGCGGACTCACGAACTGGGAGGACGCCCTGCGCGACGCACGCAACCTCTTCCCGCACCGCAACGACAAGCCGGACCTAATCATCTTCGCCTCCGACGGCGACCCCAACACCACGGGCGACCCGGGTGCTCTCGTCGGCGAACAGGCAGCCATGCACGCGGCCATCGCCCAGGCGGATCTCGCCAAGCAGGCCGGCATCCGGATCCTCGCATATGGGCTCGGCCCGGACCCTGACATCTCGAACCTGGAGTCGATATCCAGTTTCGACGCCGTAACGGTCACTCCTTTCGCCGACCTCGAAGACGAGCTGTTCGAACTCGCCACGGATCTCTGTGGCGGCCAGGTCAGCGTCCACAAGCTCATCGACGCCGACGGCAACCCGCTGACCACCGGCGACCAGACGAGCACCCAGAACTGGTTCTTCAACGTGAGCGTGACGAGCGGTGGCGGCGACGCGGCTGTGCCGCCCTCCGGATTCACCGACATAAATGGCTACTTCGTATCCGATATCTCGCTCGGTGGGGACGATATGGCGACGGTCAACGTCGTGGAGACCGTCCAATCGGGGTATGCCTTGATCCAGGCGTCGTGTATGTCCGTTGGCAACGGTGCCGAGGGCGTTCCATCGGGCAATGCCGTGAACAACATCCAGATCGGAGTGTTGGACATCGTCCAGTGCACCTTCATCAACGCGCTTCAGAAGCCGTTTACGGTCCAAAAAGACTTCCAGCCGGATGCACCCGGGTCCGTCACAGTGAGCCTGAGCTGTGCCAGCGGGATCGTCGCGCCCGCGTCGGCACCGGCAAGCGAGGCCACGCCCGCGAACTTTACGGTGACTGGCTACAGCGGCAACCCGAACTGCACGGCGACGGAATCACCCATTCCGAACGGGTACGACTCCTCCGGGACGTGCAATGCGACCCTGAACACCGGCATCTGCCAAATCGTGAACGTTCTGCGGACCGCCAACATAACGGTCAACAAGGACTTCTCGGACAACAACCCGGCGAACGTGACGATCGCGGTTGCCTGCACCTCGGGCACTGTCTCCATCAGCGATAGCACGGCCTCCGAGTCGGACGGCGCGAACATCACGGTCACCGGCTTCAACCTCGGGACGACTTGCACGGCGACGGAGGCTGTCCCGCCGGGCTACACCGCCAACCAGGCGGGTTGTGCCAACATCGCAATCACGCCCGGCGGCAACCACACCTGTACCATCATCAACACGCTCAACCAGGCGATGTTCACCGTTTACAAGGACGTTGTGCCTGACAACCCATCCATCATCGTCGTCATCACGGTGACGTGCAGCAGTGGGACCGTCAGTCCGCCGAACGCGAACGCATCCGAGGGATCGCCCGCCGTCTTCACGATTACTGGATTCACCACGCCAGCCACCTGCACCGCCACAGAGTCCGCGCCTCCTGGGTACAACGGTAACGAGGCGGGCTGCGCCAACGTGGCGATCATGCCTGCTGGCAGTCACAACTGCACGATCACGAACACCGCCATCACCGAAGACTTCACCGTCGTCAAGGACTTCAGCGACAACAACCCTGCCTCGGTGATGGTGCAGCTCTCCTGCCCCGGCTTCACCGTGACGCCTTCATCGCAGCTTGCCTCCGAGTCGAGTCCGGCAGTGTTCACGGTGATCGCCGTCGTCGGGAACCCGAACTGCACCGCGACGGAGATGCCCATTCCGGCGAACTACACCTCCTCGGGCACGTGCAGCGCGCTCGTGACGGTCGGCACCTGCACGATCGTCAACACGCTCGACTTCCCGGACGTAGCCTTCCAGGTGTTCAAGGACTTCACTGACGACAACCCGGCGCCAGTCGGCATCGCCCTCGCCTGCTCTCCCGGCCAGGTGATCTCAGTCGTCGACGGCACAGCCTCCGAGGGTGACCCCGCAGACTTCGTCGTGGAAGTCCAGCCCAACACGACTTGCACGGCGACCGAGGCCGTTCCGTTTGGCTACTCTGCCGACGAGACAAACTGCGAGATGGTGCCGGTGAGCAACTTCCAGTGCACGATCGTGAACACACCGGAGGCGGTTTCGGTGGGTGGCGAGGTGACGATCGGCGTAACTGGATCCGGCGGCGGAACCACATTCCCGATCTGGCTCGTCGCGCTGCTACTGTCGGTGCCGGTGATGCTCAGTGGCGGCCTTGTCCTCGCACGGCGCCGCATCTAGCCCCTGAGTCTGTCTTAGCGCTGTTCGCCCGCCTTAGTCATCCGCGCGATCATCCCCAGTGCGCCGGAGTGGTCGGCCAATTCCGAGATGGCCAGGCGGACGTGCTTGAGCGGCTCTCCCAGGGCAACTTCCTTCATCGTCGCCTCCACTTGCGGCAGGAAGAGGGGCGCCGACTTTGCGACGCCGCCGCCGATCACGATGACCTCCGGGCTCAACAGGTTTACCGCGTTTCCCAGGCTGATCCCCAGAATGTGGCCGGCCTCGGCGTAGATTTCGCGGGACGCCTCGTCTCCCGCCTCCGCCGCCTCGGCCACCAGTTTGGAGCTCAGTCTCCCCTCCCTGTCCTTGATCCGGGCGAGGCGCGTCGAGCGGCCCTGGGCCGCCGCTTCTTCGGCCTTACGGGCGATGGCTGTGCCCGAGGCCATGATCTCGAGGCACCCGTTGTTTCCACAAGGACACCGCGGACCGGCTGGATCGACGATGGTGTGGCCAATTTCACCCGCGGAACCCCGGGCGCCGCCGTAGAGTTTGCCATCAATAATCAGTCCGCCCCCAATGCCAGTGCTGACCGTGACGTATAGCAGGTGACGCGCCCCTCGCCCTGCTCCGAACACGTGCTCGCCCAGGGCCGCGGCGTTGGCGTCGTTCTCCAGGATCACGGGCACGCCGAGCCGCTTACTCATGATGCGCACGAGGGGGATATTCTTCCACCCGATCAACTGAGGCGCCTCCGGGACGACGCCTCCCCTGGAATCGACCCAGCCCGGCGACGCGATGCCCACGCCGCCAAGATCCCGGACCGACGCGGACGCATCGGCGCACGCCGCCCCGAGGCACTCCTCCATGGTCGCAAGCGTGGTGTCGAGCCCATCGGCCGCGCGGGAGAGACGCTTATCCGCACCCTTGATCTCGCCCGCAGCCGTCGCAACGATCGCGCGGACGTTGGTTCCGCCCAGGTCGATGGCGCCGAGGAGCGTGGTCATGCGGGGAATGCTAGCAGACGGGACTTTATGGGGTCAGGCGGAGCTCCCGGCGCCGCTTATGGCTCGAGTTCCCTCACCATGAGCGGGAAGTGGCCCGTAGTGGCTCATCAGAATTGAGGCGTCAGGCGACGGCTGTGGCTTCGAGTTCGACCAGCAGTTCAGGAAATGCGAGTTCCTTCACGCCGAGGAGGGTACTGGCGGGCTTGCAGCCTGCGGCGTTGAGGCGTCCGGCCCAGGCGGGAAGGGCGGGGAAGACTCCCTGGACGTCGGTGGTGTAGATGTTAAGGCGGACGACGTTCGCGAGCGTCATGTCCGCCTTCGCGAGGACCGCCTCCAGGTTGTCCAGTGCCTTGTTGACTTGCGCCGTCATGTCGCCGCCGTTGACCGGAGTGCCGTTCTCGTCTACGGAGGTCTGGCCGGCGCAGAGGAGCACGCGCTGCTGTCCGGTGAACTCGACGCCTTGCGAAAAGCCGAAGTTGTCTTGCCAGGTCCAGGGGTTGATGGGGCGCTGCTGCATGATGATCCTCCTTGGAGTGATAAAGGCCGGACTGAAGTCCGGCCTTCGGTTTCTTTGCCTATTGTTCCTTAACCCGCGGGCGTAGCCTCCCAGAGGGTGTGGTAGTTTCGGCCGGTGATGGCGTCGCGCTCGGCGAGACGTTCGAGGTGGATTAGTTGCTGGATAGCTTCGTCCACCTGGTCAGCGGCATCGGGGCCCACGCGATTGCGGACCATCGCGCTGAGGCCGGACTCCTCGTAGTAGCGGATGGAGTGGGGCCAGACGAAGAAGCTGAAGCTCTCGGGAACACCGAAGGCAGGGCGCTCTTTACCGAGCCAGAAGAATCGCTCTTCGACGCTGGTGACGGGCTCCACCACTCTGATCATTGTCGTGACCTCGTCAGTGCTGCGCGTGTCGATAAGGAGCCGCTCGGGGAAGAGGCGAAAGCCGACGGTGAAGACGTCCGCGTTCTCAACGACGTTCCGCAGTTCTTCGAGGTCAATTAACATTCCGTGCTCCGTTGACAAAATATGTGGTCTCTACGGCGATTGTACTACCACCGCCGTCCGTTATGTGTGGCGAGCCCACAAGGATTGTGGATGGCGCGGGCCGGGTTCGCGGTGTAGGGGCTTAGCAATCCGCAGATTGCTAAGCCCCTACGGTTGTTCGTGGTTCGATTCCTAGTACATGTCCGACATGGCCGGCGCGGGCATGGCGCCCCGCTTCTCCGGGATCTCGGTGACGAGGCAGTTGGTGGTGAGAACCATGGATGCGATGCTGACCGCGTTCTCAAGGGCAGAGCGAGTGACCTTGACGGGGTCGACGATGCCCTTCTTGACCATGTTGCCGTAGTCGTTGTTGGCAGCGTCGTAACCTTCGCCTGCCTTGAGGCTCTTGACCTTCTGGACGATGACGGAGCCGTCCTGGCCGGCGTTCATAGCGATGCGGCGGAGGGGCTCTTCGAGGGCGCGCCTCAGAATAGCGGCGCCTGTGGCTTCGTCGTCGGCCAGCTTCTGCTTGTCGAGCGCGGAGAGAGCGTTGATGAAGGCGACGCCCCCACCGGAGACGATGCCCTCTTCGACGGCGGCACGGGTGGCCTGGACGGCGTCCTCGACGCGGTGCTTGCGCTCCTTGAGCTCGGTCTCGGTGGCGGCGCCGACCTTAATAACGGCGACACTTCCCGTGAGCTTGCCGAGGCGCTCCTGGAGCTTCTCGCGGTCCCAGTCGGAGGTGGCGGCGTCGATGGCGGCCTTGACGGCGCCGACGCGGCCCGAGACGGCTTTAGCGTCTCCGCCACCCTGGACGATGGTGGTCTCTTCCTTGCCAATGACGACACGGCGAGCACGGCCGAGGTCGGTGAGCTCAGCGGCGTCGAGCTTGCGCCCGAGTTCGTCGCTGATCAATTCGCCGCCGGTGACCGTGGCGAGGTCGCCGAGGTTGTCCTTGCGGCGGTCGCCGAAGCCGGGGGCCTTTACGGCACAGACGTTGATCGTGCCGCGGAGCTTGTTGACGGCCAGCGTGGCAAGGGCCTCCCCCTCGCAGTCGTCGCAGACGATGAGCAGGTTCTTGCTGCCGCTCTGGAGGACCTTCTCCAGCACGGGCAGGATGTCCGCCACGGCGGAGAGCTTCTTGTCGGTGATGAGGATGTAGGGGTCGTCGATGATTGCTTCCATGCGCTCCGGGCTGGTCATGAAGTAGGGGGAGATGTAGCCGCGGTCGAAGCTCATGCCCTCTACGAACTCGGTCTCGGTTTTGATCCCCTTGGACTCCTCGACCGTGATGACGCCGTCCTTGCCGACCTTCTCCATGACCTCGGCGATGAGTTCGCCGATCTCGGCGTCGTTGTTGGCGGAGATGGCGGCTACCTGGGCCATCTGCTCGCGCTTGGTGACGTTGATGGCGCTCTTCTTGATGGCGCCGACAACCACTTCGGCGGCCTGCTCGATGCCACGCTTCAGGGCCATCGGGTTGGCGCCGGCGGCGACGTTCTTGAGACCCTCGGTGACGATGGCCTGGCCGAGAACGGTGGCGGTGGTGGTGCCGTCACCGGCGATGTCGTTGGTCTTGGAGGCGATCTCCTTGGCGAGCTGGGCGCCGATGTTCTCGAA
>DAINRO010000087.1:0-6671 GCA_036741795.1 Chloroflexota bacterium
AACGGCGATTGCTACGTCGTGACTGGCGTTGGGCAACACCAGATGTGGGCGGCGCAGTACTTCTGGTACGACAAGCCGAACAGCTGGATAACGTCTGGCGGACTGGGGACGATGGGTTTTGAGGTGCCGGCGGCGATGGGTGCGCAGGTGGCGGCGCCAGGAGAGACCGTGTGGTCGATCTGCGGCGACGGCGGCTTCCAGATGACGCTGCAGGAACTGGCGACCATCGCGGAGTACAACTGGCCGATCAAGTTCGCGATCCTGAACAACCAGGTGCTGGGGATGGTTCGCCAGTGGCAGGAGCTGTTTTACCAGAACAACCTGGTGGCGACGCCGCTCATGAACCCGGACTTTGTGAAGCTGGCCGAGGCGTTTGGGGTGCTGGGTCTGCGAGCGGAGTCCAAGGAGCAGGTGATGCCGGTGATCCAGCAGGCGATGGCGCACGATGGGCCGGTGGTCATCGACTTCAAAGTGAAGTTCGATGAGAATTGCTACCCGATGGTCCCACCGGGCGCCTCTCTGTCCGAGACTATCGACGCGCCGTCGATCGAGCGCGAGAAGGTGGGTGTCTGATGACTGTTGAGTCTGTTCTGGCAATCAAGCCGCACCTGATCATCGCCCTGGTCGAAGACCGGCCGGGCGTGCTGAACCGCATCGTCTCCAAGTGGAGGCAGCGGGACTTCAACATCGAAAGCCTGGCAGTCGGCCACTCCGAGGTGGAGGGGCTCTCGCGGATGACGTTCGTGGTGGACGCGAACGCGAACGCGGAGCAGGTTGTGAAGCAGGTGGACAAGCTGGTGGATGTGGTCCACATCCGCGATGTGTCCAACGAGGACATCGTGGCGCGCGAGATGGCGATAATCAAGGTGAAGGCGGACAAGGCGACGCGGAGCCAGATCATCGACATCGCGGAGGTCTTCAAGGCGGAAGTGCTGGACGTGGGGCCGGAGACGCTTATCCTTGAAGTGACCGGCGAAGCGATCAAGGTCGAATCGCTGGTTACGCTGCTCGCGGACTACGAGATAGTGGAGTTGGTGCGGACGGGCAAGGTGGCGATGGTGCGAGGCTCCGAGGTGTCACACGAGATCCCGGAGGACGAGCAGTGGGACCGCGCGCCCGGCGTACACACGTGGTGACGAAGAGTAAAGAGTAATACCTGGAGGAGTAGGCCCAATGGCGAAGATTTATTACGAGAACGACGCGAATATCGAGCTGATCCGAGGGAAGACGATCGGTGTTGTTGGGTTTGGATCGCAGGGGCATGCGCACGCGCTGAACCTGCGGGACAACGGGATGAACGTGATGGTGGGTCTGTACCCCGGATCGAAGAGCTGGCAGCAGGCTCAGCAGATGGGCGTGCGCGTTGGGACCGTGGAAGAGGTGGCGAAGGAGGCGGACATCATTATGGTGCTGACTCCGGACCAGATCCAGAAGCAGGTCTACGATGAGAGCATCGGGCCGGCGCTGGAAGAGGCGGGCAAAGGCAAGATGCTGATGTTCGCTCACGGCTTCAACATCCACTTCAACCAGATCGTGCCGCCGAGCGACGTGGACGTGACGATGATCGCCCCGAAGGCTCCCGGTCACAAGGTACGAGAGTTCTTCACCGAGGGGATCGGCGTTCCCGCTCTCATAGCGGTGCACCAGAACGCGAGCGAGAACGCCAAGGAACTGGCGCTGGCGTACGGCGCCGGGATCGGTTCCGCCAAGGCCGGGATCATCGAGACGACGTTCGAGGAGGAGACCGAGACGGACCTCTTCGGCGAGCAGGTGGTGCTCTGCGGCGGCGTAACGGCGCTGGTGAAGACTGCGTTCGAGACGCTCGTCCAGGCTGGGTACCAGCCGGAGATCGCCTACTTTGAGTGCATGCACGAACTGAAGCTGCTCGTGGACATGATGCACGAGGGCGGCATGGCTTACATGCGCTACTCGATCAGCGATACGGCGGAATACGGCGACTACACGCGCGGACCGAAGATCATCGACGATCACGTGCGGCAGAACATGAAGCAGGTGCTTCAGAACATCCGCAACGGGCAGTTCGCCCGCGAGTGGATCATTGAGAACCAGGCTGGCCGCCCCAGCTTCAATGCGATGCGACGGTCCGAGGCCAATCACCTGATCGAGCAGGTGGGAGGCGACCTGCGGGCGATGATGCCGTGGCTGAAGAAGGGGAAGGCGGAAGTAGAACCATCTGGCCAGCAGCCAGTAGCGAGCAGTCAGGAGCCGGTAGCCATTAGCCAGAGCGAAGAACCAAGAACCCAGAACCAAGAACCGGCTGGGCAGCAGCCTACAGCGCTGACCGAGAGCGAGGAGCCGATTCCGCTACCCGGGAGCAGGTTCGCTCCGCCGAGCGCGGAGGGTGAGACCCCGGGAGCGCCAGCGACGGGCCCCACTGGGGAGCCCGCGAAGTCTCCGTGGTACGGATCGTCCGGCAGTGGATATTCGATGCCGACAGACGGGCAGAGTACCAAGGAAGGGGAGACGCCCCCTTCGGCGTAACGGAGATGGTGTGCCAGGTGGCTATGGACAGAATCGTTCTTGCGTTGTTGAGTGGACACCGCACCGTAAACGGTGCGGCATGGCGGCGATGTTCTTTCACGTTTGGTTCGCGATCAAAAGGCGCAAATGGCTGCTCAATGGCCATTTCGAGGAAGTGGTAAAGCACGCCTTGTTCGATGTAGCAGATCGACACAGTATTCGCGTCATTGAATGCGAGACAATGGTTGATCACGTCCACATGTTGCTTGACCTGGATCGACCTGCGGAGTTGTCCCGGACAATGAATCTGCTTAAAGGCGGTTCATCACATGCTGTCGGTCAGACGATGCCGGACTGGAAGCTCGATGCCGGCTCGGCCCATCTCTGGCAGAAGCGATATGGCTCGAAGATCGTGCCTCGTACTGCACTGACGGCGGTTCGAGAGTACATTCGGACTCAGAAGGACAGGCCGGAGAAGTATGACTGGTAGTGCTGTCCCCGAGCACCGCACCGTAAACGGTGCGGCAATCGACGAAAACGCACCAATGCCGCACCGTTTACGGTGCGGAAGGGCTCTTCACGCCCTGGTGTTAAGCCTCAACCTTAGCCGGCCCTCGCTCGTTTAACGAGACGAGGGCCGAGAGTGGCATTTGGAAGGCTGAAGCCTTCCGCTACGTTCCGAATACGATTTAGGGAAGGTTGAGAAAGATGGCAAACGAAGACAAGGTACTGATTTTCGATACGACGCTGCGCGACGGCGAGCAATCGCCCGGTGTGGCGTTGAACGTCGAGGAGAAGCTGGAGATTGCGCGGGCGCTGGAACGCATGCGCGTGGACATCATTGAGGCCGGGTTCCCGGCTTCGTCGCCGGGCGACCTGGAGTCGGTGACGGCGATCGCGAATGAAGTGCGCGGCTCGGTGATCGCGGGGCTTGCGCGGGCGGTTCCGGGCGACGTGGACGCCTGCTGGGAAGCAGTGCAGCACGCCGAGCGGCCGCGGATCCACGTGTTCCTCTCGAGCAGCGATATCCACATCATGCACCAACTGGAGAAGGACAAGGAGCGGGTGCGAGAGATGGCGCGGGAGATGGTGGCGCGGGCGAAGGGCTACTGCGACGACGTGGAGTTCTCACCGATGGACGCGACTCGCTCCGTGCCGGAGTACGTCTACCAGATGCTGACGGAAGTGATCGACGCGGGCGCCACCACCGTGAACATCCCGGACACCGTCGGATACGCGATCCCGTCCGAGTTCGCGCAGTTCATCGAAGACATCAAGGCGAACGTGCCGAACATCGACAAGGCGCGGATCTCCGTGCACTGCCACAACGACCTGGGGTTGGCCGTGGCCAACAGTTTGGCAGCTGTGCTGGCCGGTGTGCGCCAGGTGGAGACGTGCGTGAACGGGATTGGCGAACGCGCCGGGAATGCGTCGCTGGAGGAGGTGGTGATGGGGATCAAGACGCGCCCTGACTTCTTTCACCTGTCGACGAACCTGGACACGACGCAGATCCACCGCGTGAGCCGGCTGGTGTCACAACTAACGGGAATGGGAATACAGCCCAATAAGGCGATCGTGGGTGTGAACGCGTTCCGGCACCAGTCAGGCATCCATCAGCACGGTGTCACGAAGATGCGTGAGACGTACGAGATCATCGACCCGGCGGACATCGGGCTGCCGAAGGCGACGCAACTGGTGCTGAACAAGAACAGCGGCCGTCACGGACTGAAGTCACGGCTGGACGACCTGGGTTACGAGCTGACGAACGCCGAGCTCGACAATCTCTTCGCGTCGTTCAAGGACCTGGCCGACAAGAAGGGCGAGATCGACGACCGCGACCTCGACGCGCTGGTCTCAGGGGAGCGCAGGGCGACGGAGGAGGTTTACAAGCTGGACCTGCTGCAGGTCTCTTGCGGGAACCAGCTCGTGCCGACGGCGACGATCCGGCTGATCGGGCCGGACGGGGCGGAGCACCAGACGACGGCGACCGGCACCGGGCCGGTGGACGCCGCGTACGAGGCGATCAACCTGCTGCTCGGCGTGCCGAACCAGTTGCTGGAGTACTCCGTGAATGCCGTGACCGAGGGGATCGACGCACAGGGCGAGGTGACGGTGCGCGTCGACGTCGGTGGCCGCACGTTCGTCGGGCGGTCTGCCGACACGGACATCATCGTCGCGTCGTCGAAGGCGTTGCTGAACGCGCTGAACCGGGCGATCGCGTACATGCCGGACCACGCGCAGGCGCAGCAGGTGATGAGCAACCCGTAAGATTGCCACTCAAGCAAGGGGGCCAGGGGCTTAGCCCCTGGCCCCTTGTGTATACTGCGCTCTCGAGAGAATCGCAGGCAGCCCGGGGAGGCAATCATGACGCAGGCAGACTCAAACACGATCAAGCAGCAGCAGAAGCAGCAGTGGGGACGTGCCGCGGAGGGCTGGAAGAAGCAGGACGCGGTAATCCGGGAACGGACAGAAGCAGTTACCCGGCGAATGCTTGACCTAGCGGGAATCCAGGCAGGCAGGCGCGTGCTGGACATCGCTTGCGGGACCGGCGAGCCGGCTATCCCCGCGGCGAAGGCCGTCGGGGAAGGTGGGTTCGTGCTGGCAACCGACCAGGCGCCGGAGATGCTCGAGGTGGCGCGCGGGAAGGCCGCTGACGAGGGCCTCTCGAACATCGAGTTCCGCCAGGTGGACGGAGAGGAGATCGACGTCCCTGCGGAGTCAGTCGATGCGGTGACCTGCCGCTGGGGGATCATGTTCATGCCAGAGCCGGTGCGGTGCCTGCAACAGGCCAACCGTGCACTGAAGCCGGGTGGCCGCATTGTGGTCGCAACCTGGGGGCCTCCGGAGGAGAACCCCTGGATAAGCCTGCCGATGGGCATCCTTCGCAAGTACTATGGCGGACCACCGTTGCAGGACCCGATGGCCCCGGGCGGCCCCTTTTCGTTCGCGGACCAGGGAAAACTAGGGGCTGCAGTCGAACAAGCCGGCTTCCGGGACGTGAGCGTCGAAAGGATGGAGTTGCCGATGGCGGTGTTCGATTCCGCACAGGAGTGGTGGGCCTACCAGCTTGAGACCGCTGGCCCTCTCCAGACCATCTTTCGGGGGCTTTCGCCAGAGGACCAGGAAACGGCGTCGCGGGAGATCAGTCAGGCGGCAACGCAAGGCCGGGCGGATGGGAGGGTATCGCTGATGGGGGTTCCGCTGCTGGCGTCAGGGACCAAGTAGCGCGGAAACTCGATCCGGGGCACACACAAGTGGACCCAGGTACCCAATCTCCTACTGGACACCTGCACGATGCGATCAAGGACCTGCGTTTGACGGCTTACATCTGCAAGACCTGTGGGGCGCAGCACGCGGAGAGCGAGGCGCCGCCGGAGCGCTGCATCATCTGCGAGGACGAGCGGCAGTACGTGGGCCGAGGCGGGCAGCAGTGGACAACGCTGGAGGAGATGCGGGTGGAAGGGCGATCGAACCGGATCGTCGAGACGGACCCGGGGGTTGTCAGCATCTTCACGACTCCCCGGTTTGCGATCGGGCAGAGGGCGGTGCTGGTTCGGACCGAGGGCGGGAACTTCCTGTGGGACATGATCAGCTATATCGACGACGCGACAGTCAAAGCACTGCAGGACATGGGCGGAGTGAAGGGGCTCGCGATTTCGCACCCGCACTTTTATGGAGTGGCGGTGGAGTACGCGCACGCTTTCGGTGCGCCGATCTACATTCCAGCTGCGGACCGGGAGTGGTTCGTGCGGCCCGATCCGGCCGTGCAGTGGTTCGAGGGGTCCGTTTCGCCGTGGGAAGGCGTGATGGTAATCCAGGTGGGCGGGCACTTCGAGGGCAGTACGGTTCTGCACTGGCGAGACGGCGCTGAGGGGCGCGGGGCCCTGTTCACGGGGGATAGCATCTCGGTGGCTGCCGACTCGCGATGGGTGACGTTCATGCGGAGTTATCCGAACTACATTCCGCTGCCGGAAGCGTCGGTACGAGGCATCGTGGAGGCGGTGGAGCCGCTGGAGTTCGACCGGATTTACGGCGGATGGCTGGGGAATGATGTGAGGGGAGGAGCGAAGGATGCGGTGGTCCGTTCGGCCGAGCGTTACATAACTTGGATACGGGCGTAAGAGCGGCAAGCTCAATTTGCAAGAAAATGTTGATTGTTATTTTAGTGACTTAACCATATGATGCTCGTA
>DAINRO010000088.1:0-6595 GCA_036741795.1 Chloroflexota bacterium
GCTACTCTGCGCTGGGCGTCGTTCATGGGATGTGGCGGCCGCTGCCGGGCACGTTCGATGACTATATCGCCAACCCCAAGGAGAGCATGTACCAGTCGTTGCACACGACGGTGATGGCGCTAAACACGCAGCCGCTCGAGGTCCAGATCCGCACCTACGAGATGCACCGCTCGTCCGAGTTCGGGATCGCTGCTCACTGGCGGTATAAGGAAGGCACGAAGCGCGACGAGTTGTACGAGGAGCGGCTGGCCTGGCTCCGTCAGCTTCTCGACTGGCAGCGCGAAATGTCCCAGGCGGAGGAGTTAATCGAGGCCGTCAAGACTGACATCTTCCAGGACCAGGTCTTTATCTTTACGCCGAAGGGCGAGATCAAGGACATGCCCGCCGGCAGCACCCCGCTCGACTTCGCCTACCGCATCCACACTGACCTCGGCCACATGTGCGTCGGCGCCAAGGTGAACGGCCGCCTCGTCTCGCTCAACTACCAGATCAAGAACGGCGAAGTCGTGGAGATCGTCACCAGCAAGTCGTCGAAAGGCCCCTCGCGGGACTGGATGAACCCGCATCTCGGCTATCTGCGCACAACTCACGCCCGGGAGAAGGTGCGGCAATGGTTCAAAAAGCAGCAGCGCGCCGAGAACATCGCCAAGGGGAAGGAAGCCGTTGAGCGCGAATTGGCGCGGCTTGGCACAGACGTTCCGGAGATGCAGAAGGACATCCTTCGCATCTTCAAATTCGAGGAGATGGAGGACTTCTACCTCCGCGTCGGTTATGGCGAAATCAGCACGCAGCAGATCGGCAACAAGCTCGCTCATCTCATCGAGGAGTCGGACGACGTCCTCGAGTTCAAGACCCCACAGGCCGCCCAGACCGTCTCCGGCATCCGCGTCCTCGGCACCGGCGACCTCCTGACCAAGCTCGCCAGGTGCTGCAACCCCGTCCCTGGCGATCAGATCATGGGCTACGTCACCCGCGGTGAGGGCGTCTCCATCCACCGCGCGGACTGCTTGAACATCCTCCGCGAGGATGAGCCCGAGCGCCTGGTCGCCGTCGAATGGGGCCAGCGAGGCCAGATGTACCCGGTCGCTGTCCACATTGACGCCTGGGACCGAGTCGGCCTCCTCCGCGACATCGCGACGATGGTGGCGGAAGAGCGCGTGAACATGGTCGGTGTCCACACCCAGGAAGCCGACGACAGCCACATCACGATCTACGTGACCCTTGAGACCACGGGCATCGAGCAGCTAAGCCGCCTCCTCAACAGGCTGGAGGGGATCCGCGGTGTTCTGTCGGTCTCTCGGCGCCTACAGGGAACGCGGAAAAGCGCCTAGCGCCCCTCCTTGACCACCGAACGCCGCGACCGGCTGAACTGGCACAAGCAGTACGACGACCCCGAGTCGAATATTGCTCTGCGCCTTATGCTATCGTCGTGTTCGGTCGCCTTAACGAAAACTTCCTGAATTACGCACCGGCCAGGTTCACTGGGTACGCCGAAACTAACGAGCATGGGTAAGCAATCACTCAAGAAACCCATCATCGACGCGACGCCAGCGCGCAAAGGTATGGTCTGGGTACCCGGTGGCGCGTTTGCGATGGGATCGAACGACCACTATCCCGAAGAGGCGCCGGTGCGCGATGTGACCGTCGAAGGCTTCTGGATAGACGAGCACCCGGTGACCAACCTCGAATTCACACGCTTCGTGAAGGACACGGGCCACGTCACGTTCGCCGAACGAACTCCGGACCCAGAACAGTACCCTGGCGCGCTCCCGGAGATGCTATTCGCGGGGTCAATCGTGTTCAAGAAGTCGGCAGGGCCTGTAGATCTGCAGAACCCGTACAACTGGTGGGAGTGGAGGAAAGGGGCCGACTGGCGTCATCCCGAGGGACCGGGCAGTTCGCTGCACGGCCGCGAGCGCCATCCTGTCGTGCACGTGACTTTCTCCGACGCCGAGGCATATGCGACCTGGGCAGGCAAAGAACTGGCGACAGAAGCAGAGTGGGAGTTCGCGGCCCGCGGAGGACACGGTGGTGCGGAGTTCGCCTGGGGAGACGACTACATGCCCGACGGAAAGGCGATGGCCAACACCTGGCAGGGCGAATTCCCGTACGAAAACCTCCTCGTCGATGGCTACGAGGGCACGTCGCCGGTGGGCTCTTTCCCGCCAAACAGCTATGGGTTGCTGGACATGATCGGAAACGTCTGGGAATGGACGACCAACTGGTACACGGCGGAACACAAGACGGCGTCAGCATGCTGCGGCGCCGACCCGCGCGCCGAGAGCGTTGAGCCGGGGGACCCGTCAGGGATACCACGGAGGGTGATGAAGGGCGGTTCGCACCTGTGCGCGCCGAACTACTGCCGCCGCTACCGGCCGGCAGCGCGCATGGCCCAAACGATCGACACGTCAACCTGTCACCTGGGCTTCCGCTGTATCGTCCGGTCCCTGGGCAAGAACCACTTACCGCGATAACCGATTGGAACGCGATATCGTTTAAGGAAACGTATGGGTAAGTGGTCCGCGCTCGCTGTCCTCTCCGCCGCACAGTTCTTGATGGTGCTCGACCAGGCCGTCATGAACGTCTCGATCTCTCAGCTCGTCGAGGACTTCGACACGACGGTGACGACGATCCAGGGGGTGATCACGTTCTACGCCCTGGTGATGGCGGCGCTGATGATGACCGGCGGGAAGCTGGGCGACATCTACGGGCGCCGGCGAGTGTTCATGGTGGGTCACGTTGTCTACGGGGTCGGCTCGTTCCTGACGGCGATCTCCTGGAGCGTGCCCTCGCTACTCCTGGGCTGGTCGATCCTCGAGGGGATCGGGGCGGCGATGGTGCTGCCGGCATTGGCGGCGCTCGGGGCCAGCAATTACGAGGGCAAGGACCGGGCGCTGTTCTACGGAGTGCTCGGAGGGGTGGCCGGCGCGGGGATTGCCGTGGGGCCAATCGTGGGCGGCGCCGCGACGGAGTACCTTTCGTGGCGCGTGGTGTTCGCAGGCGAAGTGGTGCTGGTGATCGCCATCCTTATCGGGACGTGGTTCGCGGTCAAGGAGGCTGAGATCGATGAGAAGCCACCGCAACTGGATGTCGTCGGCGCAGTCTTGTCGAGCGTTGGTATGGCCACGCTGGTCTTCGGCATTCTGCAGGCGAGCACGTGGGGCTGGATCTTCCCGAAGGACTCGCCCGTCGAGCCGTTCGGGTTTTCACTGGCGCCCTTTGTGGTGTTGGCGGGAGCCGGGCTACTGCTCGCCTTCCGGGCGTGGCAGATGTACCGCGAGGCGAAGGGCCGCGATCCGCTGATACACATGCGTCTGTTCGAGATCGTCCCGGTGCGCAGCGCAACAGTCACGTTCGTCCTGCAGAACCTCATCCTCATGGGCGTCTTCTTCACGATCCCTCTCTATCTCCAGATCGTACAGGGCATGAACGCCTTCGAGACCGGCGTCAGGATGCTTCCCATATCGATCACTCTGGTGATTGCCTCCGTCGTCGGATCGAGGTTGGCGGCGCGGGTCGCTCCACGCGTGATCGTCAGGATCGGGCTGCTCGTCCTGACTGCGTCGTGTGTCTTCCTCGCCGCAACAGTCGAGGCGGACCTCGACACAGCGCAGTTCGCACTGGGCTCGGCGATGCTCGGTATCGGGATGGGGCTCGTGGCCTCGCAGCTCGGAAACGTGATGCAGTCATGCGTCCTGGACACGGACCGCAGCGAATCTGGCGCCCTCCAGTACACAGCACAGCAGCTAGGGTCGGCCCTGGGCACGGCGTTCATCGGGGCGATCGTGATCTCGATGCTGGGCCTGGCGCTGGTGAACACCGTGGAGGCTGACCCGCGCATCTCGGACCAGGTGCAGGAGGGTATCGGGGTTGCCGTGGGCGGCGGGATCACGTTCCTGTCAGCCGACGAGGTGCGCGCGGCGGCGACGGATGCAGGCATCAGCACCGACGAGGTGGACGCCATCGTCGAAGACTACGAGTATGCGCAGATACGGTCCCTGAAGCTCGGACTGTTGGTGGCTGCTGTGCTGGGTTTGATCGCACTGCCTCTGAGCGGGGGATTGCCGATGAAGCGGTTGGAGGAGGACGGGGAGGAGCAAGCCACCAATCCGGCCGCCGCTTGAGCGAGGCTAGGGATGTGCGCAGTGTGCGTTATGGGATTCCCGCTTTCACGAGAGCTACCGCGCGGCGGGGATGTGCGCGGGGTCTAGCTAGACTGCCTGGATCAGGTCGGTGCGCTCGCCCCACTTGTGCAGGAAACGATAGAAGTTCCGCTTGCTCAGCCTGTCCCTCTCTTCGGGCGGAGTCGCCTCCCAGTCCACGTGGCTGTGCCGCTCCACTGGCAGCGACGTATCGATGACCGCCCGGTAACCCAAGTTGCGGACGGCGAAACTGAAGTCGAGGTCGAGGTGGCGGTAGAAGCGATACTTCTCGTCGAGAAACCCGGCCTCGCGGAGGACGTCACGGCGAAAGGCCATCAGGTATCCCTCGACGGCGTGCACCTCTCCGGACGACTCAGCCTCATCGAAACTCCGCAGGTCCGCTGTGGTGACGCCCCAGCGTCCAACGATGCCCACTGTCGGGTCATCCAGATGGCGGGCGAGGGCAGTGAATAAGTCCCCCGTGACCTCGACGCTCGTGTCGATGAACACGACGAATCGCCCACGGGCCTGCTTCAGGGTCACGTTCTGAGCCGCAGCTGAGCCCAGGAAGTGATCGGCGCGGAAGAGTCGCAACCGGTCGTCCGATTCGGCGATGTCCGTGATCGTCGCGTCGCAGGCGTCCTCGAAGCCGTTGTCCACGAGCAGGACCTCTGCCGGTTCCGAGTCGAGTGCTCGTTGAACCGCGGAAACGCAGCGCTCCAGCTCCGGGCAGCCACTGCGGGCGGTGATACTGACCGTGAAGGCAAGATCAGCACTCTCAGCGAGCAGAGAGTCCACATCGCGGCTGGATGAGATCGAGTCGTCCTGCCGCCATTCAGGGATGGCCAGGGCGAGGGACTCGCTTCCCGTGTCGCGGACCTCATACCCTGCTTCGCGGATTTCGTCACGAAGCGTGTCGGCGTGGGCGTAATCCCGGGCCGCGCGGGACGTTTCACGATCGCGAAGTAGCGAGACAACCGAGGCTCTAAGTGACGGAGCGGGTTCAGTGCGCAGCAGGTCAAGCCCGAGGAGGCGGTCGAAGTCCTTCAGTAGATCGCGTTTGACGGCTGTGGGGAGGTCTGACCGGGCAGTTCGCCAGGCGACGGCGAGGGCGCCAGGGATGTGCAGGTCGTCTGCGGCAGCGGCCCAGAACTCGTTTCGGAGGGCCTCGGCCTCGGCCTGCCCTTTCATCGGCGCATCGCCCTCCCCGTCGCGGGCAGCCTCTCGCAATCGCGTCAGGCCGATCTGCGCCGCCCTCAGCGAAGCCAGCGTAAAGTTGAGCCGCGTCCGATAGTGGGCGGTGGCGCAGAGGTAGCGGAAGGCCAGGGGATCAAACCCACGGGCGATGATGTCCGAAAGGAGGTACTGGTTGCCGGTGGACTTGGCCATCTTGAGGCTGTCTACGAGGAGGTGCTGGCCATGGACCCACGTTTGGACGTGACGGTGGCCAAAGGCCGACTCGCTCTGGGCAATCTCGTCCTCGTGGTGGGGGAAGATGTTGTCGACGCCGCCGGTGTGGATGTCCACAACCTCGCCGAGGTGGCGCGCGGCAATAGCGGAGCATTCGATGTGCCAGCCGGGGAATCCTTCACCCCAGGGGCTGGGCCACTTAAGTTCACGGTCGGGCTCAGCCGCCTTCCAGAGGGCGAAATCACGCTGGTCGCGTTTCAGGGGATCCGGCTCGACCCGATCGGCTTCGAGCCCCTCGCCAGTCTGGCGAGAGAGCTTGCCGTACTCCGGGAAGCGCGCGACCTCGAAATAGACGTTGCCGCCGGACTCGTAGGCGCAGCCGGCGGCGACGAGGCGCTCGATGAGGGCGACCATGTCGGGGACCGCGTCGGTGGCCTTCGGGAAGACGGTGGCCGGGAGGATGTTGAGGGCCGCCTCGTCGCGAAGGAACGCCTGCGTGTAGAAGTCGGCGATGTCGGCCGGTGTCTTCCCCTCGGCGCGGGCGGCAGCAATCACCTTGTCCTCACCGCGGTCGAGGATGTCCTGGCGCATGTGACCGACATCCGTAATGTTCTTCGCGTGGGTGATGGTGTGACCGCGGGCTTCCAGGGTGCGGCGGAGCCAATCTGCCATGAGGTAGGAGCGGAGATTCCCGATGTGGGCGTGGCGGTAGACGGTAGGCCCGCAGGTGTAGAGAGTGACGGGGCCGGAGGACGTGGGCGCGAAGTCTTCGACCGCGCGGGTCAAGGTGTTGTAGAGGCGGAGGGCGGTATCGGGGCTGTCACCGGACTTGCGGACACTCACGGCGCCGCTCAGGTGATGTCTCACCCGTGTTCGCCTTCCCATCCCAGCTCCACGTCGCCGTCGCCCCAGATGATGATGGGTACGGCCATGCTGTAGTTAAGGGCCTCCTCCCACCAATCGACGTTCTCGTCGACACGGCGCTCCTCGAACTCGACACCGCGCTCCGTAAGCGCGGCAATGGCCTTCTCGCTAACGTCGCA
>DAINRO010000089.1:0-6479 GCA_036741795.1 Chloroflexota bacterium
TGCATCGACTGCGCGGCGTGCGAGACGGTGTGCCCGGTGAGCGCGATCTACTTCGAGGACGACGTGCCCCCGGAGTGGAAGCAGTACACGGACATCAACGCGGACTGGTTCAAGACACACGAGACGAGCGACCAGTGGCGGTCGCGGACGGAGCGGACCGAGGGGACGTGAGGTGCGAGGTGACAGGTGAGAGCTAACACCTAGCACCTACGAACCGCGTCAGCCTTGACCCCACATCCGCGCTGCATTTATTCTTGTCCATAGTGGCGATAGGAATTGCCAATACCTTGCGATAGGGATTGCTTGTGGATTTTGGACAGATAGAGGCGTTCGTGCAGGTGGCGGGAAACCGCTCGTTTAGCCGCGCGGCGGAAGTGCTGCAGTTAACACAGCCCTCGATCACGGCTCGTATCCAGGCGCTGGAGCGCGAGATGGGCGAGGAACTTTTCGAGCGTGGCGGGCGCGGGGTGGGGCTGACAGACGCGGGGCGGATCTTCCTCCCCTACGCGGACCGGATACTGCAGTCATTGCAAGAGGCGCGGGATGCTGTGGAGGAGGTGCGCCACGTACAGGCGGGGTCCTTGCGCGTGGGATCGGCGATTACTATCTCAACCTACGTGCTGCCGGGGATCTTGCACCGGTTCACGCAGGAATTTCCAGGCGTGGACGTTGTTGTGCGCACCGGCCGCTCGGAGCAGGTGCTGAACATGCTGCTCTCGGACGAGGTTCAGGTGGCGATTGTGCGGACGCTGTCGGGTCCGGACCTGGACGAAGTGACGCTCTACGAAGACAACATCGTGCTCGTGGCCTACCCGACACACGCGTTCGCCCGAACGGGGCGGGCGACGATCAAGGAGGCGGCGCGCGAGCCGATCGTGCTGTTCGACCGCGGCTCCTCGTACTACGCGATGATCCACGACCTCTTCCGCAAGGCCTCGGTGATCCCGAACGTGGCGATGGAGCTGGACTCGCTGGAGGCGACCAAGCGGATGGTGGAGGAGGGGATGGGAATCGCGTTGGTTCCGCGGGTAACGGCGGAGCGGGAGCTGGCGGCGGGCACCCTTGTGGAGGTGGAACTGACGGACATTCCGCCGATCAAGCGGCCGATCTCGCTGATCGTGCGGCGCAACCGAAAGCGGTCGCGGACGGTGCAGGCGTTCGTGGACATGATGACCGAGGCGTACCGGGCACAGCCGGTCGGTCGCTAGCGTTTCAGCGCCTCTGCCCGCAACTCCTTCAGGATCGCGACATTCTTTGCGTCGGGTCCCTCGTCGTCAAAGCCGGGTACCTCGAGGAGGAAGGGGAGGTCGGCGAAGGCGTGATGAGACATAACGTTGATGAATCCTTCTCGGCCTATGTGGCCCTCCCCGATGTTCGCGTGGCGGTCCAACCCTCGCCCCAGCTCCGCCTTCGAGTCGTTGGCGTGGACGGCGACGAGGCGGTCAAGGCCGATCTCGCCCTCGAACTCGGCCATCGTGGCCGCAAGGCCCTTGGGCGAGGCGATGTCGTAATTGGCGGCGAAACTGTGGCACGTGTCGAGGCAGACTTTGACGCGGTCACTGCCCACGTCGCGGACGATGCGGCCAAGTTCGGAGAATTTCGAACCGATGCCGCCACCCATGCCGGCACTGTTCTCCAGGATCAGCCAGGCGTCGTCCGGGGTCGCCGTTAAGACCTTCTGACACTGGTCGATTAGTTGCTCGACGCAGGCGTCGTAGCCTGCGCCCTGGTGGCTACCGAGGTGGAAGATGACGCCCTTCGCGCCTATGAGCGAAGCCGCGGTCATCTCGTCCACCAGTGCGTTGAACGACTTCTCGAGCTGTTCCGGCTTCGGACTGGCAAGGTTGATGAGGTAGAGGCCGTGGATGAACGCCGGGCCAACGTCGTGTTCCGCAGAGAGCTTCTTGAACTCGGCGACCTCGTCCTTCTTGTAGGTCTTTCGCGCCCAGGCTTTGGGTGATCCCGAGAAGACCTGGATGGTCTCGGCGCCGATGTCGAGGGCTCGGCCGATGGCGGTGTGAGTGCCGCCGGAGGTGCTGACGTGGGCCCCAATCCTGATCATCGGTGGCAGTATCGCAGGGGCGGACGTTTGGCAGCAAGGAGGGGTTGACACGATTGAATGGTAAGTGGTAGCTTACGGTAAGCGATGACTTACGGTAATGCTTTGCAGGCACTGGCGGACCCTACACGCCGCGATATCTTCGAGCGGCTGGGCGCCGGCCCGCGGTCGGTGGGCGAGCTGGCGGCGGGGTTGCCGGTGTCGCGGCCCGCGGTGTCACAACACCTGCGGGTTCTCCGCGAGGCGCAGTTGGTCGCCGAACGCCGAGAGGGCACGCGGAACATCTACAACGTGGACCCACGAGGTATCGAGGAGCTGCGTCTGTACCTCGACCGGCACTGGGGCGAGGTTCTGCGCGCGTTCAAAAAGGAAGCAGAAGCAACAGCAAAACGAAGGAGGGACAAGAAATGAACGAATCAACAACGGGGATGGCCGTTCGAAAAGAGATCGTCGTTGAAGCGCCGATCGAGGTCGCCTTCGAGGTGTTCACCAGGGGCATCGCCACCTGGTGGCCGATGGCCACCCACTCAACGAGCGAAGCCCGCGCGCGAAACGTCACCCTGGAGGGTCGCAAAGGGGGTCGATTGTACGAGACGGATGTTGACGGCAAGGAGTTCGACTGGGGCGAAGTCACGCACTGGGAACCGCCGAACGCCGTGACCTTTACGTGGCACCTGGGTCGCGCGCCGGAGATTGCGCAACTCGTGGAGGTCCGGTTCGCCGCAGAAGGCGATGGCACCCGAGTCGAGCTCGTTCATACGGGATGGGAGCGGCTTGGTGAGGAAGGAGTGGAGATGGTTAAGAACTACGACAGCGGTTGGGACTTCGTGCTTGGCCGGTACGTGGAGGGCGTTGCGGGACGCTAGTTTCAGGCGCCCAGGTTGCTTCGCGCCGCTTCTTTAAGCTCGGGACGGAAGTCGGGGTGGGCGACCGCTATCAATTCCTGGGCGCGCTGGCGGTGGTTTTTCCCCCAGAGGCGCGCCACGCCGTACTCAGTGATGATCGTGTCCGCGAAGTAGCGCGGCACCGTTACTGTGGTGCCGGGTTCGTGCGTCGCAACGATGCGCGAGATCGCGCCGCCCATCGCCGTCGAGGGGAGCATTGTCACAGCGCGGCCGCCGCGGGAAAGCACGGCGGTCATGTGGGTCTCGGGCTGGCCGCCAGTGCCGTTAATGAGCCGGCCACCGAAGACGGACTCGGAGTTGATCTGTCCGATGAGGTCGATGGAGATGGCGTTGTTCAAGGAATGGAAGTTGTCGTTCTGCGAGCCGACGCGGACGTCGAGAACGTAATCGGGATCGTAGACCTCGAACTTCGGGTTGTTGGCGACGATCTTGAGTCCCTCGGAGTCGGATCCGGACCAGGCAACAGCCACGGCCTTGCCGGGGTGAAGCGCCTTCTTGCTGCCGTTGATCACGCCCTCCTCGACAAGCTGGGCAATGCCTGGAATCACCATCTCGGTGTGGAGGCCAAGGTCGTGCTTGCCCTCAAAAGCGCCGGCACGGGCCAGGTACATGCTTGGTTCGCCGACGCCGATCTGGATCGTGGCACCGTCGGGGAGGATCTCGCCGACGTAGCCGGCGATCGTGCGAGCTGCCTCCGGGGGTTCGGCGAGCCCGAGGGTAAGGCGCACCTGGTGGGGCGTTACGCGTGTCATCGCGGGGCCGATAACGATCAGCCGGTCAAGATCGCCCTTCAGGTCGTCCACGACGGACTGGTACTCGGCCTTGAGAGATTCGTCCTCCACTCGGCTCAACCAGCGGTCAACGATGGGTTGGGTGATCTCGATTGGTGGCACCTCGACGAAGCGGTCGAATTCGGAAACATGGATCCTGTTCTCGCCGCACACGGGGCGGAGCCCCGGATCGACCTCGGCAATGGTCTTGCGCGCGGCTCGTACATAGAGGCGTTTGTTCCAGTTGTGGGCGCCGAACTGGACGTAGCCGTCGTCGTCGGGCGGAGTCACAGAGACCAGGAAAACATCGACCGGACGCTCTTCTCCGCGTTCATCACGCTGACCCTTGAAGTTGAGGGAGAAGAGATTGGGAAGGTAAGTGGCGCGGCCTTCGTCCGTGGCGACACGGCCGAAGTCGCCGATGAACAGCTCGAACTCCATATCGAAGAGGTCTTCGGCCGAGCCGTAAAGGTACCCAGGGTCGGTCAACGGGGCGCTCAGGCGTAAGGCGACGGGACCCGTGGCTTGAACGTGCCGGAAGAGCGCGGCTTGCAGGGTCCTGGGGCCGGCAATCGGGATGGCTACGAGGTCGCCCTTATTGACCTCCGCCATCGCTTCATCGGCAGAAGACAGCCGTTTCTTGTACTCTTCCCGCCAGTCCATGCATCTACCTTTCTGAGGGTTGGCGTTCATTATGGAGAGACGGCACTTCGCCAACAAGCAATCTCTTGTGGACGGTCTTTGGTGGCGACGATTAACATGGATGGAGGCCATACCCGAGTAGATACATGTCAAACAGGATTGAGCGCGAAGTAGAAGAGTTGCTGGCCGGCCTCGATGCGCTGCCTCCGGAGAAGCCGCTGAAGCGGCGGGTGAGTGATGTCGTGCTCTCGCCGTTCCGGGCCATCGGCGAGCTGATTCAATCGATCCATCTGCCGCGGATTAACGCGGGTCACCTGCTCCTATTCGCGATCGCGATCATCGTGGTGGCCTACGTTGCCGGAGGCGATTCCCCGTTGTGGAACGTCATCATCGCAACGGGGATTATCCTGTTCATCGCCGCCTTCATCCTTTCGCTGAGGCGGCAATCGAAGCCGCCAGCGGTGCGGTACTGGCGGGACCGTCCGATGGACCTGGACCGCAGTGATCAGCGGTCGTGGTGGCGGCGGAAGAACCGGCAGTAGCTATCGCCCGAGCCTCGCGTCTCCGCGCAGCCGTTACTTTCTCGGCGCTAATAGTGCTCGCTGCCGCGTGCGGCGGCAACGGGGACGCAGACGAGGAGTCGGCGTCACCGACATTCTCGCCCAGCCCAAGCCCAAGTCCCTCCGCCTCGCCCAGTCCCAGTCCCACTCCCGTTACGCTAGGTCCTCCTACCTTTGACCCGAACCGCGCCGCCGGGCACGTGAGTGCGCTTGCCACTCAGATAGGGATCCGTTCGGCGGGAAGTCCTGGAGAGAAGCGCGGGGCCGAGTATATCCGCGACCAGCTGGCGTCCTACGGTTACCAGACGGCGTTGCAGCCGTTTCCGATTGGTGGATCCGCGACGCAAGTGGCGACACTGAGCACAACCGGGACATCGGGGGGTGACATCCCGACCGTTGCGCTGACCGGGAGTTCAACGGGCGGGGCGAACGCGGAGATGGTCGTTGCCGGGTTGGGATACCCGCAAGAGTTCCCCGCGAACACCTCGGGCCGGATCGCTCTGGTGAAGCGGGGAGAGATCTTCTTCAGCGAGAAGGTCGCGAATGCGCAGCGAGCCGGCGCGAGTGCCGTGATCATCTACAACAACGCTCCCGGTGGATTCACGGGCGAGCTGGATTCGCCGAGCATCCCGGCCGTCTCAGTGTCCCAGGCTGATGGTGCGGCGCTGGTGACGGCGGCGCAAGGTGGCACGGTCGCGGCCCTTTCGGTGGAGTCGGCAGGCGCTGAGTCCAACAACGTCGTGGCGAAACCACCCGGCGGGGAATGCCGCGTAATCGTCGGCGGGCACCTTGATTCGGTCCCTGCGGGTCCCGGAGCAAACGACAACGGGTCAGGGACGGCGGTCGGGATCGAGATGGCGCGGGCCATGGCGGCGGACGGGATCTTCTCGGATGTGTGCTTTGTGTTCTTCGGGGCGGAGGAGATAGGGCTCCTCGGGAGCTTCCATTACGTGAGTGTGGAGGATTTGAGCGCAACCGAAGCGATGCTGAACTTCGACATGCTCGGCGTCGGCGACCGCTGGCCCCTGGGCGGGTCAGCCGAGCTTGTGAACCTGGTCGGCGAGGTGGCGGAGGCGAACGGAATCCCATATACGATTGAGGCGTTGCCGGAAGGGGTGGGGAGCGACCACGCGCCTTTTATGCAGGCCGGCATCCCCGCGCTCATCGTCAACTGCTTCTGCGACCCCAACTACCACACCGCGCAGGACCTGGCAGAGTTCGTGAGCACGGCACGGTTGGGACAGGCCGGTGCGCTGGGGATGGGGGTGGTGGAGCGGTTGCTGGCCGGCGCCTGAGTATTGTCACTCTTCACTCTCCACTCTCCATTCTGATAACCTGATACGTGCGCCGAAGTGGCGGAACGGCAGACGCGCTACGTTCAGGGCGTAGTGTCCTTACGGGCGTGGGGGTTCAAATCCCCCCTTCGGCACCAACGAAACCATCTCGCGCGGACCCCACGCGCGCTCGTAGCTCAGTGGATAGAGCGCAGCCCTGCGGAGGCTGAGGTCGTGAGTTCGAGTCTCACCGAGCGCGCCATTTCTTT
>DAINRO010000090.1:0-6228 GCA_036741795.1 Chloroflexota bacterium
CCCATGCAGACGGCGACCTCCATCGGGGTGAAGACGCGCTGCAGGAACCGCTCCCCGAAGCGGCCCAGCGCGGCTTCTACGCGGTCAATCTCCGTAATATCAACGCCCACAGCAGCAACCTTCACGCCCCGGATGATACCAGCCGATTTGCGCCGAACGCCGTAATTCGCAAGAGCCGCTAGTTCACGGCTACGAGCAGCTCTTGTTATAGAAGGCCGACAACGAAGCTACGTCCGCCAGCGTGACGCTATCCGTCACATTAAGGTCGAACCGCTGGCTGTATCCTTCCTGGCCCGGGAATTTGTTGTATGTGGGGTTGAACAGGCTCACGTCTGCCAGCGTGGTGAATCCGCTGTCGTTGAAGTCAGTTGGCCAGAAGTCCGGTTCGTCGTTGAGAGTCGACGTGGCATTGCAGTGCCTCGTCGGGTCCGTCCCCACGTGCTCCTCGCGCGCAGTTGTCCACCCGTCACAATCTGAGTCATCAACGGGCACTGTCCAGGGTGGTTGATTCTGCAACGGGTTCGCCCACGCCGGGCAATTGTCAATCAAGTCTCCCAGACCGTCGGCGTCGGTATCGAAATCAAGTTGGTGGATAGACCCATCATAGTCGAGCAACAGGATCTCCCCATCAGGCGTCTGCTCGAAATCCACAGGGTTGAGGCCTGTGTCCATCAGCAGGTACGCTGGATTGCTGGTGGCAGTATCGAACGCTCGGATCCTCCCGGTGCAGAAGTCCCCGTAAACATAATGCCCATACAGGTCAGGCAGATTCGTCCCTCGGTAAACAAGACCTCCCATGATCGCGCAGTCGTCGTCGTACTCACACGAGGGCTCGCCTGTGTTGTATCGGTTACAGTATGCGGTTCGAGGCGGGATGTGGTTCGCTGGTGGTGTGCAGGCCACCCCTCCCATGCAGACTGGGCCTTCCATTATTGACCAACCGTAATTGTTCCCCGGCTCAATGAGGTCGACCTCCTCCCACATGAATTGTCCAACATCGCCTGCCCAGAGATTGCCATTCAGCGTGTCAAAGCCGATGCGCCAGGGATTTCGCAGACCGTACGCCCACACCTGATCCGCATTTGGCCCGCCGCCGTCGTCGAACGGATTGCCCGGCGGAATCGTATGTCCGGGCGAGGCATCGTTGGGATCTATCCTGATGATTGTCGCGAGATCATTCTCCACACCCTGACCGCCATCACTGTCGAACGGTGCGTAAATCCAGCCGCCGTCGCCGGATCCGGCGTAGAGGTATCCGTTTGCGTCGAACACAAACCCGCCTAACGTATGCCAATCGCCCGGCCTCAGACTCTCGTAAATAGTCTCCTCGCTGGCCGCAGCCGCATTCATAATCCCCCCGGTAACAGGAAAGCGGGCGATCCTGTTTCTCTTTGGGTCCGGCGGCATAACCGGGTTGGGGGGCTTGTTTGGGTCCTCTGAATATGGTCGATAGTATTCCGTACCCCTCGTGTAATTGACGTAAACCCTGCTCGCATCGCCAGGTTCAAAGTTGACGTCCAGTAGCCCCTCGTCACCGCTCCTCGTCACCCGATCCTGGATACTGCCATAAGGCGCCGGTGTCTGAAGTGGCTGGGATAGGTCGACCTTCCACAGATTGCCGATCCGGGTGGTCATCACCACTTCGTCCTGGGTCCCCGGGACTATGGCGATACCGGACGCCTCGTTCTTGCCAGTCGATGCCAACTCGCTGAATACGTATGCGGGAGTCGGCGAGGGGCCGGGAGTCGGCGATGGTGTCGGAGGCGTCGGCGTCGGTGTGGAAGTTGGCGGGGCGGCGTTGACGACCACTCTCCCCCGCATCTGCTCCTCGTGGAGCGTACACAGGTACTCCACGGTGTCAACTTCTGTGAATGTATGACTGAACGACTCACCATTCGAGAGAATCCCCGAGTCAAAACCTCCCGAAACAGGGCAGGTCGAGAAAGAATCATCGCATTCGGTCACCGTGTGAACGCCCTGCACGACGTCCCATTGGACCGACTCACCCACGTTTACCACAGTTTCGCAAACGCCGTTCTCGTACGAGGTGTTGCAGAACCAGTTGTTTCCGGCATCTACGGACGTCAGTGCCTCTCCGGGCGCCACTTGCGTGAACAGTAGCGCTAACGCTACGGAAGCAGCCGCTACCGCGGCAAGCAGCCGCAGTCGTAGTCCAACCCCACTACCGTGGGGTATCACTTGCTGGACCTCATCGTGGCTGCTCGTTTTCCGACATTCGACATCGATTAAGCCACCCCGTCAATAATCGATCAACCCTGCTCAGCGACGCCAGCCGAACTTGATCGCCCCCAGCGCCACCAGGCCTAATACCCACAGGACTCCTGAAACGACGATAAGCTGCCACACGCTGGTGCCGTCGTCCGGTGGCGGGCCACCCAGGCGGGGCTAACTACAGGGCTTGTTATAGAAGAGATTCATCAGCGACACATCAGCCAGCGTAACGCCGTTGCTCGCGTTGAGGTCATGGCGCTTGCTATAGCCGGCATCCCCCGGGAACTTGTTGTACGTAGGGTTGAATGAGGATACGTCCGCGAGGTTCGTGAACTTGCTGTCGTTAAAGTCCGTGGGCCAGAAGTCCGGTTCGTCGTTGAGGGTGCTGGTGGCATTGCAGTGCGTCGTTGGGTCCGTCCCCACGTGCTGCTCCCGCGTCTTGTTCCAGCCGTCGCAGTCGCTGTCCTGCGCCGGTATGGCCCAGGAAGGCACGCCCTGGCTGGCGTTTGCCCAGTTGGGACAGTTGTCCGTCCCATCGACCACTGAGTCTGCATCGGTGTCGGGATTCATCGGGTCCGTTTGCATCGTGAAGACCTCGGTTTCGTCCCCGGCGCCGTCGCCGTCGTAGTCGTCGTCGGGGCTGTCGTGGCAACCGTCCCAGTCGAGCACGCCGTCAAAGTCCTCGCGCGACTGGTAAGGCGTAAGGTAGAAGACCGGCTCGTCACCTGTGTCCGCCCTGCCATCATCCCCCACCGTCGCATCCGTCGCCGGGCAATCGTCTGCGCTGTCCGGGAATCCGTCGTAGTCGTTGTCCGCCTCAGGGCAACCGTCGTCGTCGTGGAATCCGTCATAGTCCTCGGCCACGTTGCGGCAGTCCACGGGATCCTCTTCCGGCCGTTCCCACTCGTACCTTCCGCTGTCAGTGCCAGTGCATCCTGTTGCAGACTGTCCGTCGTCGCAAATCCCGTCCATATCGTTGTCCACGTCCGGGCATCCGTTGCCGTCCTCGTGGGCATCAATGTCCTCCGGAGTAAACGGGCATTGGTCCGACGTATCCGCACGCAAGTCGAAATCTGTGTCAACGCTGCAGGGGTTCAGTCCGATCGACACCTCCGCCCCATTCAGCAGCCCGTCGTAGTCCCCGTCACTGCCGGCGTCGTGTATGGTCGGCTGCAGGCATGCCGTCGCGGACTCGAACCCGTTGGTCATCCCGTCTCGGTCCACGTCGTCAACCCGGAACACGTCCCATGTGCTGTTCGTGTCGCCGGCGACGAGGCTCGTCGCCATCGAATGGAATACGGTTGTGCCGTCCGTCGCAACCGCCGGGTATAAGGAAATATTGTCACCGTGGGCTCCCGCGTTCGTGAGGCTTATCGCCAGCGTAGCGTTCATCTGCAGATCACGAAGGAAGATGTCCGTGAAATCACCCGAATCATTGGAGTCCAAATTCGCAGCGTCTGAGTTGAAGGCGACGAAACGCCCTGTACTGCTAAGCCAAGGGTTGTCGCTTACGACATTCGCCTTCGCTCCCGCAGCGCCTGTCGCGCGGCTCACGAGCTTTGTCACGTTGGCCAATGTATCGCGCACGAAAACATCGGAGATCGCGTCCGTGTCTGCCGGATCGAGGTTCGAGGCAATGGAATCAAACGCGATGTACCGTCCATTGAAACTAACGGACGCTGCGCCGCTGGCACCGTTCCCGCCTGCGCCGGTCCCATCCGGGCGGCTCACCAGCGTGGCCGTTTGAAACAGCGTGTCAAGGACGTACACATCCCCGCATGCGCACGTGTCGTCCGGGTCCAGGTTTGACGCGTCGGAGTTGAACGCGACGTATCTGCCATCCCCGCTGATCGCCGGTGAGTTGCTGAATCCGTTTGCTTTGGTGCCTCCGTTCCGGCTCGCCAGGGCAGTCGAGTTGTTCACGAGATCCCGGACATAGACATCGTTAGTGTTGGTGAGATCCAGAGGATCGAAGTTGGTTGAGGACGACGTGAAGGCCACGTATCGCCCGTCGGCGCTTACTGACGGCTCTGAGTCATGGCCAGTCCCCTCAGCGCCGGAAACCCCGCTTGCCCGGCTAACCAGCTTAGTCGTGTTAGCCACTAGATCGCGGACGAAGACGGAAATCGTAGCATTGGTGGCGGCGGGGTCGAGGTTCGTCGCCTCCGACGTAAAGGCGACGTAGCGGCCATCAGAACTTATCGACGGGGCCGAGCTCTGGTTGTTGCCCTTGGCGCCGGCGGCGCCCGTCGCCCGGCTGACCAGCGTCGTCTGGTTTAGCGTCGTGTCTCGTATATAGACGTCGCTTGATGATCCTGAGTCCGCCGCGTCGAGCGCAGCGGTCGTCTGGAACGCCACGAATCTGCCGTCCGCGCTCAACACCGGGAAGGCACTCGACCCAATTGCCTGGCCACCCCCGGTCGCAACACTCACGCGATCGGTTCCAACCGCCAGGACGTCATCGCTGGCCATCATCGCCAGGAAAGCCAGCAGCAGCACCGCCAGCACGGACATGGTTACACGCGGTAATCGCGTCATAGGAAAGCTCCGTATCTCGTGGCTGGCGAAATAGGATTGGTTTCATCCAGTGAATCATCGCCCGGCACTACCGTCTATCGAAATTGGCTGGCAACTACAACGGAAATCCTTCCGGAACTGGCAATCCACTGTCGATGCTGGGCCCTCTCCACATCCCCGTGCGATGGCTCCCTTGTGAACCGCCGCCGGCTACCCTACGGTGATAGGCAACATCCCCCACGGAGGCCGATAATGCAGACCGAAGCCATGACCACAAACCGCCCAACCATCATCACCGAGCCACAGGTCTACATCGTCGGCCGCCAGACCGTCGACCGCACCGAGATCGACCGCTTCCTGGGCGACCACGACATGACCTGGGAGACGGACACCGAGGTCGGCGGCGAGCAGCTCGCCGAGGCCGGCGGCCGCCTCTGCTACGTGTCGTACGGCAAGGGCCGCAAGACCAACGCCGAATACATCGACAACATCATCCAGTCCAAGCACGGCTCTGTCCTCGAGCACGCCGTCTGGAACTTCATCATCGCCGGCGTCTCCCGCTCCTTCACACACGAACTTATCCGCCACCGCGCCGGCTTCGGCTACTCCCAGCTCTCCCAACGCTACGTCGACGAGTCCGAAGCGTCCTACGTCGAACCCCCGGTCATCGCCGAGGACCCGGACCTCCACGCCACCTGGCTACGCGCGGTGGAGACCGCCCACGAGGCCTACGCACAACTGGTAGACGGCCTCGCCACGAAGCTTGGCGAGCAAGGCATCACGGGCAGCCACCGACGCAAGATGGCCCGCGAGGCCGCCCGCTCCGTCCTCCCCAACGCCACAGAGACCATGATCTTCGTCACCGCCAACGCCCGCGCCCTGCGCCACTTTATCGAACTCCGCGCCTCCGAGGGCGCCGAGGCCGAGATCTGCCGCGTCGCCATCCAGTTCCTCCGCATCATGCAGGCCGAGGCCCCCAATCTCTTCGGCGACTACACCATCGAGCGCCTCCCCGACGGCCGTGAAATCGCGGTGACCCCCAACGAGAAGGTATAGAGCAGCACGGATGTAGACCCGTTAGGGCCGATAAGAGCGCCTGATCTACGAATTCGGCACCGGCCGCGCGTACACCATGTACTAATTCTGACTTAAGAGCTGTCGAGTGGGGCCGGGCGTATCGCCCGGCCCCACTCGTCTTCCAGGGAGGTCGTCAGTCCCCGGAGCTAGACCCTATCTCTTGCAGACCAGGCACGAGAACCCGCCCAGAACAGTCATCAGCGGCAGCCTGGGGCTCTTGCCGTGATCCTGCACCTTCGTTAGGTCGTGCTTCGGTCCGCCGTGCTGGCAGCCGCAAGGCTGGCCGTGGTTGCCGCCGTTGTCGTCGTCGTTGCAGCGCTCTTTGCAGCCGTGACCGTTGTCGTCGCCGTTGCAGCGGTCCTTGCAGCCGTGACCGTTGTCGTCGTCGTCGTTGCAGCGGTC
>DAINRO010000091.1:0-5909 GCA_036741795.1 Chloroflexota bacterium
CGCTCGCCCACTTCGGAGACGACCTGGGCGATGTCGGCGGCGCCGGGGCCCATCTGCGACATCAGGTCCTTCGGCTCCTTGTCGTGGACGTAGGAGCGGATCGCCTGCACCCAGGGCCAGTAGGCGGGCGCGCCTTCACCCTCGTAGCAGCGGCCCCAGACGACCTGGGCGCCGCGGAGCCGGGCGTAGGTGGCGAACTCCTCGGAGGTGCGCGTCTTGCCGATGCCGGGCTCGCCGACGAGCATCATCAACCGGCCCCGGCCGGAGAGGGCGTCCTCGAGACCGGCGCGCAGTTCGTCCATCTCTTTGTCCCGGCCTACGAAGATGCCGCCGGCCAGCCTGTCCAGTGGGTTGGCGTCGGCTTCAGCAGCGACGGGCGCGGTGCTGGACGAGGAGTCGACGATCGCCTGGAAGACCTGCGGGATCGAAGCAGCGCTCTCGGGGCGTTGGTCTGGGTCCTTGGCGAGGGCGCGCATGATGAGCGCTTCGAGGGCCTTCGGGACCTCGGGGTTGTGCCAGGAGGGCGCCACGGGGGCGGTGTTGATGTGCTGCGAGATGATGGCGACCGGGTCGTCGCCGAGGAAGGGCGGGCGGCCGGTGATCATCTCGTACGTCACGCATCCGAGCGAGTAAAGGTCGGAGCGGGCGTCGGGCTGGCGGCCGAGGGCCTGTTCGGGGGCCATGTAGGCGACGGTGCCCACCATCATCCCTTCCATCGTCATCCGCGACCGGTCCAGCGACACGGCCAGGCCGAAGTCTCCGATCTTGGGGGTGCCGTCTTCCATGAGCCAGATGTTGCCGGGCTTGAGGTCACGGTGAATGATGCCGCGGCCGTGGGCGTGAGCGAGTCCCTGCACCACCAGCTGCGAGATGCGGATCGCTTCCGCGATCGGCAGGCGGCGGTCCGGCGCGTTGTTCAGCATCCCTTCCAGGTCGCCGCCGCCCATGTACTGGGAGACGATGTAGGGCTGGCCGTTGTCGTCGCCGATGTCGTGGATCGTGACGATGTTGGGGTGGTCGCCCAACCGCGCCATGGCCTGGGCCTCGCGCTTGACGCGCTTCAAGCCATCGTCGTCCAGTCCCTCGGTCTTGATCACAGCGACCGCCACCTCGCGGTCGAGCTTGGTGTCGTGGGCGAGATAGACCTTCTTGCGGCCGCCCTCGCCGAGGAAAGATTTCACGGTGTAGCGACTGTCCGCGAAGGCGGTTGGCAGCGTCCGTGCCGGCGAGGGTGTGGAAGCAGGGGTGGCCGCGGGCGCAGCGCCCAGGGCGGTGCCGCAGGAGATGCAGAAGGCTGCCTCGGGGACGTTGGCCTTGCCGCACTTTGGACAACCGGCCTCGACCTTCGTCCCGCATTTCATGCAGAACACGGCTTCAGCCGGGTTGTCGTGACCGCAAGAATTACATTTCACCGGGCATTCCATTCCACGGGCCAGACCTGGTGCTGGCCTTCGATGCCCTTGAACTCGACGGTGCGCGGGTCGCCGTAGGCGATGTCGCCGCCGCTGGCGGTGAGTTCCTTGAGGAGGGACGAAGCGAGGATTTCACCGCCGGTGGCCTTGCTCGCGACGCGGGCCGCGAGGTTGACGTGGATGCCGAAGAAGTCGTCGCCGTCCTTGATCACCTCGCCCGTGTGGAGGCCCATGCGGACGCGGACCGGCGACTCGGTATCCTGGTTGTGAGCCTCGAACGCCTTCTGCATGGCGACGGCGCATTGAAGTGCTTTCCGCCCGCTCTGGAAGGCGAGCATGAAGCCGTCGCCCTCCGACTTCACCTCGAAGCCGTCGTGGGCCTTGAGTTGCTCACGGATGATGGCGCTGTGGTCCTTTAGGACCTCCATCCACTTCGTGTCGCCGAGGGCGGCGGTCTTCTCGGTGCTGCCTTCGATGTCGCTGAACATGATCGTGACGGTGCCGTCGGGGGCGGCCTGCTTACGGAGGTCCGGCTGGGCGACGAGGACTTCGCGAGCGACGGTGTCGATCGACGTGCTGAAGTTCGAGAGGTCGACGCCCTGGATACTCAGCTTAAGTGCGAGCGCGCGTTCCAGTTGGGCGGTCAGGCCCAGGCGTTCAGCGAGATCGAGGCATTTCGAGAGAAGTGAGAGGGCGTTCTCCCGGTCGCCGGAGGCGTCACGGCGGTGGAGCATGTCGGCGTACTGGAGGTATGTCCAACCGAGCATGCGCCCTGCACCCATACGAGTGTTCATCTCCAGAGCGTCCTCGAAGTGGCGTTCGGCATCGTCCCAGTGCTCCAATGTCGTGGCCAACAGGCCGAGGAGACGGTGCGTCGCGCCGTAGCAGTCGACGACCGCGCCCACGAGTATGCATTTGTCGCCAGCGGGGAGCATCTGCTTGTAGAGATACTCGGCGCGCTCTTTGTCGCCAATCGCAGCGCATGTCTCGGCGAGCAAGGCCATGGAGATCGGCCAGTTGCCGTCTCGCGGGAAGATCGCAAAGTCGTCCTTCGCGAGAATCTCGAACTCGGCGCGCGCCTCATCGAGCATTCCGCGCTCCGCATAGTTGAAACCGAGAGCGGTGCGCCAGGCGGGCACGAGCGGGTAGTTCTCGACGAAGCCCCTAACGGCGGGCTCGAGTTCGGCCAGGCGATTCTGTTCGCGACGGATGGCAAAGTTGACCGCGCCGAACATCTGGGGGGCGACATCAGGGTTGGCTCTCTGGCCGATGACGAAGGCGCTAAGCGAGAGTTGCTCTGCTTCAGCCATCGTTCCCTTCATCAAGGCGAGCATCCCGCGAAAGAGTTCCAGCTGCCAAAGCCAGACAGGGATGCGGGACTCGTCGGCGAGCAGAGCGAACGTTTCGACCTCGGTGGTTACAGCCTCGATGTCTCCCAGGATGGTCTTCACTGCGATACTGGAGACCCTCGCGTACGAGAGCAGTTCGGGATCGTTCAACTCCCGGGCGAGGCTGGCAATCTCTTCCACGTCAGAGAGCCTCTCTTGTGCCCCCTCGACTTCGTTCGTCCCTCCCCAGCCGCGGTTCCAAAGGCTCTCCGCTATTGCCCGTTTATCGCCGACGCGACGTGCCATTTCGACTGCCTCGTTCCGTAATCGGTCAGACTCTTCGAGATTGCGGAAATACTCTTCGCGCCCCCAGCGTGAGATCAAACGGGCGCGAAGGCCACTGTCGCCTTGAGGCAGCAGGCGCAGGGCATCATTGACCATCTGTACGACGCGGTCGTCCACGGTCGCGACACTGAACGGTCGACCATATCCAAGTGTAGCCAGTGCTAGCCGATCCACGTCGTTGACGACCTGTGCCGACTCGGCGGCGCGAGCAAAGTTGACCTGCGAGCGCTCGGGGTCGCCGGTTCCGTACAGCGCGTCGCCTGCCGCCATGAGCAAGTCGCACTTCAGAGCCTCATCGATGGGCGTCTGGAGGTCGAGAACCTGGACCGCGCGCTCGAACTGCGTGACGGCGTCTTCCCAGGCGAACTGCGCAACCGCCCGCTCTCCAGCCTTGCGTGCGTACTCTACTGCCTTATCGACGTCGCCGCCGGGGGCAGCCTCAGCAAAGTGGTAGGCGAGTTGCGGAAGGTTCCCCTCGGCGTCCAACTCCTCCAGAGCGTCACCAATCTGGCGGTGGAGGCGGATGCGGCGGGTGGTGCTGAGTTCCTCGTAGAGGGTCTCGCGGATCAGGGCGTGGGAGAACCAGTAGTGGTCCGCGGAGCCCGGGAGTTCGGCGATGACGCGGGCGGCAGTCGCCTCTTCGAGGGCGTCGAGCAACTTGTCACCTTTCACCTCGGACACCTTCTCCAGCAACTGCAGGCCAAACTCCCGGCCGATGACAGAGCCGATGGTGAGGACCTTGTTGCACTCCTCGGAGAGGTGGTCGAGGCGGCGGCCGACGACTTCGCGGACGCTCTGGGGGATGGTGACGCTCCAATCCTTAACGCCCTCGGCCTTTTCAAGGCGGCCATCGGCGACGAGGAGGCGGACGATCTCGTTGACGAAGAAAGGGTTGCCCTCGGTCTCGCGGTAGACGGCCTGGACGAGCGTGTCCGGGGGCGTGCTGCCGGCCGTGACCTCGACGAAGCGGCGGACGTCGTTCTCGGTAAGGCCACGGAGGAGGACGCGCTGGCTCAGGTTCTCGCGATTCAGTTCGCCGAGTGCCTGGGCGAGCGGGTGCTGGCGCCGCAGTTCCACGTCGCGGTAAGTGCCGAGGACCAGCAGGCGGCTGCCGCGCAACTCCTTCGCGAGGAACTGGAGGAGCAGCAGCGAGGGCTTGTCGGCCCAGTGCATGTCGTCGAGGACGACCATTAAGGGCCGGCCCTTCGAGGCGTTCTTCAGGAACGTGGTGATGCTGTCGAAGAGCCGGAAGCGGGCCTGCTCGGGCTCAAGGGCCGGTGGCGCGGGCAGGCCGGGGAGACGTTCCCCGACCTCGGACACGACCTGGGCAATGTCGGCGGCGCCGGGGCCCATCTCCGACATCAGGTCCTTCGGCTCCTTGTCGTGGACGTAGGAGCGGATGATCTGCACCCAGGGCCAGTAGGCGGGCGCGCCCTCGCCCTCGTAGCAGCGGCCCCAGAGCACCTGGACGTTGCGGAGACGGGCGTATGTCGCGAACTCCTCGGAAGTGCGCGTCTTGCCGATGCCGGGCTCGCCGACGAGCATCATCAGGCGTCCGCGGCCGGACAGTGAGTCCTCGAGGCCGGCGCGGAGTTCATCCATCTCTTTGTCTCGGCCGACGAAGATGCCCGTGGCGAGGCGGTCGAGCGGGTTGACGTCGGACTCCTGGGCGACGGGCGTGGTTGTCGAGGCGGAAGTCACGATCGCTCCAAGGGCCTCGGGGATGGCGGCGGCGCTCTCCGGCCGTTCGTTCGGGTCTTTGGCGAGGAGGCGGAGGACAAGCGATTCGAGGGCGCGCGGCACCTCCGGATTGTGCCAGGAGGGTGCGACGGGCGCGGTATTGATGTGCTGGGAGATGATGGCGACAGGATCGTCGCCGAGGAAGGGAGCGCGGCCTGTCACCATTTCGTAGGTGACGCAACCGAGGGAGTAGAGGTCGGACCGGGCGTCGGGCTGGCGGCCGAGCGCCTGCTCCGGGGGCATGTAGGCTACCGTGCCGACCATCATCCCTTCCATCGTCAACCGCGACCGGTCCAGCGAAACGGCGAGGCCGAAGTCGCCGATCTTGGCGTCGCCGTCCTCGGTCAGCCAGATATTGCCGGGTTTGAGATCGCGGTGGACGATGCCGCGCTCGTGAGCATGGGCGAGGCCGCGCTGCACCATTTGGGCGATGCGCATTGCCTCGGCGATGGGCAGTCGCCGCTCAGGCGCGGCGTTAAGGAGGCCATCGAGGTCGCCACCGCCCATGTACTGGGAAACGATATACGGCCGGCCGTTATCGTCACCGATGTCGAATACGGTGACGATGTTCGGGTGATCTCCTAAACGGCCCATCGCCTGCGCCTCGCGCTTGACGCGCTTCAAGCCGTCCTCGTCGAGGCCGTCCGTCTTGATGACGGCGACGGCTACGTCGCGGTCCAGTTTCGAGTCGTGCGCAAGATAAACCCGCTTGCGGCCGCCCTCGCCCAGAAAGGATTTGACAGCATAGCGGCCGTCAGCGAAGGCAGTTGGCAACGCCGCGGGTGTTGGTGAGGGCGTCGAAGGCGGGGCCGGGGACTGCGAAGCGCCGAGCGGCTGCGCGCACTCGTTGCAGAACTTGCTCCCCGGAGCGTTGGCAAATCCACAGGCGACGCAAATTCCCGCCGGCCGGAGTGGAGCGGCGCACTCGCTACAGAACTTGGCGCCCTCCGGGTTGGCGGTGCCGCACGACTGGCAGTTCATCAGGTGGCCCAGTTTACCGGCCAGACCTGGTGCTGGCCCTCGATCCCCTTGAACTCGACAGTGCGGGGGTCGCCGTAGGCAATGTCGCCGCCGCTGGCCGTCA
>DAINRO010000092.1:0-5705 GCA_036741795.1 Chloroflexota bacterium
CTCAAGCCGTGGCCCTCGGCGCGCAGGTTCTCCATCCGGACTGACAGGAGGACGCTGCTGGCCTGCTGCCCGCCCATGACGCTGATCTGGGCGCTCGGCCAGGTCCAGAGGAAGCGCGGGGAGTAGGCACGGCCGCACATAGCGTAGTTGCCGGCGCCGAAGGAGCCGCCGAGGATCACGGTGAACTTCGGCACCTCGGCGGAGGCGACGGCCGTGACCATCTTCGCTCCGTGCTTGGCGATCCCTTCGTGCTCATACTTCTTGCCGACCATGAAGCCGGTGATGTTCTGCAGGAACACCAAGGGCACCTTGCGGCGGCAGCAGAGTTCGATGAAGTGCGCGCCCTTGAGAGCGCTCTCCGAGAAGAGGATGCCGTTATTGGCGATGATCCCGACCGGGTAGCCCATGATCCGCGCGAAGCCGCATACCAGCGTCGAGCCGTAGGCGGGCTTGAACTCGTGGAAGCGGCTGCCGTCGACGACGCGCGCGATGATCTCGCGCACGTCGAACGAGCGCCGGAGGTCATCGGGGACGACTCCGTACATGTCCTCCGGACTGTAAAGCGGGCGTTCCGGCTCAGTCAGCGCCCACGGCAGCTCGCGAGTCGGGAGACCGAGACTGGCGACGATGCTGCGCACCTTGGCCAGGGCATCCTCGTCGTGCTCGGCGAAGTGGTCAGCGACGCCGGAAATCGAGGTGTGCACCTCGGCGCCGCCGAGTTCTTCCGCCGTCACCTCCTCGCCGGTCGCGGCCTTCACCAGGGGTGGCCCGCCAAGGAAGATCGTGCCGGTGCCCTCGACGATCACCGTCTCGTCGCTCATCGCGGGAACATAGGCGCCGCCGGCGGTGCACGAGCCCATCACGGCCGCAATCTGCGGGATGCCTTTCGCGGACATACGGGCCTGGTTGTAGAAGATCCGTCCAAAGTGATCGCGGTCCGGAAAGACCTCCGACTGCATGGGCAGGAACGCTCCACCGGAGTCGACGAGATATACGCAGGGCAGGTTGTTCTGCTCGGCCACTTCCTGGGCGCGAACGTGCTTCTTGACGGTCATCGGGTAGTAGGTCCCGCCCTTAACGGTCGCGTCGTTGGCGATGATGACGACCTCACGGTCGGCGATGCGCCCGATGCCGGTGACGATCCCCGCTGAGGGCGCGTCGCCGTTGTAGAGGTCGTGCGCCGCGAGTGGGCACAGTTCGAGGAACGCCGTCCCGGGGTCAAGAAGCCGATGGATGCGCTCCCGGGCAAATAGCTTGCCGCGCTCCTGGTGCCGGTCGACCTGGATCTTGCCGCCGCCCTGCCTCACCTTCTGCAGCGAGAACTGCAGCTCCTCAACGAGCAACCGCATCCGGTCGCGGTTCGTGGCAAAGGCGGCGTCGGCGGCATCAACAGTCGTCGGAAGGACCGGGACGGCTGCTCCCTCGACAAAGGCCTCAACGGCGGCTTTTTCTCGTCCGTTCGGAGTTACTGACATCCAGGTGAAACCAGCGCCGAAATCACGCGCTTCCGCCTCACTTTAGCATGCTGCAACGTGAACCCGTAGCCGCGACTATACTGATCGCGTAGAAGGAGAGGCAGTCATGACGCCCGCAACTGAAGTCCGCGTCGTTCCGGCCACCGAGGAACACATCCCATTCGTAGCGTGGGTGGTGAACACGGCCAACCGTTCGCACCTGCCGGAAGGGCTGTGGGACAAGTTCATCGGCAAGGGCGAGGCAGAGTCCTGCGGTACCTGGAGGTTCTTGTCCAGACCGAACAGAAGCACCAGGGGTCTTACGATCTGTTCCTGGTCGCCGAAGTGGACGGCGTTCCGGCTGCCGGCCTCTGTGGCTTCTTCGAGAACGAGTTGCCAGGCGCGACGATGATGGCCGCGGCCATGGAGGCGAACGCCACCGCTGGGTTAACAAAGGAAGAGACCGCGGCCGGCTGGGATCGGGCGAAGGCGATCATGGGTCTCACTGGACTAACACACGAGCCCGGGTGTTGGGTCCTGGAGAACGTCGCCTGCAAGCCAGAGTTTCGACGCCGAGGCCTCGTTGAACGCATGATCTATGAGCTGCTGGACCGCGGGCGGAAGAACGGCGCGACGGTAGCGGACATCGGCGTCTTCATCGACAACACGCCGGCACAGCGCCTGTACGAAAAGTGCGGTTTCGAGGTGGTGCAGGAGGTCCGCGACGCCGAGTTCGAAGCTGCTTACGGCAGTCCCGGCGCGCGCCAGTTACGACAAAGGCTTTAGAAACCGCACTCGCTACGCCGTCGCAGGGTCGAGGTACGCTGGCCGCTCCGACTCGAACGCCGACACGTCGTCTTCTCGCCGCAGGGTCAACGCAATCTCGTCGTACCCCCGGAGAAGCGTCTCGCGCCGGAAGCCGTGCGTTTCGGGATCGGTGTGCACGACGAAGGGGATGCGCTTGCCGGCGCCGTCGATCACCTCGCAGGCCTTGAGGTCGACGGTCAGTTCCAGGGCCGGCCCTTCCTTGGCGCGCCGCATCAATCGCTGAACCTCTTCCTCCGGGATAAACACCGGCACGACGCCGTTCTCAAAGCAGTTCTTGTGGAAGATCTCGGCCAGGCCGCTGGAGATGATCGCTCGGATGCCATACTGCTGGATCGCCCACACGGCGTGTTCACGCGATGAACCGCTGCCGAAGTTTTTGCCAGCGATCAGGATTTTTGCGTCCTCGTATCCCGGCTGGTTCAAGACGAAGGAAGGGTCCGGTTCGCCATCATCCTTGTACCGCCAGTCGTAGAACAGGACCTCGCCCCATCCCGTCCGCTCAATTCGCCGCAGAAAACGCGCCGGGACGATCGCATCGGTATCTACGTTCTGCCGGTCCATTGGAACGGCTACGCCTGTGAGTTTCTCGAATGGTTCCATCAGTCCCACTCCCTTATGTCGACGAAATGTCCGGCGATCGCCGCGGCCGCGGCCATCTGCGGAGAGACCAGGTGAGTGCGGCCACCCTTGCCCTGGCGGCCTTCGAAGTTGCGGTTGGATGTAGAGGCGCATCGCTCCCCTGGTTGAAGGATGTCCGGGTTCATCCCGAGGCACATCGAGCAGCCAGCCTCGCGCCAGTCGAAGCCAGCCTCGCTGAACACCTTGTCGAGGCCCTCTTTCTCGGCCTGGAACTTCACTTGCATGGAGCCGGGGACGACCATGGCGTACACACTGTCTGCCACCTTCCTCCCCTTGATCACTTCGGCCGCCGCTCGCAGGTCTTCGATGCGCGCGTTGGTGCAGCTCCCGAGGAATACGCGGTCGAGCTTGATCTCCTGGATCGGCGTCCCGGCAGAGAGTCCCATGTACTCGAGGGCCCGTTCGGCAGATTGCTGGTCGGAACGCGTTGGGAAAGAGCCGGGATCGGGCACGCTGCCAGTCACGGGCACGACCATTTCCGGGTTCGTACCCCAGGTCACGTACGGCGCGAGTTCGTCAGCGTCGATCTGCACGTGCTCGTCGTATTCGGCGCCGTCGTCGGAGGGAAGCGTCCGCCACCAGTCAAGCGCGTTTTCCCACTCCTCGCCTTTCGGGGCGAAGGGTCGGCCTTCGACGTACTCGAATGTCTTGTCGTCGGGCGCAACCATGCCGATGCGCGCCCCGGCCTCGATCGACATATTGCAGATCGTCATCCGCGCTTCCATGGAAAGCGCTTCAACCGCGGCGCCGGTGTACTCGATGGCGTAGCCAGTGCCGCCGCCAACTCCGATCTGGCCGATGACGCCCAGGATCAGGTCCTTGGCAGTGACGCCCCGGGGCAAGCTTCCCTTGACGTTGATCTCCATCGTCTTCGGCTGGCTCTGAACCAGGCATTGCGTCGCCAGCACGTGCTCCACCTGCGAAGTGCCGATCGGCATGGCAATGGCGCCGAAAGCGCCGTGGGTTGCCGTGTGGCTGTCCCCGCAGACGATGACCATGCCAGGGCGGGTGTATCCCAGTTCCGGCCCGATCACGTGAACGATCCCCTGGCGGTCGGATTCGACGCCATAGTGCTGTATGTCGAACTCGTTGGCGTTGTTGCGGAGAGCCTCAAGTTGCTTGCGAGAGACTTCGTCCTTGATGTTCAGCCGGTCTCGTGTTGGAACGTTGTGGTCCGCCGTGGCCACTGTTAGGTCCGGCCGACGCACCTTGCGGCCGGCCAGCCGTAGACCCTCGAAGGCTTGCGCAGACGTCACTTCGTGCACCAGGTGAAGGTCAACGTAGAGCACAGCCGGCTGCCCGGGCTCGTCCCACACTACGTGCGAGTCCCATATCTTTTCGAACATCGTTTTCGGGGCCACGTACCGTTCCTCCGTGCTCATGTTGGGGTTCCAATGATAAATGAAGAGGGGCCAGTGTTGTAGGATTGGCCCGTTATGCCATCCGACAAGCCAAAGCGACGCGTGTGGAAGAACTGGGCGGAGAACCAGGAGTGTTCGCCCGCGAAGGTGCACAGCCCCGAATCCGAAGAGCAGTTAATACGGATCGTGCAGGCAGCGGCAGAGCAGGATCAGCGGGTCAAGGTGGTTGGGAGCGGCCACTCCTTCACTGCCATCGCACTGACCGACGGGCGCCTCGTGAAGCTGGATCGCTATCAGGAGGTCGTCCACACCGACGCGGCAACCGGCCGCGTCACCGTCCAGGCCGGTATCAAGCTGCACCGACTCAACGAAGAACTCGACCGTCGCGGCCTGGCCATGCCCAACCTCGGCGACATCGACCGCCAGTCCATCTCCGGCGCGATCGCCACCTCAACCCACGGCACGGCTCGCGAACTGGGAGGGATTGCACGCGACGTCGTCGGGATGAGGTTGATAACCGGCGACGGCTCCATCGTTGACTGCTCGGCAGACGAGAACGCTGACATCTTCAAAGCAGCGCGCGTGGGTTTGGGCGCGCTAGGGGTCGTATCGACGGTGACGCTGCAGACGGTGCCAGCCTTTAACCTCCAAGCCAGCGAAGTGCCGATGGACGTGGACGACGTGCTGGCCAACCTGGATCTGCACGTCGAAGGCAACGATCACTTCGAGTTCTTCTGGGTGCCCGGAACTCGCTGGGCTCTCACAAAGTCCAACAACCGCACTGACGATGATGGTCCGCGGCGCGGCCCGTGGCACCAGTTCCGGGATGACATCCTCTTTAGCAACATTGCCTTCGGGGCGGTTGCCCGCGCGGGCCGTATCAGGCCCTCATTGATCCCGCGTGTCGCCAAGGCGATGCCAAGCGCAGGCGCGACAGACTACGTAGACTCCTCGTACAAGGTGTTCTGCAGCCCACGCTGGATCCATTTCTACGAGATGGAGTACGCCATCCCCTACGAAGCTCTGACCGAGGCACTGAACCGGGTGCGCGATTACATACGGAGAGCGGGGCTTATCCTGAGCTTTCCAGTGGAGGTGAGGTTCACCGTGGGTGACGATATCCCACTGAGCACCGCTAGCGGGCGGCGGTCAGGGTACATCGCCGTGCACGTGTACCAACACACGCATTACCAGCAGTACTTCGAGGCCGTCGAGGACATCATGGACGACTACGGAGGGCGCCCCCACTGGGGCAAGCTGCACTTCCAGACGGCGGAGAGCCTCGCGCCGCGATATCCCGACTGGGACGCGTTCCAGGCGGCGCGCAAGAAGCTTGACCCGACGGGGCGGTTCTCGAACCCCTACCTGGACCGGGTGATCGGGCCCGTCGGCTGACCGCTAAAGCCCCTCCAGTACCTTCTCT
>DAINRO010000093.1:0-5617 GCA_036741795.1 Chloroflexota bacterium
GCCGATCGCTACGCCTGCGGGTCCGATCTCCTCGACGGTCGAGCCATCGAGGCGAACCAGGCTTGTCGCCTTCAGGAAGTCGTGGACCCCGAGCGCGGAAGAGTAGCGCGCGCTGCCGCCGGTCGGCATCACGTGGCTCGGACCCGCCGTGTAGTCTCCAACTGACTCCACAGAGTATTGACCGGCGAACACACACCCGGCGTTACGTATCCGGTCGATATATTGCTCCGAATCTTCGAGGTGAAGGCAGACGTGCTCGGCGGCAAACTCACTTGCGAGATCGACGGCCTCCTCGATGGAGCCGACGACGACAGCTCCTCCGCGGGCGTCGAGGGCGGACTGTGCGGCCTCGGCTCGGCTTATTTCCTTGATCTCCTCGTCAACGACTGCGCCAACGTCTTCCGCGAGCGCATGGGAATCGGCGAGAAGGATGGCGGTGGCGAGTTCGTCGTGTTCCGCGCCAGCGACCATGTCGGCGGCGACGAGCCGTGGGTCCGCGTTCGCGTCCGCAACGACCAGCGTTTCCGACGGGCCGAAGATACCGTCGATCCCGACCTGCCCGAAGAGTTGCTTCTTGGCGATGGTCACGAAAATGCCGCCGGGCCCGCAGATCTTGTCGACGCGCGGGATTGACTCGGTGCCGTAGGCGAGAGCGGCGATTCCCTGGACACCACCGGCACGGTAGACAGCGTCCACACCAGCGATGTCGGCTGCGATGAGCTTCAGGTCGGCGACGGAGCCATCCTCATTGGCTGGAGTAACGACGACGAGTTCGGCGACCCCGGCCACTCGGGCCGGGATCGCGGTCATAAGCAAGGTCGAGGGGTAGATGACGACGTTACCCGGCGTGTAAAGGCCAACGCGCTGGATCGGTCGGACTATCTGGCCGAGGCCGTCCTGCTCGAAGGAGGAGGCGGCGTGCTTGAGCTGGTTGCGGTGGTATGTCTCGATGCGAGACGCGGCCAGCTTCAGGGCGTCTACCAGTGGCGCGTCCACGCGGGAATAGGCGTCGCGGAATTCCGCGGGCGACACCTGCATCGGCGCTTCGCCGTTGATCCCATCGATTTCGGCGTTATATCGGCGCACGGCTGCGTCTCCGTTCTCGCGAACGTCTGCAAGGATCCGGGCCACAACTGTAGCCGCATCAAGCTCGGCTCCGAACACCCGGCGATTGGTCTCGCGGACGCTCGGAGGGAGCTCCGGCTCGTCCTGAGGAGCACGCCGGAGGAGAGTGCGCCGGGCCTCGTCCGCTCCGTTGACTATGCGCACGCGAGGTAGTCTTTCACGGCCTGAGTCGAGGCGTCCACTGCCTCTTGCAGCACACCGTCAACGCGCTCCGGGCCGAGATAGCGCAGCGTCTCGTCCACGAGTTCCGGTAGTGACAGAGCCAGTTCCTCGTATTCGCCGTCGTCACCGGTGTGGCCCATCGATTCGAGGTGGGCGCGGGTGCGGGCGCGAAAGCGCTCCCAGTCAGGTTGCGACTGCACGAAGTCCGTGACTACACCGTGCCACTTGCCAAGGGTGTCGCGGTCGATAAAGTCGATCGGGATATCAAGGTCGCACTCGGCGACGGCATGCAGGACGTGGAGCATCATGTCTTCGTCCGTGCGCGTCTGGGCGTCCAGTGAGAACTGGAGGGCGCGGTCCATAACGTTGGCCCGAAAGGTGCCCGCGAGAGGCGAGCGCTCGCCGAAATATGGGCGGTAGATCGCGGCAATCCACATCTCGTCGACAACGAGGTGGCTGACGTAGCCAGCGACAAACGCCGCCGTCCTCGGATCAAGTGCGCCCGCGTCTGCGAGCGTCGGGTTGTTCTCGAGGAATGAAGTCACGCAACTTTGATCCTCGAAGTTGTGGATGTCGAAGAAGTGCGTGCGCTTACGATCCCAACGGGTAAGCACGCGGACATCCGGGGTAGTCGATCCGAGATAGAGGTTGCCGCGGCTTGAATCGAGAGTTTCGGAGCGGATTTCGTCGGCGGTTTCCCGGGCTATGCGGGTGTGAATCGCGAGAGGGGGCATGTGAGGCTCTACGAACGATTGTATCAGACGGTGGCCGTCTGACCGGCCTTCGCGAGGCACGCGAGAAGGTGGTCGTAGACCTCCCGGTGGCGTCCGGCGAGTTGCGTATCGCTGCGCCCGATGACGCAGGTCGTCGAGCGGTAGAGGGTGTCGATGACCTTGAGGTTGTTCGCGGCGATAGTCGTGCCCGTCTCCGTGCCTTCGATAAGGATGTCGGCATCTTCAGGGACAAAGCCCTCGGACGCTCCGGCGATGGGGACGACTTGGTAGCGCCAGAAGTGTCGGCTGCGGGCGTAGTGATCGGCCGTGGCCGGGAACTCGGCGGCGACCGTGAGAAGCTTCTTACCCTGAACACGCCAGAGGGCGACGGCATCCTCGATGTTGTCGGCGGGGAGTTCGCCGTCAACGACGGCCGACAAGTTGTACTGGGCCCGCTGGAGGTCGATCAGCTCGACGACAGGGCTCGACGGGAACTCAAAAAGGTGTTCGTGCATGAGATCACGGCCGGTGATTGCCAGGTCAAACTCACCGAGGGCGACGAGCTGGGGCATGTCCTGGGGGCGGATGACCTTGACGTCGAGTCCCTCGATACCGGATTCGGGGCGGCGGACGAAGGTCTTCTCTTCGTAGCCATTGAAGCTGAGGCCGGCGTCCTGAAGGGCCTTGAAGACGTGCGGTTGCTGGTGGCCGTCGGGCATGGCGAGGCGGATGGAGTCGCGCGCGGGGCGCGAACCGTTCGTAGGACGATTCGTGAGGGGCGCAGGCATCGCCAAATGTGGCGCTGGCGACGAACCATTGTCCGCGGTTAACGGCCCAATGATCGGGTGCAGCTTCTTCGATGCCAGGGACTCGGAATTGGCGAACAACCACGCTGAACTCTCGAGTACCTTGAACAAAGGCAGGAGCCGGTGATCGCGCAGAATGGCCTCTTCCCGAGTGGCTATGATCACCAGGTCAGCGTCCTCCGGCGGGTACGCTTCGGCAGCACCGTGCACGCTTTGCACGCGATAACGACGCAGTCGCGATGCCCGCGCGAAGGCTTCGGCGATATTGGGGGTGTCGCTCGCGATCCGAACGACCGCCAAACGAGAGAGGTTGTCGAGGCTCGATAAGGACTCGTGCCCTGCCGCGACGAGGGAGGTTGTGCCAATCCCGAGGCCGGCGATGGGCACGATGGGCTGCTGAGGGAACCGGACGCTCAACTCAGCGAGCCAGGCGAAGCTGGCGATTCCAAGGTCGTAATTCCCGAGGGCGACCTGCATCGGGATATCGCGCTCCCGGAACACGCGGACGCGGACGTCATCGTGGCTGGGGACGGGCAAGCTCCGGAGTTGGCGCGAGCCCTCGCCGTAGCCCTCGACGTGTACTCCGCGTGCGGCCAGGAGATCCGCCACGGGTGAGCGGAGGTCACCGGTTGGGAGCGCTAGCTTGATCAATCTAGCGATCTCTTGCCAGGGCTTCAGCCACCGCCTGGGCAACTTCTTCGGCGCTGCCACAGGCCTTCGGCCCCGCGCCGTTCCAGTTTAGAGAGAATCCGTCGCCGGACACTGTGACTTCGCGCTTCGTTGGCTCACCCGCAATCGCCACATCAAGCGCCAGATCCGTCTCACGCAACGCGCGGACAAGCCGGAAGGCATCCACCAGGTTGCCGTCTTCGGTCCTGCGAATGGTGATCGTGGGCGCCGCCGAGGCGGGTTCGGGGATTCTGGCAGCGAGACGATCGGCTTCGAGGGCGAACCCTGAAGCTGGCGTTGGCCGGCCGCCGATCAGGCCGGCTAGCGAATCGTAGCGGCCACCACCCCCGACGCGCGTGCCGTCGTTTTCGAGCGTAAAGGCGACGCCGGTGTAGTACTCGAAGTCGCGAACTCCTAAAGGAGCGATCTTGTGCGACGTGCCAAGACCGGCGATCACGCGAGAGACGGACTGAAGTTGGTCCAGAGGCTCTTCGATCGCCGGGATTTCGCTCGCGAGCACCGCGCGCAAGTTCTCTAGATAATCGGGGCCATCTCCCTCCATGGCGAGGAGGTCGCCGACCGGACGGGAGAGAGGCAACTTACCGCCAAGGTCATCCAGGGCGCCACGGTCTCCAGCGAGGAAGCGATCGTAGACCTCGGACTGCTCGGACGCCGGAAGGTTTGCTCGTTCAAGGACGGCGCGCACAATGCCGGGGTGCGAGAGATGCAGTGTAGTGTCCACGCGCAGTTGTGCCAGTGTCTCGGTGGCCATCAGTATCAGCTCGATATCGCCGTGGGGGAAGGTGTCGCCCAGCAACTCCACGCCACACTGCCAGTCCTCCCGCGATTCGTCGCCCTGCTCAAAGCGGAAGACGTTCTGAACATAGAACAGCTTGGCCGCATCACGGTCTGCCATCCCCTCTTCGAAGAGGCGGACGGTGGGGATGGTCGAGTCGGGACGGAGGACGACCCGCTCGCCGCTCCAGCCGTCCCAATCGAGGAAGGAGTAGACGCGGTCGAGCATCTGGGGCGAGAGCGTACCGGCAGAGGTGAAGAGGAAGAGGTGCTCGATCGTGGGCGTGCGGATCTCCTCGTAGCCCCAGCCGAGGCATACGTCTCGGAACGCGCTCTCGATTCGCCGGAAGCGCTCCATCTCGCCGGGGAGGATGTCTCGCATGCCCCGGGAGCGGACGGTCTCACCCATGTCGACTCCTTTAAGAGGAAAAACCCCTGCCCTTGCCTGGCGCCGGAGCGCCTGCCTTTCAGGGCGGGGGATATGCACGATTTTAGCAACCAGCCGTGACTGGTTCAATCGGAACGCGATGCGCCGTGCTGGACGTATAATCTACACAGGACACGATGCCTAATGGGTAGCGCTCGGATGACCAGGCGGGCGAAGCGCGTGCGGCTCGCCGTGGCACTCGTGCTCCTCTTGTATCCCCTCCTCGTTATCGGCTGCACCAAAGGCCCTGAGACGGAACCCGGCGCGGTCCACGTCCTCACCACCGACGGGGACGTCGGCCCCATCATGGAGCGCTACCTCGACCGTGGCATCGACGCCGCAGAGGACGCCGATGCGACAGCCGTTGTGATCCGCCTCGATACGCCTGGCGGGCTCGTGACGTCGATGGACAACATCATCAAGCGCATCCTCGAGTCCGAGGTGCCCGTCGTGGTCTACGTCTGGCCATCGGGAGGGCACGCTGCGTCGGCCGGGACGTACATCACGTACGCTTCGCACGTGGCGGCGATGGCACCCGCCACCCAGATCGGGGCGGCGACGCCAATATCCGGCAGCGGCGAGGACATCGAGGGCGACCTTCGGAACAAGGTGGTCAACGACTCGGTGGCCAAGATCGAGGGTCTCGCTGAGCTGCGTGACCGCAATGCCGAGTGGGCGGAGGAGGCCGTCCGTGAAGGCGCCTCCATCGACGCCGAGGAGGCGCTTGAGATCGGCGTCGTCGAGTACATCGCGGAAGACCTGGACGACCTGCTGGCGCAGATCAACGGTGCGGAAGTGGACTTGCAGAACGGCGAACAGGTCGTTCTCGCGACCGAATCCGCCCAGGTCGCATACAACGACGAGAACTTCGTCGAGGAGGCGCTCGGCGTGCTGGCGAACCCCAACATCGTCTTCCTCCT
>DAINRO010000094.1:0-5566 GCA_036741795.1 Chloroflexota bacterium
GCTGCCTTCGATGTCGCTAAACATGATGGTGACGGTGCCGTCGGGGGCGGCCTGCTTGCGCAGGTCCGGGTGCTGGGACTCGACAGCCGTGGCGACCCGGTCGATCGAAGTGTAGATGTCGGTGGTCGTGGTGATCCCCTGGTCCTCCAGCTTGAGGGCGAGGGTCTTCTCGACCAGCGGCTTCATACCGAGAGCCTGCGCTCCGGCGAGCGATTCGTCGATGAGAGCGCGGGCGCGCTCGGCGTCCCCGGCCTCTCCCCGCTCGAGACGGAGTCGGGCGCAGTCATACGAAACTTCAGCACGGTACGGCCGGTAGGCGGGTTTGAGCCAGTCCAGAGCGGTCTCAAAGGCGTCGATAGCCTCATCGGTGCGGCCCAGGGTTTCGAGGAGGAGTCCCCGCAGGTAGTCCGTCTGGCCAACCCAGTCAGAGCTCATGCTCGGCAACTCGGCGATTCGAGGCAGGATCTCCGCGGCCGCCTCCTTATCGCTGGTGAGGTATGCAAGTATGCCCAGGCCCCCGAACGTGAAGCCCTTAAGCAGAGGCGTGCCAGGCACAGGGGATTCGAGTACGGCACGGCCGTTACGGCGTATCGACTCAACATCGGGTGCGAGGCCGGATATCTGCGCCATCCGGGCGCCCATGGTCGTCGCCATCGTGTATTCGGTGCTGGGACCCGGGGGCACCTTTGCGATGGATTCGAAGAACCGTGTCCTGTAGCTCAGTGCGGTCTCCATGTCTCCCGTTTGGCAGGCGACAATGGCCGCCGTTCCGAGAAGCCGGTGATCAGAGTTGCCGAGCGCAAGCCCGCGCTCACATGCCTCGCGGGCAGATGCCCAATCGCCACGCGAGACGGCCACAGCCATTTGTGCCTGTGTGCCGTTGGCGATCCCGTAGGGGTGCCGCATGCGTTCGCTGAGAGCACGACAGGCATCGGCGTGAGGACTCGCCTCGTCGACGCGACCCGCATACATCTTGCTGCCGCCCGTAAAGAACTGGCTGTTCGCTTCGACGAGTGGCTTGTCGAGCTCCTGGGCTAGAGCGATCGCACGCTCACCCAGTTCGATGGCTTCGTCGATACGGAGGTGGAACATGGACACGAACAGTCCGAACGCCGCGACATCTAGTTCGAGGGGCCGCAAGGCAAGACGCTGGGCAACCTCTCCTGCGCGCTCCATGGCCTGCCGGTGGAGGATGTCGTTCCCGAGCATCCCTGCGGAGAGGGCCAGCACGGCGTTCAACCGGCCATAGTCTTCGCTTCCTTCCTCGACAAGGTCGAGCGCCCGTTCGATCAGGCGCATCTGGGTTGGGCGGATAAGGAGGACGTTTACCCCGGCCTCGTAAGCGACCTGTGCCGCTCGATGCGGGTCGGGCTTGTTGGCGTAGTAGTCGAACGCCGTGCGCAGACTGCGCCACGCTTCGCCGACGTCCGCCATCGCGCTGGCCGTCCTACCAAGACTGGCGAGGAGCTCGGCCATCTCATCGTCGATCTCCTGGCCCTCGAGGGCGGAGAGGGCTGCGCGGAAGTGGCGGGCCGCCTCCGGGTACGCGGACGCGGCCAGGGATTGGCGCCCGGCGAGGGCAGAGTAGTGAGCGGCCTTCTGCGAGAAGCGCGGTGACAGGGTGGATGCTTCAGCGAAGTGCAGTGCGAGGCGCGAGGCACGCTCCTCGGCGCGGGCGCCGTAACGCTTCTCCAGGGCTTCGCCGACCTGGCCGTGGAGGCGGACGCGGCGGGTGGTGGAGAGTTCCGCGAGGAGCGTCTCCTGCATCTGCGCGTGGGTGAAGCGGTAGCGGCCGGCGACCTCCGTCTCCTCGATGACGCGTGCTTCGAGCGCCTCCTCGACGAGCTTCAGCAGGTCCTCTTCGTCGTAGTCGCCGAGCAGGGTCAGAGTCTCGTAGGTGAAGTCGCGGCCGATGATGGCGGCGACCTGGAGCAGCTCGTTCGTCTCCTCGCGCAACCGGTTGAGGCGGCGGCCGAGGGCCTCACGGACACCATCCGGGATGGCGATATCGGAGACGGAATCCTTGGTAAGGGTTCCCTCCTGGGCCATGAGGTTGACGACCTCGCTGAGGAAGAAGGCGTTGCCCTCGGTCTCCTCGAAAATCTTGTCCAGTACTTCGGGGCGTGCCTCGACGTTGGCGCGGGCGCGGATATAGGCGCCGACCTCGTCGCGGGTGAGGCCGCGAAGGACGATGCGGTCAAAGCCAACCTCTCGGTTCAAGGTCGCCAGTGTCTCGGAGAGGGCGCTCTGGCGGTTGATGTCGGTGTCGCGGTAATTGCCGATGATGAGCACCGGCATACGGGACAGTTCGCGGGCGATGTGCTGGAGCATCATCAGGGTGGGCTTGTCCGCCCAGTGAAGATCGTCGAGGGCGATGACCAGGGGCGCGTTCATTGCCATGGCGCGGATGTACGACGCATAGGCGTCGAAGAGACGGAACTGCGCGACCTCTGGGTCCGATTGGGGCTCGGGCTCCCCGACGTTGGGCTGGCCACGGAGCCAGGGGAAGATGCGCGTCAATTCGGCGGCGGCGCCCGGGGGCATGTTCACGCCGACAGCCTCGTTAAGGTCATCGACGTGGCCGGCCGCGTACTGCTCGCCGGCCTGGAGCCAGGGCCAGTAGGGGGGAGCGCCGGCAGCCTCGTGGGTGCGGCCCCAGAGGACCTGGGCGCCGCGCATGCGGGCGTACGTCTCCAATTCCTGCGTCGTACGCGTCTTGCCGATACCGGGCTCACCGACGAGCATTACGAGTCCGCCGTGACCGGCGACGGCGCTGTCGAACGCCTTGCGTAGCCGTGCAAGCTCCTGCTCACGGCCGACGAAAACGCCGAGGGCGAGCCGGTCGAGGACGTTGGACTCGGAGTGCGAGGCCGCCTTCTGGCCCGGGTCCACGGCTTCGAGAGCGGCGAGAACGTCGTCCGCGCTGGCGAAGCGGTCGGCGGGCTCCTTCTCCAGCAGGCGGAGGATGATCTCCTCCAGCGCCTGGGGGCAGGCCTCGGAGTGCCACGACGGCGCGACGGCAGGCGTGTTGATGTGCTGGCTGATGACGGCGGTCGGGTTGTCGCTGGTAAACGGCGGCTTGCCGGTGACCATCTCGTAGATCATGCAACCGAGCGAATAGAGGTCCGCGCGTTGGGTGATCTCGGCACCTAGAGCCTGTTCTGGCGGCATGTAGGCGACGGTGCCGACGATCATCCCCTGCATCGTGAGCCGAGACTGCTCGAGGGCAACGGCGAGGCCGAAGTCGCCGATCTTCGCCGTGCCGTCGGCGGTAAGCCAGACGTTGCCGGGCTTGAGGTCGCGGTGGACGACGCCATTCTTGTGGGCGTGAGCGAGGCCCCGGCAAGCGCCCTTTGCGATCTCCAGAGTTCGCTCCGTGGGCAAGGGCAGATCGAGAGTATCGACGGCGCCGCCGGACATGTACTGGCTGACGATGTAGGGCTGGACCTGGCCAGCAGGCCCCGGCTCCTCGCCGACGTCGTGGATCGTAACGATGTGCGGATGGTCGCCGAGGCGGCCCATGGCCTGGGCCTCGCGGCGGACGCGTTCTACGCCGTCGGCATCAAGACCCTCGGTCTTGATGGCGGCGAAAGCTACGTTGCGGTCGAGCTTGGTGTCGTGGGCGAGGTAGACGCGCTTGCGTCCGCCCTCGCCGAGGAATGATTTGACGGCGTAGCGGCCAGCAGCGAAGGAGGCGGGGAGGGCAGTGGACGGTCGAGGCGCCGTCGCAGCGGGAGATGCGCCCGCCAGGGAAGCGCCACAGTTGTGGCAGAACTTCACGTCAGGCGGGTTGGTGTTGCCACAGGAGGCGCAGGTGACTTCTGCTTTGAGTGCGGCACCGCATTCGCCGCAGAACTTGACCCCCTCCGGGTTCGAGGTTCCGCAGGAGCCGCAGTTCATGCCCACTCCACGGGCCAGACCTGGTGCTCGCCTTCAATCCCCTTGAACTCCACCGTGCGGGGGTCGCCGTAGGCGATGTCGCCGCCGCTGGCCGTTAGGTCCTTGAGCAGGGTCGACGCCAGGATCTCGCCGCCGGTGGCCTTGCTGGCAACTCGGGCAGCGAGGTTGACGTGGATGCCGAAGAAGTCGTCGCCGTCCTTGATCACTTCGCCGGTGTGAAGGCCCATGCGCACGCGGACGGGCGTCTCGGCGCCCTGATTGTGAGCCTCGAAGGCTTTCTGCATGGCGACGGCGCACTGGAGGGCTTTGCGCCCGGACTGGAAGGCGAGCATGAAGCCGTCGCCTTCACTCTTCACTTCGAAGCCGTCGTGCGCCTGAAGTTGCTCGCGGATGATGGCGCTGTGTTCCTTGAGCACCTCCATCCACTTCGTGTCGCCGAGGGCGGCGGTCTTCTCGGTGCTGCCCTCGATATCGCTGAACATGATTGTGACGGTGCCGTCCGGGGCGGCCTGCTTGCGGAGATCGGGCTGGGCGACGAGTACTTCGCGGGCCACGGTGTCAATGGAGGTGTCGATGCCCTCCAGCCGAATGCCCTGGATCTCGACCTTGAGGGCGACGGCGCGGTCGACGTCGTGCTTCATGCCCATCACCTGGTATTCACCCAGGGCCGTGTTCACCAGCGCGAGCGCCTTTTCGCTGTCGCCGGATCCGCCGCGGTCCTGCAGCATCCAGGCGTACTCGAACCGGCTCCGGGCGGCCCAGGGGCGGGCGCCGATCCGCTCGTCGAACGCGATGGCGTGCTCGAAATGCCGCTCGGCGTCGTCCCAGCGGCCCGTGGCCGCGGCAACCTGCCCAAGGCTGCGGGAGGCGGAACCGAGGCAGAGGATGGCATTGCCTACCTGGACCTGGAAGTCAGCGTGGGGCAGGAGCAGGTCGTACAGCAGAGCCGCGCGATCGGCATCGCCGAGACGCCGGGCCAGGTCCGCGTGGATGTTCAGCATCGTCAGGTAGGTGAACTGCTCCCTGGGAATGTCGGTGAAGTCGTTGGCCGCCGCCTTGTCGAATATCGGGCGCGCATCCTCCAGCCGGTCAGTATCGGTGTAGAGGAGAGCCAGCACCGCGTCTGCGGCCCCCGGCGCTATGGTGCCTGCCTGCCTGTTCTGGAGGATTATCGGTTCGAGTTCGACGAGGCGGCCCTGGTGTCGGCGGAGGTCGAAGAGCTGCGCCGTAAGGGTTGCCCGCCAGTTTGGGTGCGTCGCGCGGAGGGCGTGGGGCATGTAATCAAGCAGCAGTTTCTCGGCCTCGTCGAGCCGCCCTCCGACGAGGGCGAGCATGCAATTCCAGCAGGGTCGGAACGCGCTCCAGAACGGCTCCCTGATCTCATCCGCGACGTCGGACATAGCGCCTATCAACCGACGGACATCGTCCATCCGGCCAAGGGTGGCCAGGTCAGATAGCAGGAATATAGCGGCGAGTAGCCACTGGTTTTTGTCTTTGGACTTCTCCGCCACGCTGACCGCCGTCTCCATCAGGGCCGCTCGCTCTTCGGTGAGCGCCGGATCGGACATGGCGAAGAACATCGCGTTGTACGAGCGCAAGAGGGCGTCAGTGTCCTGGACCTTCTCGGCAAGGGCCCTCGCCTCTTTCGCCAGTTCCAGCTTTCGCT
>DAINRO010000095.1:0-5555 GCA_036741795.1 Chloroflexota bacterium
CCTCGGTGCCCTGCATCATCTACAACATCCCCGGCCGCTGCGCGGTCAACCTGACCGCGGCGACGCAGTTGCGAATCGCAGAGATCCCGAATATCGCCGGCGTCAAGGAAGCGTCCGCCGACCTCGACCAGATCGCGCGCATCATCGAGAACGCACCGCCGTCGTACCGGGTCTGGAGCGGCGACGACCAGATGACGCTGCCGATCATCGCCCTGGGCGGTTACGGCGTGATCGCTGTGGCGTCGCACCTCGTCGGTGTCCAGATGCGCCGGATGATCGAGGCGCAACTCACGGGCGAAACGGCCGAGGCGTCGATGATCCAACGCCGCCTGCTGCCGCTGTGGTCGGACCTCATGACGCTGGGGCCGAACCCGATCCCGGTCAAGTACGCGCTAAACGAGATGGGATTCGAGATGGGCGGCTTCCGCCTCCCCCTGTGCGAGCCCGACGAAGAGACAGGCGGCAAGATCATGGAATCAGTGCGCCGCCAGCAGATCGACCTCCTGGCAACCGTTTAACCCGCGTGGGAGAAGTCACAGTACGCGTCGCCTCTGCGGAGGACAGTGAGACGGTCATCCGCCTGATGGAGGGGTTAGCCGCCTACGAGAAGCTGACCCCACCCGACGCCGACGCGAAACGGCGCTTCCGCGCCGACCTGGCGTCCGGCGAACGCTTCGAGGCGCTGCTGGCCGAACGCGACGGCGAGGTGATCGGCTACACGCTCTACTTCGAGACCTATTCCACCTTCCGCGCCAGCCCCAAGCTGTACATGGAGGACCTCTTCGTCGACCCCGCCCACTGGCAATCCGGCGCCGGCTTCGCCCTGTTCATGGCCGTCGTCCAGGCGGCGGACCGCCGCGGCTGCACCGCCATCGAGTGGAACGTCCTCGACTGGAACCGGCGCGCCATCGACTTCTACAACCGCGTCGGCGGCCGCCACGAAGTAGAGTGGCCGCAGTACGAACTGGACCGGGCGGGTATGGACGCGTTGCTGGGGGGTTAGCGCATCGCGGCCTAAGCGCTCCGGCGGCGCATTGCGATGATTGTGGCCCCGGAAAGGGCAACAGCGCCGACGGCGAGCATGACCCAATGGCCATCAGGGTCTTCTGCCTGCTCGCGTCCGGCCTGAGGGAGCGCGGCGGGCGTCGGACCGCTGGAGGCGCTCAGCGCAAGCGGTTCGCCGCCTGACGCGCTTTGAGAAAGTGGGGCCCCGCAATCGTTGGTGCAAGAGAAATCACCAGGCCCGAACGTTATCGCTGGCATGGGAAGCGCCGTGGGTGTTGGGGTCTGGACAAGCGTTGGGGCCGGTGGCAGTATGGTCGGCTGAACTCGTGGCGACGGAAGCAACCCGGGTGTGGGAGACGGTGTGGCGACCGGGCATTGGGATCCGTCGGCACGGATCTCAGCTCCGTCGACGCGCAGTGGAATGATTCTATCGCCGTCGTCCTTAATCAGGTTGGGTACTTCCTCGCGCAAGAACTTTTCCACGATCTGCAGCGAACTCACTCCGGGCGCGATAACCCTAAAGGTGAATCGTCCTATAATTCCACCGCCGACTTCGGCAGTCCCCCCGAGCTCAACAACTTCATATCTAAAGTCGCCATCGGTGTCCGGAACTGGATCGCCATAATTCCAGACCTCCCCCGACGGATCCGCTTGGAAGAACAACAGGCTCGAACTGTCACCGCGATCAATGAGGTTCAGAACCGAGGTGTTATACACAACGTTGTAGGCGGTGCCGTTGATGAAATCGGCGGGATCTGGGTTGCTGACGAACACATCGACCTCGAAGGTGTCGCCGCCGACGAGCCCGTCGCGGCATCCGTCTACAGAACCGATGGCGGTCGGCGCGTTGCCAGTGATGTCGGTGTCGATACCCACCAGATCGACGAAGCCAGGTGTGGCACTGGCAGGCCTGGCTAGCATCGAAAACACCAGGCCAAGCGCAGCCGCAACGATGGTAATCGCGAGCCCCTTGCTCAAGCTGAACATGTTTCCCCCTCACTATTGGGCTCGTCACAAGTATATCCCGGTCGTCAACACCGCCTCGACACCCCCTCCCGCTCGCTGCTAACCTCGCACCATGTCCACACCACCGCCTGCCGACATGGACGGCAGCGCTCTGCGCATCGCCACCGTTGCGGCGCGGTTCAACGAGCACGTGACCGCGCGGCTGCTGGACGGCGCGACGGCCGTCGCCGAGAAGTCAGGCGTGAAGACTCACAATGTGCACTGGGTGCCCGGCTCCTTCGAACTGCCGGTTGTGGCCCTCAAGCTGGCGCAGAGCGGGCGCTACGACGCCGTTGTCTGCCTCGGCGCTGTCATTCGCCACGAGACGGATCACTACGTCCACGTCGCGACCGCCGCTGCCACGGGCATCCTGCGCGTGTCGTTGGACACCGGCGTCCCCTGCCTCTTCGGCGTCCTCACGTGCGACACCGAGGAGCAGGCGATGGCACGCTGCGGCGACAAGCGCAACGTCGGCGCCGAGGCGATGGAAGCGGCCATCCAGTCGGCGAACCTCCTCCGCTCCCTGTCCTGACGCTACAACGTGGGCGTCGCAACCCGTACGCTTTAGGCCATGTCTGAATTCGCGGTGGAGGCGCGCGGTCTCCGCAAGTCATACGGCGATGTTGAGGCCGTGCGCGGCGTTGACCTTGGTATTCGGGCCGGTGAGATATACGCGCTTATCGGGCCTAACGGCGCCGGGAAGACCACGATCCTGGAGATCCTCGAGGGGTACCGGGAACGCGATGCGGGCGAGGTTTTGGTGCTGGGCTTCGATCCGGCGGAGAACGCCACGGCCCTTAAGGAGCGCATCGGCATCGTGCTCCAGAGCACCAGCGTCACCCAGTACCTGCGCGTCGGCGAGACGGTGGAGATGTACCGCGGCTACTATCCGAACCCGCGGCCGCTGGACGAGATCCTCGGGCTGGTCGGCCTAACAGACCTTCGCAATAAGTTGGTCCGTCGACTCTCCGGGGGTCAGCAGCGCCGGCTGGACGTAGCGATCGGGCTGGCGGGCGACCCCGACCTCCTCTTCCTCGACGAGCCGACGACCGGCTTCGACCCGTCCGCCCGGCGCGCCGCCTGGGAGATGATCCGCGGGCTCAAAGCCCTCGGAAAGACCGTCCTCCTCACGACGCACTACCTCGACGAGGCCCAGGCCCTCGCCGACCGCGTCGGGATCATCACCAACGGCCGCATCGTGGCCGAGGGCACGCCGGATGAACTCCGGGCGCAGGAGCGGGAGACGCGGATTTCGTTCCGGAAGCCATCGGCACCGCTGGCCCTGACGGTAGCGGCGCACGACGTGAACGGCCGAATCGAGATAAAGACCGAACAGCCGACGCAGACCTTGAGGGAACTGACGAACTGGGCAGGGGAGGCAGGAATCGAGCTCGAGGACCTCGCGGTCTCGCCGATCACCTTGGAGGAGGTCTACCTGCGGATGAGCGGCGATGACACAGGGGAGGAGCAGCCGGAATGAGCAGCGTTCGGCACGCCGCCCGCCAGGTCGGCTACGAGAACCGGGCCTTCTGGCGCAACCCGGCCGCCGCCTTCTTCACGATATTCCTCCCGTTCATGTTCCTCGTCCTCTTCAACGCCATCTTCAATGACGATTCGATCGACATCGAGGGCGGATCCGTCGATATCAGCGTCTTTTACGTGCCGGGGATTGCCGCGCTCTCCGTGATCGGCGCCTGCTACACCAACATCGGCATGACCGTGGCCATCTCGCGCGACCTCGGCGTGCTCAAGCGTGTTCGCGGCACGCCCCTGGCGCCATGGGCCTTCATCGCGGGACGTGTGATCCACGCCATGCTCCTCGCCCTCTTGCTCGTCGCGATCGTGATCGTCGCCGGAGCCGTCCTCTACGACGTGGAGGTGCCGGACACGATGCCCGCCGTTGTCGTCACGGTGCTCATCGGCGGCGCCGCCTTCTGCGCGCTCGGCATGGCCATCACTGTGGTGATCCCCAATTCGGACTCAGCGCCGTCCATTGTCAACGCCACGGTCTTGCCGCTGTTGTTTATCTCCGACGTTTTCATCCCGCTCCAGGACCCCCCTGGTTGGGTGGACACCCTGGGAGACATCTTTCCCATCAAACCGTTCTCGGAGGCCCTCCAGGCCTCGTTCAATCCCTACAACACGGGCAACGGCTTCGAGTGGGACAACCTTGCAGTTGTCGCGGCCTGGGGCGTATTTGGCCTGATCGTCGCGCTGCGTTATTTCAGTTGGGAACCGCGGCGCTAACCCCCGCCAGATCCTGACTTTGTCAGGATGACAAGCGCTACTTCCGGCAAATGTAGTAGATGTTGATCGGGTCGCCTTCCACCTGCGTCGTCTCGACCAATCCGAATCCAGCTTCCGCCAGCAACTCCTTCGCCAGTTCCTCGCCCCAGCACGTCCCGAGACCCTCGCCGTCGTAAGCCAGGGAGACGGTCATGCAATGGAACGTGGACCACGTGTAGAAGAGTGGCGCCCATGGGTTGTCGATGTTCTTCGCCACGTCGCTGGATGCCGCGATGTCGGCGAGGAGAAAGATGCCGTCAGGCCGGAGGGCGTGCGCGATGTTCGCCAGCACCTTTCGCGGCTGGGCCTGATCATGGATCGCGTCGAAGGCGGTGATGAAGTCGAAGGCTTCGATCTCACCGAGATCGGTGACGTTACGGACCTCAAAGTTCGCGTTGGCGAGGCCCCACTCCTTCGCCTCCGCGCTGGCCAGACCCACGCTCTCCTCGAGTAGGTCGAAGCCGGTGAAACGGCTGTTCGGGAACGCCTTCGCCATGACGTTGACCGCGCGTCCCCCGCCGCAGCCGATGTCCGCGACGTCGATGCCGGTATCGAGCTTCTCGGTGATCCCTTGTACCACGGGCAGTATCCCGTCGACGAGCGCGAGGTCGTAGACGCGAGCCGTTTCCTCCCGCTGAACCTCAACGAACCGGGGGAAGTCGTCGTAGGGGATGCCACCGCCGTTCTTGAAGCAATCGACGATCTTTCCCTCCACATCCCCCAGGACTGCGATGTACTGCATGAGGAACGCGAAGTTGTCCGGCCCAGCGGCTCGCGTCAGGAACATGGAGTGTTCGGGCGGCAACCGGTAGCGTTTTGTAGCCGGGTCATAGTGCACGACACCACCCGCAGTCACTCCCCCCAGCCATTCGCGGACGTACCGCTCGTTCAAACCGGCGGCTTTCGCGATCTCCTCGCTGGACGCAGGCGGAAGGTCCGCCATCTTATCGAGCAGTCCCGTCCGGTGACCCACACTCAACATCAACGAAAGCGAACCGCCCGTCATAACGCCGAGCATTTTCTCGGCGAAAGCCTCTGCCTTGGCCTGGTCAAGATTGCTGCTGGCCATTCGTCACCCCCGTTCAGGTTGTTTAGGCTGCCGTCACCCCCCTCACCACGCCCATCTCCCGCATCTGTCCGATTGTAAGGATGTGCCCCGAGTAGTCAACTGGCTGCTCGGCGAGCCACAGGCAGGCGTCCGACATGACGATTGGGTGCTCGAAGCCGGCCTTGTTTGTCTGTCCGAGGGTCGCGGCGAA
>DAINRO010000096.1:0-5531 GCA_036741795.1 Chloroflexota bacterium
CGCGAGCACGGCGACGTCGACGTCATCGTCTTCGCCGACGACCACGAGGCGGTCTTCGAGCAGTTCCGCGGCTGGCAGGTGGTCCATCACGTTGACGACCGCAATGAGCTCTGGCAAGGCCAGCGCATAGACCCACCGCCGCTGGACCACATCCACGGGCGCCTCGAACGGGGCGAGCCGTTTCCAGAGAGAGAGGCGCTCTGGGCCACGGAGGGCTGGCATCTCGACGTGCAGTTCAACCGGCGCCGCGACGGCCAATGGGTCCTGTCGACCGAACCACTGGTCACTCTGCCGGTCGACCAGTGCACGCGGCCGTCGGTTTTGCGGGCGCCGACGATCGTGCCGGAAGTCCTGCTCTTCTACAAAGCGATCGACATGCGCCGCCGCGACCGGCAGGACTTCAAGCGTCTTCTCCCTCTCCTCGGCTCCTCGGAGCGAGCGTGGCTTCGCGATGCCTTGATCCGTGTCGGCCACCCGTGGCTGGCCGAGCTATCGGCGTAGCCGAGGGGGCGCGGTGGTGGGCCAGTGCAGCCTGGCCCACCACCGCAAGTGCTCTTGCCAATTGAGCACGGGGAGACGTTATCATTAGGTTCCCGCCGCTCGAGCCGGCGGGATTTGGTTTCATCATGGGTAGCTGCCTCTCCTGCGGACACGAGTACGAACGCCACCTCTTCGGTGGGATGTGTTTCTATTGCGACTGCAAGAAAGCGAAGTACAACACAGAGGAACTAGTGTTTTTGAAGAAGCACGATCCGGAAGAGCACAAAAACGGATCGACCCACGAGCGCAAGAAATCGCGCGGGCCCGGCCGCCTGGGCAACAAGTAACCTGACTCCGCGCCAACGATTGACAGCCCATCAGCCTTGCTCTACTCTTACGTTCGCGTAAGAGTCAGGAAGGAGGCCGACATGGCACAAGATGGCGTTTCCCGGGATGTATTGCTCCAAGGGCTCAAGGCGGGCCGCGACAATCTCCTCAACTCACTAAGACCGCTCCCCGAAGCGGATTTTGAGAAGGGTGCGTACGAGAACGGCTGGAACGGTCGCCAGGTGCTGGCGCACGTGGCGGGGATCGAGTGGAGTTACCCACGCCTGATCGGCATCGCCGAGGATCAGAAGAACGGCAAACAAGCTGAGGAGAAGCCTCCGGAGAAGCCAAACCGGGCGGCGCAGGGCGGCATCGGCTCCTACAACGACCGCACAGTGGAACGTTACGCGTCGACGAGTGTGTCCGAGTTGATCGACATCTTCGAGGAGAACAGAGCCAAGACCATCGCCGCGGTCGAAGCCGCTGACGAGGGGCTGTTTAGCGTGCCGGTGCGCAGCGCTGGCGGCATCCCGGGTCCTCTTGGAACGGTGCTGAACTTCGTCGCGGTCATGCACGTGGACGGGCATGTCAAGGACATCGTCGAGGCGGCTGGGAGATAGCGGTGTCACGGCGCGATCAGATCAAGATGACCGAGGAGGAGGTGGACGCGTTCCTCCATGAACAGAAGACGATGTCGATAGCCACGATCGGGGCAGATGGCAGGCCGCATCTCGTCGCCATGTGGTTCACTTTCGTCGACGGCAAGATTGCCTTCTGGACGTTCGCCAAGTCACAGAAGGTACTCAACCTTCGCCGGGATCCGAGGATCACGTGCCTTGTTGAAGATGGCAGCGAGTACAACAACCTGCGGGGCGTTGAGCTAGTGGCGCGAGCGCGCATCACTGACGACCCCGATGAGGTGCTGCGCTTTGGAGAGCTGGAGTTCGAGCGCTACCAAGGTGTAAACGTCACAGACGCGGTCCGCCCTGCGGTGGCGAACATGGCAAACAAGAGAGTGGTTGTTTACGTGGAGGTGGATAAGGTCGTTTCGTGGGACCACCGGAAGCTCGGCGGCGGGTACTAGTGACGGCCAAGGTACTCATCGAGCGCCACGGACGGACGTGGCTGGTGCTGATCAACCGCCCGGAAGTGCGCAACTGCGTGGATGGCGAGACTGCCCAGGGTCTGTTTGAGGCAGTCGAGGAATTCAAGGCGGACGACTCGCTCGATGTCATGATCCTGGCCGGCGCACCGTCCGAAGATGTCGCCGCGCGTGCATTTTGTTCGGGCGCTGACTTGAAGAACACGCCATCGCTCGGCGCGCGGCCGGGGGCGCGGGAGTCAGGTCCGATGGGGATCTCCCGCATCACGGACGTGGACAAGCCGACGATCGCGGCAGTGGACGGGTACTGCACGGCGGGCGGGCTGGAGTTGGCCTGCTGGGCCGACTTCCGAATCGCAACGGCTAACTCGCAGTTCGGCGTATTGAACCGGCGGTGGGGCGTGCCACTGGTGGACGGGGGAACGCAGCGGCTGCCGCAGATCGCGGGGCGCGGAAACGCGCTCTACCTGATCGTGACGGGTGCGCTCGTCGATGCGAAGCAAGCACTGGCGATGGGGCTTGTCCAGGAGGTGGTTACCGCGGGCACGGCTATAGAAAGAGCGCTGGACGTGGCCGGCACACTCAGCACATACCCGCAGACGGCCATGCGGAACGATCGTCGCGCCGCGCTCAGGGCGTTCGACTTGCCAATCGACGAGGGGTTGGCCTACGAAGTGGAGGCGACTCGCACTTCGCTTGCCGACCCAGCAATGGCGCAATGGCTGGAGAGGTTCGCGAAAGGCGAGCGACCGCAGCCGATCACGCCGCCGCCCGTGCCTTGACTTTCATCTCCTGATACACTTCGCCAGCGATGGCGGACTCGATCATCCTGGCGCCGTACGACCCGGCCTGGCCCGTTTTGTTCTCAGAGGAGCAGGCACGGCTCGAAGCTGCTATCGGCAAATGGGCGGTGGCGATTGAGCATGTTGGCAGCACGGCGATACCGGGCATGGCTGCGAAGCCGATCATCGATATCGGCGTGGCTCTGAGGTCGTTCGAGGATGCCCTGTTCTGTATCACCCCACTGATGGAGATCGGGTACGAGTGCCTGGGGGAATTCGGGATTCCGCGACGGATCTACTTCCGCAAGAGGACGGAGGCTCCGATCCCCGGGCAAGCACACAACAGCGGTATCGGGCGAACTCATCAGATTCACATGTACGAGGAGACGCACGAGCAGTTCATCGGCCATCTGGCGTTCAGGGATTACCTTCGGTCCCACCCAGAGGCGGCGAGAGAGTATGAAGACTTGAAGCGCCAACTGGCAGCGGCGAACGATTACGTCGAGCTTTATGCCGACGGGAAGAGCGAGTTCGTGCGCCGGATCTGGCGGTTGGCCGGGATCGGGAACGTCGCGGCCCCAACTTCTTGACACCCTCTCGCTCCTACCGCGATTATTCGTCTACCATGCCCCTCCCCACCGACGGCCCGGTCGTCATTGTTGACTACAACCCGGATTGGCCGCGGATGTACGAAGAAGAGCGGGCGCGGATCGCCGAAGCAATGGGTGAGTGGCTCGTGGACATCCAGCACGTCGGGAGCACTTCGGTGCCTGGTTTGGCGGCCAAGCCGATCGTGGACATCATGCCGGGGATCCGGTCGCTCCACGACGACGTGCACATCATCGGACCGCTGGAGGAACTAGGGTACGAGTACGCTCCGCCGGGTGTCGACGACATCCCCGAACGCCGGTACTTTCGCCGGGGGATTCCCCGGGTGTTCCACGTTCACGTGGTGGAGGTTATGGGCGAATTCTGGCGGCGACACATCGCTTTCCGAGATTACTTGCGGGCACATCCCGACACCGCCACAGGGTATGCGGCGCTCAAGCGACGCCTTGCCGCAGAGTACGGAAGCGACAGACTGGGCTATGTGAACGCGAAAACCGACTTCATAGCTGGGGTCGAGGCGCTGGCTGCTGCTGCTCAAAGCTCCTCTACGCGCTGAGCGGAGAGGGGCACGCAGGCACCCATCCAACCCACAGGATTTCGAGGAGAACAGTGTCAAATCATAAGTTCAAGCAAGTGGATGCATTTTCATCGACGCCATTGCTCGGTAACCCCGTGGCAGTCGTCTTCGACGCTGACGGCCTGTCCGATGAAGAGATGCAGGACGTCGCCGCGTGGACAAATTTGTCCGAGACGACGTTCTTCCAGGCGCCAACAACTGCCGATGCCGACTACCGTTTACGGATCTTCTACCCGCGAGGCGAACTGCCGTTCGCGGGGCACCCGACCATTGGCTCGGCGCACGCCGCGCTGGAGGCAGGGGTGCTGACAAAACGCGAGTTCGTGATGGAGTGCGGGGCTGGACTGCTGCCGCTTCGAGTAGAGGGCGAAGGGCCCCAGAGGCGGATATTTGTGAAGGCACCGGAAGCAAAGTTCATGCACGACTTTGGTTCGTCAGTCGATGCAATCTCCGAGGTTCTGGGAGCAATGGTGCTGGCCGATTCGCCGCCCGCTGCGCTCGATAACGGGCCGGTGTGGCTCTTCTGCCGGATGGAGTCGTCCGACATCGCGAAGCTCAAGCCGGACATGACCAGTACGGCGAGGCTTAGCCGTAACCTGTCCGTCACTGGTTTCGCTACTTTCGCGTTGGTTGATGAGGCCGATCACAAGGTTCACATCAGGGTCTTTGCGCCGGATGGCGGCGTGCCGGAAGATCCGGTGACAGGCAGCGCCAACGCCTCGCTACCGGCCTACCTGGCGCGCTATGCCCTCCTTGAGCACACAGGGCGAGAGTACGTATCCAGCCAGGGGACAGAACTGGGGCGTGACGGGCGGGTGCACGTGCGCGTGCTGAATGACGAAGGAAGGGCGGAGATCGGCGGGCAAGCGGTGACGGTGATTGACGGCGAGATCAGGTTGTGAGCATGGCATGGGACGTCTGCGAGATCGTCCGGCGGTTAGAATCGACGTGATGGAGGTGGCCATTGAAGAACGATGAGATGAACCTCGTGCCCTACGAGGCACCGCAGGCCCGAAGTGGAAGCGGCGGGGACTGGTGGGCGCTGGGCAAGCTGGAGAGCGCCGTACAGAACGCCGATGGGTCCTTCCGGACGTTCAGCGTAGAGGTCGGCATCTCACTTCAGCCGCACGGCGATTACTTACACTGCGAGGACGATTACTGGAAGCTGGTGGCGGAGATGCTGCCGAAGATCGGGCAGCAGGTGGCGCCCGGGAGATGATGGCGGACGAAGCGACACGGACTCTCTACCGAAGGAGTAATCCATGACGGATCAACTACAAATCATCGCTGAGGGTAAGGGCGACTTCCTGAAGGTCGACCCGGACGGGTTCCGCGAGTACGTTCGCGACCACAAGCAGCGGGCGATGAACCCGAAGGTGATGTCCGAGCAGGAGGCGATCAAGACGTTCGTCTCGGACGGGGACTACCTGGTGTACGAGTGCAACTACCTGCAGCGGGGGCCGGCGGCGCTGATCCGCGAGGTGATCCGGCAGGAGAAGAAGGACCTGTGGCTCGGGGCGAAGTTCACCTGGGTGGCGGCGGCGCTGCTCGTCGGCGCCGGGTGCGTATCGAAGCTGGATGTCGGGTTCTTCCTGTTCGGGCCGGTCGTCGAGGAGGCGATCCGGTCGGGGAAGGTGAAGGCGTACGAGTACTC
>DAINRO010000097.1:0-5391 GCA_036741795.1 Chloroflexota bacterium
TACTCGCTGATGCCGAGGCCGGTCTTGCCGAGGCACGTGTACTCGGTCATGCCTTCGCCAATATGCGTGACGTGGCCCTCGCGGCGGTTGCGGAGGGGGATGAAGCCGAGGACTCGGCCCTGGATCTGGACGTTCTCGCCGCTGCCGAGGGTGAGGTCGGCGGTCATTGAGCGGTGGAAGGGCTGGTCGGCGTCGAACTTCGTGTCGATGGCGACCTTCGTGATCGGCTGGATTTCTCCGTCTCGGATGACGACGCCCCACTCGGTGCGGTCTGTCTCGGTGCGGTTCACCTCGGAGACCATGATGTTGAGGTCGGGGCCGAAGGAGCAGGTGAGCCAGCGGTAGGACATGATGTTCTGCCAGTAGCGGGGGCCCCAGGAGTGGTCGCGGAGACCGTAGCCATCGATCTCGTAGGTGTCGCCATCGATGGAAAGAGTGCCGGTGACGTGCATGTGCTGCTCGTAGTGGGCCTTCGCGAACTCCTTCTCCGGGTCCTTGACCGTCCTGCCCTCGCCGGTTGTTCCGTAAACGGCAGCGACGCCCTCGTGGACGAGGTCGATTGCGATCTTCTTATGCGGATTCTCTCGGAACGCCTGACCCGGATCGCTCATCGTCTCCGGGGATTCGAGGTAAACGGCGGAACCTTCGTAAGTCGTGCGGTGGCGGGTCAGCGGCTCCAGCGTCTCGAACTTCATGCCGCCCGCGTCGTAAGCGTCGTTCGACGTAATCTCGGGGCGCTTGTAGTTGAAGAGGACCTGCCCATCCGGCTCGTAGAGGCAAAGGGTCATCTCGGCGTACCCCTCGTTGGCGCGGTTGCCGATACGGAGGAACCCGCCGCGGCCCAGCCGGCTGTCGAAGAAGTTGAAGTACATGCTCTCGTTGAAATTCTTCTCGGGACCGAGAGCGTGGGTGTAATCGTCGCTGGCCTGGACGTTGCCAAAGACCTGGGCTGTAACCATGGAAGGCGCCTCCTTGCGGGGGCGATTGTAGCACGGAGGTAGGAGGGGCGATGGCGAAAGTGAAGGCCCTAGAAACCTTCGCCGGGGGCGTGGTAGACGTCCTGGTTGTACTGGTTCATCATGCGCTGGGCGCTGAAGAATTCGCCGTTGAGGGCGATGCAGTGGCGCATAACGGTGGCGTAGGCGGCCGGCTCCCTGTAGAACATAGGCATGATCGCGTACTCGAGCTTATCGTAGAGGGACGCGATCTCCTCCTCTTCACCGTCGGGGGTTTCGTCGCCGATGGCCCAGCCGGTGACACCTTCGGCGTGGCCCTCGATCCACCAGCCGTCGAGGACGCTGAGGCTGGGAACGCCGTTCATGGCAGCTTTCATGCCGCTCGTACCCGAGGCCTCTAACGGCTTCTGCGGGTTGTTCAGCCACAGATCAACACCCGAAACGAGGTAGCGGGCGAGTTCCATCCCGTAGTTCTCGAGGTAAATGACCTCGATCGTGCCCTTTAGTTCACGGGCCGCGGCGTGGATCTCCTGGATGATCTCCTTACCGGGCAGGTCGCGGGGATGGGCCTTGCCGGAGAAGACGACCTGCAGAGGACCGGCCCGCTCGACGATGCGGCGGAGCCGAGTGAGGTCCGAGAAGAGGAGGTCACCGCGCTTGTAGCCGGTGGCTCGGCGAGCGAATCCGACGGTCAGGGCTTTGGGGTCGAGTTTGATATCGCGGCTCTGCTCGATCTGTGAGAAGAGTTCCTGCTTCGCTTCGGCATGAGCCACCCCGATTTCGTCCAAAGGAATACCCTCGGCGTAGCGCAGGAAGCGCGTATCCTTGCGCCAGCCGGACGCGTGCTTGTCGAGGACGGACGCGATAGGGTCTGAAATCCACGTGCCGGCATGGACCCCGTTGGTGATCGCGATGACGTTGCGTCCGGGGAACATGTCGCGCGAGACCTGTCCGTGGCGCATAGAGACGCCGTTGGCGTTGCGGGCGAAGGACATGACGAAAGTGGTCATGTCGAAGTTGTCACCGTCGAAACCGTCACACGCCTCAATCAAGGCTGTTCGTTCGTCACCGAGGACCAGCTGAACCAGGTCGCGTGGGAATACGTCGTGGCCCGCCGGCACGGGCGTGTGGACGGTGAAGACGCAGCGGCGCCGCACCGCGTCGATATCACCCTCCTGGACCGAATCGGGACCTGCCCCCTCCAGTCGTTTCTCGAGGAGAGCGAGGGCGAGCAGGCCGGAGTGGCCCTCGTTCAGGTGGTGCGTGTGAATCGCCATGTAGCCAAGTGCCTCGAGCATGGCCACTCCCCCGAGGCCGAGAATCGCCTCCTGGATTAGTCGGTACCGCGGATCGCCGCCGTAGAGGACGTCCGTCAATCGCCGGTCCGACTCTTCGTTTTCCGGAAGGTCGGCGTCCAGGAGATAAGCCGGAACTGGGATGGCGTAGTCGTTGCCCTTGCATCCCTCGACCATGTAGCGCCAGGCTCGAAGGTGTACCGTGCGGCCCTCGATTGTGACCGAGACACGTTGTGGCATCTCCGTGAGCCTGCCGTCCGGCGACCAAACGTCCGGGGACTCTGTCTGTCGACCTTCAGCGTCAAGCTGCTGGCGAAAGTAGCCGCTGCGGCTTACGAGCGTGATCGCCACCATCGGCAGGCGAAGGTCGGCGGCGGCGCGGAGGCAATCACCGGCGAGGACGCCGAGACCGCCGCTATACGTGGGGATCGTGGGGTCGAGTCCAATCTCCATGGAGAAGTAAGCGATGGAGGCGGACTGCTCTGGTTGATTCATACGCTAAGTTGAACGCTATCAAGGTAGGGTAGGGTTCCCGGCGGAGCAAGGGAAAAGTGAAGGGTGAATGGTGAATAGTGAAAGGATGATTGTTGTCATCCTGTGGGAACACCCTGGTTGTCATCCTGTGGCAACAGGATCTGGTGGGGGGATGGGCGACGGGCCCGGCCACGGCCTCCCCGGCCCCACCAGATCCTGACTGCGGTCAGGATGACAAAGGTCATATACTTCCGACGAACTAACAAGAGAAGGGACTGACGAATGAAACTTGGACTGAACACAGGCTACTGGAGCTCCGGACCTCCCCCGGGCATCGAGAACATGATCGAGAAGGCGGAGGACCTGGGCTATGACTCGATGTGGGCGGCAGAAGCCTACGGGTCGGACGTGATCACGCCGCTGGCGTGGTGGGGGTCGAAGACGCGAAAGATCAAGCTGGGCACTTCGATCGCGCAGATCTCGGCGCGGCAGCCGACGGCGCTGGCGATGGCGGCGTTGACGCTGGACCACCTGTCGGAGGGGCGCGTGATCCTGGGAATCGGCGCTTCGGGACCACAGGTAGTTGAGGGGTGGTACGGCGAGCCCTACCCCAAGCCGCTGGAGCGGACGAAGGAGTACGTGCAGATCCTGCGCAAGGTATTCGCGCGGGAGGAGCCGGTGACCTTCAAGGGCAACCACTACGAACTGCCGCACCCAGGCGGTATGAAGCTGGGAAAACCGCTAAAGAGCACGCTGCACCCGTTCCGGAAGGACATCCCGGTCTACCTCGCGGCCGAGGGGCCGAAGAACGTGGCGCTGGCAGCGGAGATCGCGGACGGCTGGCTGCCGCTGTTCTTCACTCCGAAGATGGATAAGTTCTACCGCGACCTGCTGACCGAGGGGTTCTCGCGGCCGGGCGCTCACTCGTCGATGGATAGCTTCGAGGTGGCGTCGATGGTGACGATCATCCCCACGGACGACATGGAGTCCGGGGCGAACTTCATCCGGCCGATGCTGGCGCTGTACATGGGCGGCATGGGCGCCCGCGGTGCTAACTTCCACCACGACGTGTTCATCCGGATGGGCTGGGAGGGCGTGGCGAAGCACGTCCAGGATCTGTATCTGGAGGGGAAGAAGGGCGAGGCGGCGGCGGCGATCCCGCTGGAACTGGTGCAGGACGTGGCGCTGATCGGGCCGATGGGCAAGATCAAGGACGAGCTGCCAGAGTGGAAGAAGACCTGCCTGACAACGATGCTCATCGCGGGGCCACCGCAGGTGGTGGAGTTGGCGGCGGATCTGGTGCTCTAGGCGGCCGTGAGGTCGGGCCAGCGGTCCGTTTGCACTACGTCTATCCCATCGCTGTCGACGACTTCGACCTCGGTTTGTCCCCCTGACCTGTGGAACGTCAGGTCGATAGACGAACCTCCGACCCGTAGGCGAGATAGTTCGACCGTGTTCAGCCAGTTCGGGAGGTGCGGCCGGACGAGATGCAGGCGGCCATTCGGTGCATCGGGGACGAGGCCGAGTATCGACCACAAGATGCTGGGGAGGGCAGCCGCCGCGAAAGCGTGCGGACGGCAGGCAACAGGGTAGGGCACCGGCGCCTGATGTTGCCTCCTGGGAGATCCGCCCAGCAGCTCGGGCAACCGGAAGTACGGGAAGGTCAACGCGGCTTCGAACAACCCCTGCGCCGCGGTGTTCAGCGCATCCTCGGCACCGTAGCGCTTGAAGCCCGCCAGTATGAGGGCGTTGTCATGCGGCCAGACCGTCCCCGTGTGGTAGCCGATCGGGTTGAACCTGCTGGAGTTGCTCGTCAGGGTGCGGATGCCCCAACCGCTGAACATGTCACTACGCATGAGGCGCTCGACCTGCTTCTTCCCTCTCTGCCTGGAAGGAACGCCGGACCACAGGAGGTGGCCGGCATTGGAAGCGACGGCAGGAGGCAGTTCGCTGACTCCGTTGAGCGCCATCCCATACAACGACCGGTGCCAGAACCGTTCTTCGATCGTTGCCCGCAACTTCGCCGCTTCCTTCCGCAAGCTCTTCGCTCGATCCGCCTCGCCAAGGTCTTCGAATACTTCGGCGATGGCGATCTTCGCTGCGTAGATGTAGCCCTGCACCTCGACGAGGGCGACCGGTGGAGCAACCAGGTCCCCTTGCCCGTCCACGATTCCGTCCCATGAGTCTTTCCAGCCCTGGTTGTCCAGCCCCTTCTCGTTCATCTTGATGTACTCGACCAGCCGATCGCCGTCCTTATCGCCAAAGCCGTCAATCCAAGCCAGCGCCGCTTCGATGTTCGGACCTAATCGTCTCAAGAACCCCAGGTCAGCGGTCCACCGGTAATATTCGCCGGCGAGTAGGACGAACAGCGGGGTGGCATCGACGCTGCCGTAGTAGCGTGAGAACACCACCTCACCCGTCGCCGCAGACTCGCAATCTCGCCTCTCGTGGATGATCTTGCCTGGCTCCTCTTCGCGCAAAAGGTCCACCGCCGTTCCCTGCGATTCCGCCAGCGTCTTCAGGACATGTCGCGCAATGTCCGGCCGGTATGGGAGGGTCATGTAGCTGGAAAGAAGCGAGTCCCGGCCAAATAGCGTGTCGTACCACGGCACACCGGCCGACAGGTAACGAGAACCGCCATGGTCGCTCCAGAGGACTCGTAAGTC
>DAINRO010000098.1:0-3429 GCA_036741795.1 Chloroflexota bacterium
GGGATCTCGCACGTGGAGTCGGCGCTGGCCTCGAAGAAGGTGATCCTTTCGACGGAGGAGATCATCGACACGGAGGAGATCAAGCGCGACCCGGGCCGGACGACGATCCCGTACCACGTCGTGGACGCGGTGGTGCACCTGCCGTACGGCGCCTACCCGGGCGAGTGCCAGGGCCGCTACGCGAGCGACATGGGGCACGTGATCGAGGTGGTGGGCGCGACGATGCGCGGTTGGATCCCGCAGTACCTGGACAAGTACGTGCACGGCGTCGCGAACCACGCCGAGTTCATGGACAAGCTGGTGGGCTACCAGCGGATCAAGGACATCACCGGGCGGTCGACGATTAAGGAAGGCTACGGAATATGACAGGCACACCAGCAACCTACTTCAACGAGCGCGAGCACCAGATCTGCCTGGTGGCGCGGATGGTGGAGGACGCGCGGACGTACTGGGTGGCGGGCGGCGGGTCGCCGATGGCGGCGATTTTGCTGGCGAAGAAGCTGTACGCGCCAAACGCTGTCTATGTTACAGAGGATGGGGTCGTGAACCCGGAGCCGATGCTGCCGCTGGACCCGCTGATGACGATGGTCAGTTCGAGGGCGTCGTACCGGGCGCTGCAGTGGGGGACGATGAACAGCATCGGGTTCCAGGCGCAGACGGGGCTGATGGACGTGGGGCTGCTGAACACGCTGCAGGTGGACCCCTACGGGAACATCAACTCGACGGCGCTGGGCGACTACAACGGCGAGCACCGGCGCTTCGGCGGGCCGGGAGGCGCCGACTCGATCGCGGCGATGTGCTGGCGGACGATCCTCATGACGGACCAGCAGAAGCGGAAATTCGTGCCGCGCGTGGACTTCATCTCGTCGCCCGGTTGGCTGGACGGGACGGAGGGCGCGCGTGAGCGGGCTGGTCTGCCGCGTGGCACAGGGCCGGAGAGCGTGGTGACGCCGTGGGCCGTATTCGACTACGAGGACCGCTACCTGCGACTGGCCGGGGTGTCGCCGTTCGTGACGGTGGAGCAGGTGCTCGCCGAGATGTCGTTCGAGCCCAAGATGTCGAAGGAGATCAAGACACTGGACACCCCCACCGAGGAGGAACTGGAGATCCTGCGCAGCGAGCTGGACCAGCGAGGGCAGATCACGGACGTGGGAAAGCCGATCATCCGGCTGGACGACGGGTCCTACCAGTTCGTGGAGGAACAGAAGGAAGCGAAGGAGCTACCGAGTAGTTGGTGATTGGTGACTGGTGACTGGTGACTGGGGGCTCGAGAAGGCATGGTTTAGCGCGGTTAACGCGCTGGTGGAGCCAGCCGCCCGGAAGGGGTTGCTCCTGTCGCCCGTGTGTCGAACTGGCGCAATCCTGGTGGAGACGACGGGGCGGAGGAGCGGATACCCCCATCAAGTGCCGCTGCTGGCCGTCGTTTCGGACGATTTCGTGCTTGTTGCGACGGCGCGAGGGGCTCGGTCTGACTGGATCCGGAACATCGCGGCCAACCCGGGCGTGCGTTACTGGCTCGGCGGTGAGGAAGTTACTGCGCGAGCGGTGCTACTCGGCGCGGAGGGCCGCACGGAGAATCTCCCGGACGATATCGCATCGGTTGTCGAGCCGATGTCCGCGCATGGCCAGATGTTGGGTTGGCGGTTCGCGGTGCTGATTCCCTGCGACGTGGCGGCGGTGGACTCCGCGTAATGGATTCCCGCGAGAATGACGGTGCCTGATCACGCGGCCGGCGTGGCTTCTGCTGGAGCTGCGGCCGCGGCGGTATCACCGTGAAAATTTGCGGTGATGTAGTGATCGGCGGCTATGGCGGCGGTGACGCCGTCTCCGACTGAGCTGGCGACCTGGCGGGCGGAGTTCTGGCGGACGTCTCCGGCGGCGAAGAGGCCGGGAAGAGGCGTCGCCATCCATTCGTCTACGAGGGCATGCTTGCCCCCGTCGAGGGGGATGAGGCCCCCGAGGAAGCCGGTATTGGGCGTGCTTCCGATGAAGATGAATACGGCCGTGACATCCATCGTGCTCTCTTCGCCAGTGTTTACGTCCTTCAGGCGGACTCCGGTCACCTGGTCGTCGCCGAGGACTTCGGTGACGACGGTGTTCCAGGCGACTTCGATCTTCGGGTCGGCGAGGGCGCGCTCCTGCAGGATTGCGGAGGCCCGGAATTCGTCGCGGCGGTGCACGATGGTCGCCTTCGATACGTAACGCGTAGTGAAGATGCCCTCTTCGAGCGCGGAATCGCCGCCACCGACCACGACGGCCGCCTGGTCCTTGAAGAAGGCGGCGTCGCAGGTCGCGCAGTAGCTGACACCCTTGCCGATCAGGCGGTCTTCGCCGGGGACGCCGAGACGGTTGTACTCGGCGCCTGCGGTGACGATCAGGGCGCGGGTTGTGAAGTCGCCAGCCTCCGTGGATACCAGCCACTTCAAGCCCTGCTGCTCGATCTTCTGAACCTCGGTGTATTCAGTCTCCATCCCGTAGCTCTCGGACTGGGCGAGCATCGCCTGGGCGAGGTCGAAACCGTTGATCATCTGGATGCCGGGGTAGTTCTCGACGGCCTCGGTCAGCGCAATCTGGCCGCCGATGACGCCCTTCTCGATCAGGAGCGTCTTGTGACGGCCGCGGGCGCCGTACAGGCCGGCAGCAAGCCCGGCCGGGCCACCGCCGATAATGACGATATCGTAGTCGCGCGAATCGGTCATATGGCCCCTAGAGGGCAGCGTCGATGGCTTGCTTGAGGTTGCTCTTGGGCCGGAAGCCTATGATCTGGCCGACGGGCTCGCCGCCCTTGAAGACCATCATCGTCGGGATGCTGCGGATGCCGTAACGCGTGGCGGTCTCAGTGTTGTCGTCCGTGTTGAGCTTCACGAACTTGACCTTGCCGTCGTACTCAGCGGAGAGTTCGTCCACGAGAGGGGCTACCATCCGGCAGGGGCCACACCAGGGCGCCCAGAAGTCTACGAATACGGGCGTGTCATTCTTGAGGACCTCGGTCTCCCAATCGTTGTCTGTAACTTCGGCCGGCTTGGTCATCGATCCCTCCTGCGGTTTGTTTGGCAAATTCTACTTCTTGCCACCTTGATGTCGCTATGGTAGCATACCCCCGAGGGGTATGTCAAAGACCCGGAATCCAGAACTCAATCAGGGGGCTGCGACGATTATGGCACAAGAAGTGACGGAAGTTAGCAACGGCCAGGCGGTCGAGAGTGATGTAGAGACGTTACTGGCCCGCCTGAGACGCGTGGAAGGGCAGATCCGGGGAATCCAGCGGATGCTGGAAGAAGACAGGGTGTGCGAGGACATCGTGACCCAGGTGATGGCGGCCCGCACGGCGCTGGACCAGGTCAGCCTCTTGATCCTTAATCACCACGTCGAGCGGTGCTTGTGTTCCGAGCAGAGCGCCGAGGAAGCGATGCGAACGATGCACAATGC
>DAINRO010000098.1:3529-5359 GCA_036741795.1 Chloroflexota bacterium
GCTGACCGCGGAGCAGCCTCGCGGACGGCTTCGAGCATGCCGGATCGGGCGGCGTCGCGGGCGACCCTGAGGGCGCTGTAGATGGCCTTGGCGTCGCTGCGGCCATGGCCTACAAAGACGAGGCCGTTGACACCGAGAAGCGGGCCAGCCCCGTACTCCCGGTAGTCGGTCTTTTTCCGGACGTTGCCGAAGGCTGGGAGGAGGACGGCGCCCGCAGCCATGTACCAGGGGCGCGACTTGATGGCGGCTCTTATTTCGCCCATGACGTAGTCGGCCATGCCTTCCATCGTCTTGACGACGACGTTGCCGGTGAAGCCGTCGGTGACGATGACGTCCGCCTTTGCGAAGGGGACGTCGCGGCCCTCGAGGTTGCCGATGAAGTTGACGTCCGACGCCCTGAGAAGCTCCGAGGCTTCCTGGGTGAGGGCGTTGCCCTTGGAGTCCTCCTCGCCGATGTTGAGGAGGGCTACTTTCGGGTTCTCCCGCTTCCAGACACGGCTCATATAGGCCGACGCCATCTGCGCCCACTGGACGAAGTACTCCGGCTTCGCGTCGGCGTTGGCACCGACGTCAAGGAGGACCGTGAGCTTGCCAGAGAGCGGGAGGAGGCCGGCGAGGGAAGGCCGCTCGATGCCACGGATGCGGTGGAGGTAGAGGATGGAGCCGGCCATGACGGCGCCGGTGTTACCGGCGGAGACGAAGGCGTCGGCCTGGCCGTCCCTGACGAGCCGAAGTCCGACGACGATCGAGGACTCCTTCTTCTGGCGGGCGGCCCGCGCCGGCTCTTCGTCCATGGCGATGACCTCCGGCGCGTGGACGACAGTGATGGTGTCGGGCCGGGGGTCGTTGTTGGCCAGCTCGGCCTCGATCGCGTCCTTCGGCCCGACGAGGGTGACTCGCAGCCCCGCATCGCGGGCGGCCCAGCAGGCGCCCTGGACGATGGCTGCCGGAGCGTTGTCGCCGCCCATCGCGTCGAGGGCGATTACGGGGTCGTCGGGCATCAGATGGAGGCCTCGAACTCCGCCTTCATCGTGGCGCGCAGGTCGGAGTCCGTTAGCACGTCGATGCCGGTCATGGCGAGGGCTTTGGCGCCGTCCGTCAAGCCCCGGTGGCCGGAGTCGCTTCGGGCGAGGTCGCGGAAATCCTCGGTGTGAATGGGGACGTCCGGTGGAGCGATGCTGATGGACGGGTGGATCCCAGGAAGATACTGGCTGACGTTGCCCATGTCCGTGGAGCCCATCGAGCGGCTCGAATCGGGCGCGACGGTCTTGCGGCCGAGGGACTCAATATTGGCGCGGTAGGCCTCGGCGAGGGCGATGTTCGTGCGCATCGTCTTGTAGCGGGCCTCGTCGTTCCAGCGGTGCTTGAGGAGGCAGCCGGTGGCCTTCGCGGCGGCCTCGAAGCAGGCGAGGACTTTCGGCTTGAGGGTCTCGTCCATGTAGTCGTCTTCCTCTGTGCGAATGAGGAACTTGGCGGCCGTGTGATGCGGGATGACGTTCACGGCCTGGCCACCGTCCGTGATAATGCCGTGGATGCGGGCTGAATCGCGGACCTGCTGGCGCAGGAGACCGATGTTGACGAAGGCGGAGATCATAGCATCGAGGGCGTTGAGGCCGGCTTCGGGCCGCGCGGCGGCGTGGGCGGCACGGCCTTCGAACTCGACCTCGAGTTCGAGGCAGGCGAGGGCGTAGGCGATCGAGGTATCGCGGTTGCCTGGGTGGACCATCATGGCGCAATCGAGGTCTTTGAAAGCACCCCTGGCGATCATCAGGACTTTGCCTCCCGCGGCCTCCTCGGCGGGAGTGCCGATGACCTGTACCGTGCCGCCGC
>DAINRO010000099.1:0-1307 GCA_036741795.1 Chloroflexota bacterium
ACCCCGCTATAGCGGATTGCGGGTACAGGGCACCGCTAGCTCCCCGTCTAGCACGACCACCAAAGAGCGTATAGGTGGGCCTTCGAGGGTGTCAAGGCGAGACCGGACCATATGACCAACGTCGCAAAGAGAAAGGGCCGGGGCACGCTAGTGGGGCGATGCCGCGACCCTCTCACGGGGTAAATGCTCGACCTCATTCAACCACCTTCTGTTGAGCCTTGACGGCGGGATCGGGGTAACAACCACGTATCAAAATAAAACGGCGACTCCGGCTCACCCAACTGCCTACTGTTGAGACGCGAATACGCCGTGCGATAGACTACGGGCTGCCGGCCCCTGGGCGGCTCCACACGATGCCACCTATCCGCAAAGCGCTAATCCTCGCCGCCGGGTACGGTACCCGCTTCCTCCCCGCCACCAAGGCGGTCCCCAAGGAGATGCTGCCCATCGTGGACCGCCCCGTAATCCAGTACATCGTCGAAGAGGCCCTCGCGTCGGGGCTGGACCAGATCTACATCGTAACCGCTACCGCCAAGCGGGCCGTGGAGGACCATTTCGACCGCCTGTCGGAGCTGGAGGTGGCTCTCGAACGCAAGCCGGAAGCGCTGGCGAGGGTCCAGGAGACGGGGGATGTCGATATCGCATTCGTCCGTCAAAAGGAGATGCGGGGACAGGCTGACGCGATCCTCGCGACAAAGCGCTTCATCGGCGATGAGCCCTTCGCCCTGTTCTACCCCGATGACGTGATCTTCGGCCCCCAACCGGCGATGCGCCAGTTGCTGGATGTGCACGAGAAGCACGGCGGCTGCGTCCTGGCCGTGGAGCGTGTTAGCGAGGAAGACATCACCCTTTACGGCGCCATCGAAGCAAAGCCCGTCGAAGACGGCGTCTACAAAGTCAGCCGCATTGTCGAGAAGCCTGCCCCCGGCGAGGCGCCTTCGCTCCTCGGCACCATCGGACGCTACGTCATGACGGCCGAGATCTGGCCTCTGTTGGAGACGACGCCCGAAAGCGCCAACGGCGAGATGTTCCTCACCGACACGATCCAGATGCTGATGGACCGGGGTGGCGACGTTTACGCGCGCGAACTGACAGGCGACCGCTTCGACACTGGCCGACCGATCGGCCTGCTCGAGGCTTCGATCCACCAGGCGTTGCGGCGCGACGACATCGGCCCGGAGCTGCGCGAATACATGGAAGACGCATTGGACTGACATGCGTACGCTGATCGTCGGCCTGTCCCTTCCCCACGTCACCTTCGATAACGCCACGTTTCTTTCCGCGCCGTCCTTTAGTGAGTACCACCA
>DAINRO010000099.1:1407-5107 GCA_036741795.1 Chloroflexota bacterium
CAGGCTGGACCAACGCCTCCTGGCTGCCTGAACTGCCTGAAGTCGCCTTCGATGCCCTGCTGAAGCCCGGCTTCGGCCGTGAGGGCGCAGTCCTCACAGACGCGGAGCACAAGTTCGCCCCGTTCATCACACAACTTGCGACACGCATCGGCTATCGGGTCGAGGCGGACGAGGACGTGCTGGCGACCTGCGAAGGCGGCCACGTCTTCGCCCGCAGCCAGGGCGGCGCGGCGATCGGGTTCGAGTTCGCCCTCGGTGGCGGCACGGCCGTGGTCCTCCCCGCGATAAACAAGCCGGACCGGGACCGCCAGCAGATCGCCGCCGGGATGATTCAGTCCCTTGACCCGACGGAACGCGAGAAAGCGGCAGCCGAACAAGCGAACGAAACGACGGGAGTGAACTGATGGGAGCGAAGTTACTCGAAGGCAAGCGCGCCTTCATCATGGGCGTCGCCGACAAGCACAGCATCGCCTGGGGGATCGCGCAGCAGATGCACGCTCATGGCGCCGAGCTGGCATTCTCCTACCAGTGGGAACCCAAAGGCCGCCTCGAACGCAATCTCCGCGAACTCGTCACCACGCTGGAAGGCGCGGAGGACTCACTGATGGTCCCATGCGACGTCACCGACGACGATTCGATCGCGCACGCCTTCCAGGCAGTGCAGGAACGCTCGGACAAGCTCGATGCCCTCGTTCACGCCATCGCCTACGCCGACCGCGACGACCTGAACAAGCCGTTCACCGAGATCTCCCGCAACGGCTACAAGATGGCAATGGAGATCAGCGCCTTCTCGCTTAACGCCGTGTCCAGGGCAGCGAAGCCGATGATGGAGGCCGCAGGCGGCGGCAGCATCATGGCGCTCACATACAACGCCGTCGAAAAGGCCGTTCCCGGCTACAGCGCGATGGCCCCGGCCAAAGCCGCGCTGGAAGTCGGGGTCCGCTACCTCGCCGTCGACCTCGGACCCTCCAGGATCCGCGTCAACGCGATCTCGGCCGGACCGATACGCACCCTCTCCGCCAGCGCCGTCAAGGGGATAACTCTCCTCCGCAAGTTCACCGAGGAACTGGCGCCTCTCCGCGAGAACATCACGATCGAGGACGTCGGCGACACCGCCGTCTTCCTGGCGAGCGACCTGTCGCGCATGATCACGGGCATGATCCTGTTCGTGGACAGTGGCACCCACGTGCTCGCCGGCCAGGTAGCGGCGATACCGCCGGAAATGCGTGCGTCCGCCCTGAACGAGCCGGCCTAAGTTATCTCGTCGCGCTCGTCGGAGTCTTCGCGGCCCTCGCCGAGGATATCTTCACGCAAGATGTCCTCTCCGCGGCGCCTCCGGCTCTCGCCGAGATCCCGCAGCATGTCGATGACGTCGCCGATCCCCTCGAGTTCGTCCGCCAGCTCGGGGTACGTTTCCAGCTGCTCATCAAGCTTCGATTTACCGGCGATCACGTCCTCAAGTGGACTTGGGTGTTCCCTCTCCGGCTCGCGCTCGATGTCCAGGTTGACAGGCGGCGATGACTGGACCGGCGGAGAGAACGGTGTCGCAGGCGGCGCCTCGTCCCGGACCTCGCTTTGCAAGAAGGAAGGGATGTCACGTACAGGCGGCGCCTCATCGTCCGTGTCCGTCGGGCTGGGCATTGTCACGATCGACTGAAGAGCGGTCTTAAGCCAGCGCTGCGTGCCGGGTGACAGGGCGGCCAGACGCTGGATCAGCGACTCGTCGACCTGGTCCATTGACCGCTCCTTAACCATCGCACGTGCATATTACGTCAAGACCTTCTGCAGGCTAAAACAGGCAGGCGGCCCGAATTGTTGCAGTGCTCGGGTTTGTGGGCGATTACTTGCCGATTCGGAGGAGCGACATGAACGCTTCCTGCGGAATCTCCACGTTTCCTACTCGTTTCATTCGCTTTTTGCCCTTCTTTTGTTTCTCGAGGAGTTTGCGCTTGCGGGTCACGTCGCCGCCGTAGCATTTGGCGAGGACGTTCTTGCGCAACGCCTTCACGCTTTCGCGGGCGATTATGCGGCCGCCGATGGCCGCCTGGATGGGGATTTCGAAGAGCTGGCGGGGGATTAGCGACCGCAGCTTCTCGACGAGGGCGCGGCCCTGGCGCTGGGCGAGGTCGACGTGCATCAGCATCGAGAGCGCGTCTACCGGGATGCCGTTTACGAGGATGTCCACCTTGACGAGCTTCTCCGGCCTGTAGTCGGCGAAGTGGTAGTCGAGGGAGGCGTAGCCCTGGGTCTTTGACTTCAGTTCGTCGTAGAAGTCGACGAGCATTTCGGCGAGGGGCATCTGGTATTCGAGGAGGACGCGGCGGTCGCCCTGCTTGCGCTCGCTGTGCTCGAGGTACTCCATGTGGTCAAAGGCGCCGCGGCCGCCGGTGACGAGTTCCATGATGGCGCCGATGTAGCGCTCCGGGGCGACGATCGAGACCTTCATCCAGGGCTCCAGCACCTGGTCGATCTTGCTCGGGTCGGGCATGTCGGCGGGGGAGTCCACGGTGTGCTCGACGCCGTCGGTGGTGACCACGCGGTACTCGACGGAGGGCGCCGTGGCGAGGATGTCGAGGTCGTATTCGCGCTCGAGGCGCTCCTGGACGATGTCCATGTGCAGCAGGCCGAGGAAGCCGGCCCGGTAGCCGGGACCGAGGGCCATCGAGTGCTCCGGCGTGTACTGGAGGGCGGCGTCGTTGAGCTGGAGCTTTTCGAGGGCGTCGCGGAGCTCCTCGTAGTCCTCGGCGTTCGAGGGGTAGATGCCGGCGAAGACCATCGACTTGGCGGGCTGGTAGCCGCCGAGGGGCTCGGGCGCGGGGTTGGATTCAGAGGTGATCGTGTCACCCACGTGGCAGTCGCGTACGGTCTTGAGGCCGGTGGCGACGTAGCCGACCTCCCCGGTGCCAAGTCCATCGGTGGGCGAGAAGGTGGGACGGAAGGCGCCGGTCTCCAGCGGCTCGACGACGCGGCGGTTGAACATCAGGCGGAGTTTGTCGCCAGTGCCGATATGGCCGTCGATGACGCGGACGTAGGCGATGACGCCCTTGTAGGAGTCGTACTTCGAATCAAAGATCAGGGCGCGCAGGGGGGCTTCGGGGTCGCCGGAGGGAGGGGGGACGCGCTCGACGACGGCCTCGAGGATCTGGCCGATGTTGGTGCCCTCCTTGGCGGAGACGTAGATCATCTCCTCCATCGTGAAGCCGATGACGTCGCATATCTCCTGGGCGACGCGCTCCGGCTCGGCGGAGTCGAGGTCGATCTTGTTGATGACGGGGATGATGGTGAGGTCGAGTTCGAGGGCCATGTAGACGTTGGCGAGGGTCTGGGCCTCGATGCCCTGGGAGGCGTCGACGACGAGGAGGGCGCCTTCGCAGGCGGCGAGGGCGCGGGAGACCTCGTAGGTGAAGTCGACGTGGCCGGGGGTGTCGATGAGGTTGAGTTCGTAGGGGGCTGAGGTGTTAGGTGTGAGGTTCGAGGTGTTAGTGGTTCCTCGCACCTCGTCCCTCGCACCTCGCACCTCGTAGCTCATCCGTACTGCCGCAGCCTTAATCGTGATCCCCCGCTCCCGCTCGAGGTCCATGGAGTCGAGGACCTGCTCGCCGCCCATAGCGTTCATCTCGCGGGCGGCGATAGTGCCGGTGGCCTCGAGGAGGCGGTCGGCGAGGGTGGACTTGCCGTGGTCGATGTGGGCGATGATGCA
>DAINRO010000100.1:0-4742 GCA_036741795.1 Chloroflexota bacterium
TCATGGAAGAGGACGATCGAGGCGCCGCTATGCTCGGTGATGGCGCCCAACTGGTCCACGATCGATCCGAGGACTTCGCTTAAGTCGAGAGATGAAGCGACGGCGCGTGAGACTTCCAGGAGGGCGGTCATCTCCCTGGCCCTCTGCTCCGCCTCCTCGATCAGCCGGGTGTGGTCCGTTGAGCCTGCTGCCGGGTGATGTTCCCGGCGCTGACGGTTGCTGGTGGACATTCGCGCGTCGCTCAGGCCGATTCGAGTTGCACCAGTCCAGACTGGGCTGCGTAGAGCGCCGCCTGCGTCCGGCTCTGCAATCCGAGCTTGTTGAGGATGCTGCTGACGTGGGTTTTAACGGTCTTCTCGCCGATGGTTAGTTCCGCGGCAATCTCCTTATTGGCCTTTCCGCGGGCGATCAGTACAAGTACCTCGGTTTCGCGCTCGCTCAAAGTTGCGGGAGTCGTCTCCGGCGCCCGCACCTCTCGAACAAGCCGGGCGGCCGCCTCCGGGGCGAGCTGCACCTGTCCGGCGGCTGCCGCCTTGATCGCCCGGCACAACTCGTCGGCTTCCGTGTCCTTGAGGAGGTATCCGATCGCCCCGGCCTTGACCGCGTCGACGACCGACGATTCGTCGAGGACGCTGGTGAGAGCGATCACCTCCGTGTCGGGCAACTCGGCACGGATCGCCCTGGTGGCGGCAATCCCGTCCATAACCGGCATCAGCATGTCCATCAGGACGACATCAGGCTGCAACGCCTTCGCGCGGTCCAGTGCTACGGCACCGTCTTCTGCCTCCCCTATTACATCCAGCTCCGGGTCGAGCGCGAGGAACATCCGTAGCCCCTGTCGGACCACGGCGTGATCGTCGGCGATGAGGATCCGGATCGTCATGGCCCCAATTATGCCAGCCTTCTCCGACTTTAGTCGGAGTCTCCAGTCCGACCCAAGCATGGAACACAGTCCAGACCCATGCTCGATTTCATCGCCCCGGCTCAGCGCGACACTGCGGTTGTGATGAAAGCGATACGAGTCCTGATCGTCGATGACGAAGCCACCGTCCTCCGTGGGCTGCGGATGCGCCTCGGGTTGGAGGCAGACATCAATGTGGTGGGGGAAGCGGCTGACGGGTCCGCTGCCATCGACCTCGTGGCCCGCCTCTCTCCCGATGTCGTGCTCATGGACCTGAGGATGCCCGTCATGGACGGAATCGAGGCGACGCGCGTCCTGGCAGGGCGCAAGTCCGGCCCGGCCGTAGTCATCCTGAGCATGCGCGACGACAGTGCCACCGTTGCGCTCGCCGGCGAGGCCGGAGCTGTCGGATTCGTAGCCAAGCACTGCATGGACGATGGACTGCCGGGGGAGATCCGCCGGGCGGCAGCAGCAAAAAGGAGGTGACTTTGACCGATAGCACGAGGAACGAACCACGACCCATCCAGCCAGAACAGATTTACCAGGAGATAGAGATGAATCGCACAAGGACAGACAGCAAGAAGTCGGGTGAACAGGGAATCGGTTTCACCGGCTACATAACACGAGCGGCGGCCCGCCACCCCTGGCGGACGCTCGGAGCCTGGGCGTTGCTGGTCGCAGTTGCGTTCGGAGCTTCCGGCCTGATGAAGGCTTCCTCGGACACAGCAACGGCCGGTACCGAGGCAACGAAAGCCGCCGACTTGATCGAGAACCGGCTGCGGGAAGAGACGCCGCCGGAGGAGTTCATCATCGTAGAGTCGGACGCCTCGACGGCGGACGATCCACGATTCTCGGGCTTCGTCGACTCATTGGTCGCGGATCTCCGGGCGATTGGCGAGATTGAATCGGTGACCAGCTACCGGGACGGCGCCGAGGGCATGGTCTCGGAGGACGGCCACGTTGCCCTGATCGTTGCCAGGCTTATCGGCGACGAAGAGGACGCGGCAGACACCGCGAAGCCGGCCGTCGACCTCGTGAAGTCAGTGGATGGGACTGACGGCTTTCGCGTCACGACGGTTGGCTTCGGCAGCGTCGGGGGCGAAATTAGCTCGCTCATGGAAGAGACGCTGCAGCAGGGTGAGATGATGGGCATCGGCGTCGCGTTGGTGATCCTCATCCTCGTGTTCGGCGCCGTCCTTGCCGCCGGCCTGCCCATCGCTGTGGCGATCCTCGCCATTTTCGTCGCGGTAGGCGCCACCGCCCTTGTCAGCAATACGATGGAGATGTCCGAGTTCGTGGTCTTCATCATCACGATGATCGGTCTCGCCGTTGGCATCGACTACTCGCTATTCATAGTCCAGCGCTACCGAGAAGAGAGGTCCGGCGGATTGGACACGCTGGACGCGATCACCAGGGCTGGATCGACGGCCAGCCGTGCGGTGTTCTTCTCAGGCATGGCCGTGACGATCGCCCTCGCCGGGATGCTCATTGCACCCGATCCGATCTTCCAGAGCTTTGCGGTGGGCGCGATGCTTGTTGTCGCGGCGACCGTGCTCGCTGCGCTCACCCTGCTCCCCGCCCTGCTCGCGCTGCTGGGCAACCGCGTAGACTGGCTGACGCTTCCGTTCATCGGGCGCGCCAGCGCTCGAGGCGGTGGCGGCAGGGGCTGGCAGATGTTCGTCAGCGCCGTCACGAAGCGGCCGGTCATTAGCGTGGCCGTTTCCAGTGGGATCCTGATCGCCATGGCACTGCCCGTCTTCAACATCAACCTGGGGACCGTCGGGATCGGTACCCTTCCCGAAGACAACGACTCCCGTCACGCCTTCGACGTCCTGAACCGCGAATTCTCGGACGGCGTCCTGACTGCGGATGTGGTCATCGAGGCGTCTGACGTGAATGCGCCGGAGGTTCAGACGGGCATCGGCGACCTCGTCGCGGCCCTGGACGGCGACGAGTTCTTCGGCGCGTCCACAGTCGAGACGAACGGGGCGGGGGATCTCGCCCTCGTGACAGTTGTCATGCCGGGCGACTTCTCGACCTCCGAGTCCCAGGACGCCCTGGAGCGCCTCCGGGACGACTACATTCCGGCGGCTTTCGCGAGCGACGTGGCCGAAGTGTACGTCGGCGGGCCAACCGCCGAGACCGTCGACTCGGTGCAAACACAGCGGGATTACCTTCCTTACGTGTTTACGTTCGTGCTGGGGTTGAGCTTCCTCCTTCTGCTCCTCGCCTTCCGGTCCATCGTCGTGCCGCTGAAGGCAGTGGTCATGAACATGCTGTCGGTGGCCGCGGCCTATGGAATCCTGGTGCTTGTCTTCCAGGAGGGAGTTGGGACGGGGCTGCTCGGGTTCCGCGAGGCGCCCGTTATCGAGTCGTGGCTGCCCCTCTTCCTCTTTGCAATCCTGTTTGGCCTTTCGATGGACTACCACGTCTTCCTGCTCAGCCGGATCAAGGAGCGCTACGACGAGACCGGCGACAACCGCAGCTCAGTGGCCTACGGTTTGAGGCAGACGGCAAGCATCATCACCGGCGCTGCCTTGATCATGGTCGCAGTGTTCGCAGGGATGGCTTCGGGCGAACTGGTGATCTTCCAGCAGGTCGGCTTCGGTCTTGCCATCGCAGTGATCCTCGACGCCACGATAATCCGCATGGTCCTGGTGCCTGCGAGCATGGAATTACTGGGGGACTGGAACTGGTACTTCCCGCGGTGGCTGGAGTGGCTGCCCGACATCCAGGTTGAGGGCGCAAGGGAAACCGTGGCGCCTCTAGGGGCGGTTGCGGACGAGGCAATGTAGTGGACCTGAGCCTGGAGGATTGAGGAAGACGGGCTCCCGCGAAGGGAGCCCGTCTTCATTCGATAGGGCGCTCCGTTACTTCCTCACCTCGCTACGAGCAGGTTCTATTGTAGAAGGGGGAGAACATTGCCACGTCAATTAGTGTGATCCTGCCATCCCGGCTCAGGTCAAAGCGAGTGCTGTATCCTTCCTGGCCAAGGAACTTGTTGTACGCCTGACCCACCATGCTCATGTCCTGGAGGTTGGTAATTTCGTCGTCGTTAGTGTCGGTCGGCCAGGCGTCAGCCTCGTCGTGCCTCTGGGAGGTGACGTTGCAGTGCCGGATCGGGTCGGTTCCAATCGCGGTCTCCTGAGCGAGGCTGAACCCATCGCAATCAGAATCGTCGGCGGGGATCGCCCATGCCGGAAGTGCTTGACCGGGGTTGAACCAGTTCGGGCAGTTGTCGAACGCGTCAAGGATTGTGTCGGCATCCGAGTCAATCGCTGCGGGCGTCGGCTCCGGCGTAGGCGCGGGAGTCGGAGTGGCCTCGGGCGTCGGCTCCGGCGTAGGCGTGGGAGTCGGAGTTGGCTCCGGTGTAGGCGCGGGAGTCGGAGTTGGCTCGGGCGTGGGCTCCGGGGTCGGAGTCGGCGTGGGAGTTGGCTCGGGAGTTGGCTCCGGGGTCGGTTCCGGCGTCGGCTCCGGTGTGGGAGTTGGCTCCGGGGTCGGTTCTGGTGTCGGTTCTGATGTCGGTTCCGGCGTGGGCTCGGGAGTAGGCTCCGGTGTCGGAGTTGGAGTCGGAGTAGGCGTGGGGGTAGGCTCCGGCGTCGGTTCTGGTGTCGGTTCCGGCGTGAGCTCGGGAGTAGGCTCCGGTGTGGGAGTGGGAGTCGGAGTAGGCGTGGGGGTAGGCTCAGGGGTCGGTTCCGGCGTGGGCTCGGGGGTAGGCTCCGGGGTTGGGGTCGGAGTCGGAGTAGGCGTGGGAGTAGGCTCAGGGGTCGGTTCCGGCGTGGGCTCAGGGGTAGGCTCCGGTGTTGGAGTCGGCGTAGGCGTAGGGGTAGGTTCGGGGGTC
>DAINRO010000101.1:0-4607 GCA_036741795.1 Chloroflexota bacterium
GACTCGACCATCATGCGGCGGAAGATGTAGGGCAGGATGCCGCCGTGGCGGTACTGGTGATACTCCAGGTCGCTGTCGATGCGGACTATGGTCTCGAAGGAGATCTCGGTGCCGTCGTCGGCGCGGGCTGTGACCTGGACGGTAGTGCCGGGGCGCAGGGCGGCGAGGCCGGTGATGTCGTAGGTCTCCTTGCCAGTGAGGCCGAGAGAAGTACGGCCCTCTCTGGATTTGAACTGGAGGGGGAGGACGCCCATGCCGATTAGGTTCGAGCGGTGGATGCGCTCAAATGACTCGGCGATTGCGGCCTTGATGCCGAGGAGATTGGAGCCCTTGGCAGCCCAGTCGCGGGAGCTTCCCGTGCCGTACTCCTTGCCGGCTACAACGATCAGGGGGACTTCGTCGGCCTGATAGCGCATGGATGCGTCGTAGATCGTCATCTCCTCGCCGGACGGAAGGTGGGTCGTCCAGCCGCCCTCCTTGTCCGATAGCTCGTTGCGAAGGCGGATGTTGGCGAACGTGCCCCGCATCATCACTTCATGGTTTCCGCGGCGGGAGCCATAGGAGTTGAACTCGGACGGCGGCACCTCGTGCTGCTTAAGGTAGTTGCCTGCGGGCGAATCGAGCTTGATGGAGCCGGCAGGGGAGATGTGGTCCGTGGTGACGGAATCGCCCACCATTGCGAGGACGCGCGCACCCTCGATGTCGTGGACCTTGCCGGGTTCATCGGCGAGACCGGTGACGAATGGCGGCTCCCGGAGGTAGGTGGATTCCGGATCCCATTCCCAGACAGCGCCTTCGGGCACCTTCAGCGACCACCAGCGTTCGTCTCCATCGAAGATGTGCTCGTAGGTTTCGCGGAACGAATCCGGTTTCACTGCCGACGCGACGGTACTCTCGACCTCGGCGGAGGTGGGCCAGATGTCGCGGAGGTAGACCGGCGCTCCGGAATCGTCGGTGCCGAGAGGATCGTTGCGGAGGTCGATGTCGACCGTACCAGCGAGAGCGTATGCGACGACGAGTGGCGGTGAGGCGAGGTAGGAGGCGCGTACCTGGGGATGGATGCGGCCTTCGAAGTTGCGGTTGCCGCTGAGGACTGCGGCGACGACGAGGTCATTCTCGTCGACGGCCTCGGCGACGGGCGGGTCGAGCGGACCGCTGTTGCCAATGCAGGTGGTGCAGCCGAAGCCGACAAGGTTGAAGCGCAGGGCCTCGAGGTCGTCCATGACGCCGGCGTTCTCCAGGTAGTCGATCACGGCACGAGAACCGGGTGCAAGGCTGGTCTTAACGGTGGGAGAGACCGTGAGCCCGCGCTGACGGGCGTTTCGGGCAAGGAGGCCGGCGGCGAGCATGACCGATGGATTGGAGGTATTGGTACAACTCGTAATTGCCGCAATGGCGACTGAGCCGTGCGTCAGGCGCTCGAGCCCGTTGACCTCGACTTCGGCTTCGCGGGGTTCATCGGACGGGACCGGCGGCACTTTAGTCGGCTGCTCAGCCTCGTTGACGGTGCCGCCCTCCCAGTCAAAGCGCTCTTTGCTCGTGGCGGGTGAGGGGAATTGCTCGCGGAAGGCCTGGCGGAGACTGGCTTTGACGTCGGCGAGCGCCACGCGCTCGTGGGGGCGGCGAGGGCCGGCGAGGCTGGCTTCGACCGTGGAGAGATCGAGGTGGAGGGCGTCGGTAAAGGTGGGATCAGGGGATCCGTCCTCGCGGAAGAGGTCCTGGGCCCGACAGTAGCGCTCGACGAGGTCGATGAGGTTGTCGGGACGGCCGGTCATCCGCAGGTAGCGCAGGGTCTCGGCGTCCACCGGGAAGAAGCCGCAGGTGGCACCGTATTCGGGGGACATGTTGGCGATGGTGGCGCGATCGGGAATGCTCAGGTTGCTGAGGCCGTCGCCGTAGTACTCGACGAACTTGCCTACGACGCCGTACCTGCGGAGCATCTCGGTGACGGTGAGGACGAGATCGGTAGCGGTGACGCCTTCGCGGAGGGCGCCGGTGAATTTCACGCCGATTACCTCCGGCGTGAGCATGGGAAGGGGCTGGCTGAGCATCGCGGCCTCGCCCTCGATGCCGCCGACGCCCCAGCCGAGTACGCCAAGGCCGTTGACCATAGTGCTGTGGGAATCGGTGCCGACGAGGGTGTCGGGCATGGCGATCGTTGTGCCGCCGACATTCGCCGTATGAACGACGCCGGCGAGGAACTCGAGATTGACCTGGTGGACGATGCCGGCGCCGGGTGGGACGACGCGGAAGTTGCGGAACGCGGCCTGCGCCCAACGAAGAAAGGCGTATCGCTCGCCGTTGCGCTCGTACTCGCGGTCCACGTTCAGGCGAAATGAGTCAGCCAGGCCGAAGGAGTCGACCTGCACGGAGTGGTCGACGACGAGGTCGACAAGGAGGTCCGGGTTGACTCTCTCGGGGTCCTGGCCCTTGCGCGCCATGGCCGAGCGGAGGGCGGCGAGGTCGGCGACGACGGGTATGCCGGTGAAGTCCTGGAGGAGGACGCGGGAAGGGAGGAACTGGATCTCACGCGGTTCTGTGCCCGGAGCCCAGTTGGCGAGGGCAGTGACGTCGTCTTCGGTGACGATGTGGCCGTCGCAGCGGCGGAGGAGGTTCTCGAGCAGGATTCGGAGGGAGAAAGGAAGTCGCGAAACGTCGCCGAGAGTGGCGATGTCGTAGTACTGGACCGCCCCGCCCGCAGTATCGAGGGTCCTGAGAGCGCCGAAGGGGTCGTGGGAGGTCATCGCAAGGCCAGTTTATCAACGGCAACGGCTTGCAGACAGCGCGGCTTGTATAATCCGGACAAGCCGCACAGACATCACCCACGGAGGAGCCCCGCCAATGGCCATCAAAGCCTACGTATTGATCGTCACCGACCCCGGCAAGACGAAGGACGTGAAGAACGCGATCGACAAGGTCGAGGGGATATCCGAGCTCCACGAGGTAATGGGACCCTATGACATCGTCGTTGAGCTGGAGGTGGGGAGCCTGCAGGACATCCCGCCCATCCTCGGGGACAAGATCCGCCCGATCGCAGGGATCCAGAGCACGACTTCGCTGGTGACGTTTCCAGAGTAGCGCGAACCGCGCTTAACGCCGAAGATCAGACTTCAGTCCGACCGGCCAGCACCGCAGCCCGCGTGAACACGCTGTCCAGCATCTCCTCCGTCAGCCGACCCGTAAACGTGTTCTGCTGGCTCGGGTGGAACGTGCACAAAATCGTGCGGCCGTCCGGTAAATCGATCTCCTTGCCGTGAGCGAACGTGGGCTTCGGTCGCAGGTTCAGAAGCCGAGCCACGCCATCCAATGCGAACGTGCCCAGGCAGACGATCACGCGCAGGTCCGCGAATAGCGCCAGCTCTCGTTCGAGGTAAGGCAGGCAGTTGTCTCGCTCCTCTGGTGTCGGCTTGTTCGCGGGCGGAGCGCAACGCACCACAGCCGCGACGTAGGCGCCGATCAATTCCAGTCCGTCGTGAATGTCAGTGCTGATCGGCTTGTTCGCGAAGCTGGCGCGGTGCATCGCGCGGAACAGCCAGTCGCCGGAGCGGTCGCCGGTGAAGACGCGGCCTGTGCGGTTTCCGCCGTGCGCCGCCGGGGCCAGCCCTATGACGAGGACCCGGGCCCTGGGGTCGCCGAAGCCTGGGACAGGGCGGCCCCAGTAGGTCTGGTCAGCGAAGGCAGCGCGCTTCTCCCGAGCCACCTGCTCGCGCCAGTCGACGAGGCGCGGGCACTTGAAGCAATGGATGACTTCGTCGTGGATTCCCTGGAGCGAGTTCGGTTCGGTGGGCACGCAGTCACCGTAATGGATTCCGGCCTTCGCCGGAATGACCGCGTCTATCCCGCGGCGGCGGGTTCGATGGTGAGCAGGAGGTCGCCTTCGGCGACGCGGGCACCTGCGGCTACGGCAACGTCTTTTACGGTGCCGGCGACGGGGGCGGCGATCTCATTCTCCATCTTCATGGCTTCCACTACGAGTAGAATGTCGCCCTCTTTGACGGTGTCACCAGCCTTCACTTCGACGCGGATTACGCGGCCGGTCATCTGGGAGTGGACCGCGCCGGTGCCGCCCTTCGCCTTTTTGGCGGCCGCCTTCGGTTTAGGGCGCGCCGCCGCCTTGCCCTTCAGCTCGGCCTCGTATTCCTTGGCGTCGACGAGGATGGCGACGGGGCCTTCCTCCGGCAGCGTGGCCGGGAGCTGGACGGCGAACGGCTTTTCGTTGACGTAGACCGTGACGATGTTGTCCGCACGGACGACGCGGATCGCGTAGGTCGTCTCGCCGATCGTGACGCTGTCGCCCGAAGGCTGAACATCGTACTCCTGGTCGCCGATCTGTACCTTCACGCGGAGCCTCGGAGGGCGCGCTTGCGGCCCGTCATCTTCCACGGGTCCTCGCCGTGGGAATGTCCGTGGCCGTTCGCTGTGGCGGGGGCCGAAGCGGGCTGGGCCTGACTCAGAGCCGTGGCGATGGCGGCGATGACCTCGTCCTCCATCCCGGAGCCCTTCTCGCGCCACTCGAAGAACTCGGTTGCGACAGGCGGGAACAGCACGTACGAAAGCACGTCCTCGTCGCTCTTCGCGAGTGCGCCGATCTCGGAGCGCGCCTTCTC
>DAINRO010000102.1:0-4482 GCA_036741795.1 Chloroflexota bacterium
CGGAGCCGATCAAGGCCAACACCCTCCGCATCAACGAGAACATCCTCAACGTCCTGAACAATGTCACCGCCGTCACCAAAGAGGGCAAGCCCGTCATCGTCTGGGCCGCCGACGAGATCGTCTACGCCCCGGAGATCGCGGTCGAAAAGGTGCACATCGACGCCATCGCCGAATACATGGAGGACGTCTAGGAGCTCAAGGCGCGGTGTGTGCGAGTGTGACGATCGACTACTTAGTGCGAGTGCGCGTGGCCGATGTGCTTCGCCACGAACCACCGGTTCCCCGCAAAGTCCTCGAAACCCGCCCGCCGATCGCCGTACTCCTGGTCTCCCGGCTCCTCGAACGAGGTGCACCCCGCGACTAGCGCCTGCGCGTAAGTGGCGTCCGGGTCCGGCACGTAGACGTAGAGCATTGCCGTCCGCGCCTCCTGGCCCGGCCCGCCTCCGATCATTACGACCGTATCGCCGATGAGTAGCTCGATGTGCGCTCCCGTCTCCGATTCGAAGCGCATCTTCTCCGTGGCGCCGAACAGGTCGCGGAGCGTATCCGCCAGTCGCGGCGCCTCGTCGGCCACCAGGTAGGCCATAACCGTGTTGTATCCGTCTTGTTGAAACGATTCGCTCATTTCGCTCCTTCCATTTGCGCCGCGAGCTTCGTCGGCGCCGTCATCACGTAACTGTCTCGCACCAGTTCCTCGATCAGTCCCCAGTTCACTCCGTCCACGTCCAGCCTCACCCCGATCCACCCCTTGTGACCGACGTATGGCGGCACAAAGAAGCGTTGTGGGTCACCGTCCACCAGCACGTCCTGCGCTCCCGGAGCGCCCTTGCACCAGAACGAGATGCGCCCGTCGCCGGTCGAGACCATCACGAACATCTTGTCGCGGACTCGCCAGGCGGGCGCTTCGTGCCCACCGAACGGCTTCTCGTGCGCCCCAGGCAAGCCCATGCAGATCCCGCGCAGCCGCTCCGTTGGATCCTCAGCCACTATGCTTCCGCCGGATGAAACGTCCCGAACGACCACCAGTACCCCTCCGGGTCCAGCGCGGAGAACTCCCTCGACCCGTAGTCGGTATCCTCTAGCGGCCTCACCATCGTCGCGCCGGCGGCCCGCGCCCTCTCGAACAACGCTTCGATGTCCTCCACTGCTATATAGATCCCGTGCTCGATCTTGTCGACGTTGCCCTCGGGCGTCCTGGAACGCGGCTCGCGGGTGGAACCCGTCATCACGATCCCGGAGCCGAAGCGCAGTTCGGCATGGGCCACCTTGCCGTCCGGCCCGCCGTAGTTCGCCACCAACTCCGCGCCGAAGGCCTTCTGCAAGAACTCCATGGCCGCCGGGCAATCGTCGTAGCGCAGGAACGGATAGACGTTATCTCTCATCGCAACCTCCTTCGATCTGATGAGGCCAGACTACGCCTCGCCTGGCGGCGCGTCTTGTAAGAAATTACCGGAACGAGTCAGGGTCTTCGCGCTCCATCGGATAGTCCGACCCCGGAACAAGCCGCGAAACGTACTCCGTCGGCGTCATCCCCGTAAATGCCCGGAATTCGCGGTTGAAGTGAGACTGGTCGTAATAACCCGCCTCGGCAGCTATAAGGGCGAAATCAGCAGTGGCGCCTCTGCGCAGCGCGCTCATCGCCCGGTCGAACCGCAGGATGCGCCCCATCGTCTTCGGGGGCAGCCCGACGTGCTCCCGGAAGTCCGCGATCAACTGCCTCGGGCTCTGACCCAACCCTTCCGCCAGCGACGCCACGCTCGTGTCCCCGCGTTGGAGACCCCGGTACGCCCACAATACGCCAGCTGGAGGAGTCGTCTCCGCGATGCGCGACTCGATGAACGCATCGAGCACTCTGAAACGCTGCTCCCAGTCCGGCAGCAGTCGCAGTCTCTCGACGAGGAACGGTCCGTCGGACCCAAACACGTCCTCGACGTCCAGCACCCGGTTAGTGAGCAGGTCCATCGGCAGCCCGGTCAGCAGCCGCGCGCCGATCGGCGTCAGGTTCACCTGCACGCCGTACGACAGCCCGATTCCCTCGATCATCCCCGCGACGTCCTGCAACCCCGCGACGAAGCTGCCGTGAGATTCCGAGGCGTCCCGCCCAGCACGAGGCAGTAGCCGGATCTCCGACCCGAAACCCAGGATCATGACGATGGTCCCCGAAGGCACGGTCAACTGACGGAACCACCCGGAGTCGTCGTAGTACCCCACGTAGCCGTGGACAAACTCCCGGAGATACTCGGCCGGTGAGCGTCGCACGATCTGCCAACTCCCCACCTCCTCGGACCGGTCATTCACAGGGACAGACTCCGCGCAACCTGCCCGGTCGTCAACACCGGTCCATCACCGGGGCCGCTGCTGACTATTCCGGTCTGGCATAGTCGCTATCACCCACCAGCATATCGATCATGACGACGGGCTCGTCGCCCACTACCCAACCGTCGTGTCCCGCCGGGACTGCGGCCACGTCCCCCGGGCCTGCTTCCAACTCGGCGCCATCCTTGAGGCGGACGCGGAACCGGCCCGAGACTATGTACGCCAGGTGATCGACTTCGCACAGATCCGTCCCGGCGATCGGCTTCACGTCGCTTGACCACCTGAATCCGGGTTGGTACGTAACCCGGCCCACGGCGGCTCCCGCCACCTTCACGATCTCGATCCGCCCGTTAGGCACCTGGCGCACGTCGTCGGCTGACGACATGTTGCGAACGGTCCCGTCCATTCCGGTTCTCCTCTGGTGATGCCAGCGATCTTATCTGCAGCCGTTACCGACACGTTAGCATGCCGTAACATCGATCCGTGCCCTCACCTGTCATCCGCTCGGCGACTACAGCCGATGCGGACTCTATCGCCCGCCTCATTCAGTCCGAGGGAATGCCTCTCTTCGATCACCACCTGTTCCTCGACACCTTCTGGGTCCTCGAAGACGGCGACAACGTCGTCGGTTGCATCGGTCTCGAGATCCACGGGCGCGTGGCGCTCCTGCGGTCGATCGTCACCGCGCCTTCCATCCGCGGCTCCGGCGGCGGGCACCTCCTCACGACTCGCTGGCTGGACGAAGCGCGGGCCCGCGGCGCCACGACCGGCTACCTGTTCACGATGGACAAGGCCCCGTTCTTCTCCCGATACGGCTTCGAACTCTGCACCATGGACGACTGGGATGAAGACGCCCGTCGGACTACGCAATACACGGCAATGAGCCAGGCACCCGGGGAGTTCCGCAAACTCATCACGACCATGCGTCTGACGCTCTAAACCCTCGCGCCTGCCGCTGCGTTCTACGAAATGAGCGAGGAGTCTCACCATGCCTGACAAGACCCCGGACATCTACGACCTCACCATCATCGGCGCCGGCCCCACCGGGTTGTTCGCCGCCTTCTATGCGGGCCTCCGCGGAATGCGCACCAAGATTATCGAGGCCCTGCCCGAGGCCGGCGGCCAGCTCGCCGTGCTTTACCCCGAGAAGTTCATCTACGACGTGCCCGGCCATCCCAAGATCCTAGCCAAAGACCTCGTCAAGATGCTCATCGAACAGATCGACATGTTCGACCCAGAAATGGTCCTCGACCAGCGCATTGACACGCTGACCCGGCAAGACACAGACGGCGAAGAAGTCTGGCGCCTGGGCACGGAGACGAGCGCACACCACACCCGCACCGTCGTCATTACGGGCGGGATCGGCGCCTTCGAGCCTAACCGCCTCGACAAGCCCGGCGTCGCCGATTACCTCGACCATGGCGTCCACTACTTCGTCAAGGATAAGAAGCCGTTCCGGGACAAGGACATCCTCATTATTGGTGGCGGCGACACGGCCATCGACTGGTGCCTCAACCTCAAGGACTGGGCGAAGAGCATCACCCTGATCCACCGCCGCGACCAGTTCCGCGCCCACGAGGGGTCCCTGGCCGCCCTCCGCGCCACCGAAATCCCCATGCTCACCTTCTGGGAACTAAAGCGCATCGACGGCGACAACAAGCGCCCCAAAAGCGCAATCATCTTCGAGAATCGCACCGCGGAAGAACGCACCATCCCCGTGGACATTGTCCTCATCAGCACCGGCTTCAAGGCCGCCCTCGGCCCTATCGCCAAGTGGGGTCTGGAGATGATGGACAACCGTCACATCAAGACAGACGTCTTCATGAAGACCAACCTCCCCGGCGTCTTCGCCGCCGGCGACATCGCGGCGATGGAAGGCTCGACACCGCTGAACCTGATCGTCACCGGCTTCGCCCAGGCCGCCATCGCCGCCAACGCCGCCAAGGCCAAGACCGACCCCGCCGCCCGTATGTTCCCCGGACACTCCAGCGAAATGAAGCTCTAGGCTCGTTTTCGCGCAACGTTGTCGTCGTGACCGCAGTCAGGATCTGGTGGGGTCGGCGGTGCTCAACGTCGTCGGAGGCGCCACAGCGTTCCGGTACCCAGCCCGATCGCCAGCAGTGATGCACCAACCAGCCAAGCGCGTGGCAATCCACTCTGCCGCGC
>DAINRO010000103.1:0-4450 GCA_036741795.1 Chloroflexota bacterium
ACCAGGGGTGAGCTACAGGGCTGGGACCGCGCCGCCCTTCCCGCCTTCGCCGCCGTGGGCGGAATGCTGGCGCCCGCCCTCATCTATACCGCGATCAACGTCGGCGGCGACGGGGCCGACGGTTGGGGGATCCCCATGGCGACCGACATAGCCTTCGCCCTCGGCCTGCTGGCCATCCTCGGCTCTCGCATTCCGGCGCCCCTTCGCGTCTTCCTCCTCGCCCTCGCCATCGTGGACGATATCGGCGCCATTCTCGTGATCGCCGTCTTCTACACGGCGGAGCTTGAACCGGAGTACCTGGTCATTGCGGCCGCGCTTCTCGGATTAATTTTCGCGATGAACCGCGGCGGCATACGCGCCTTCGCACCCTATTTCCTTGTCGGTGGCCTCGTCTGGCTCGCCGTCTATGAGTCCGGCATCCACGCCACGATCGCTGGCGTCATCCTTGGTCTCATGACGCCGGGTGAGACGACCCCAGGTCAGGATGAACCTCCGCTCGACCGCCTTGAACGCGGCCTCCACCCGATCACGGGGTACGTCATCGTCCCCCTTTTCGCCTTCGCCAACGCCGGTATCGCCCTCGGTGGCGGCGCCATCCGGGACTCGCTTTCAGAGTCGATCACGATCGGCGTCATCCTCGGCCTCGTCATTGGCAAGCCGCTCGGGATTCTCGCATTCTCGTGGTTGGCCGTTCGGACCGGCAAGGTACTCCTGCCGCCGGGCGTAACCTGGTCTCACATGCTGGGTGTCGGCCTGCTCGCTGGAGTGGGCTTCACGGTCGCCCTTTTCATTAACGACCTGGCGTTCGACGCCCCAGCCGCCATCGACGAGGGCAAGATCGGGATTCTTCTCGGCTCGCTCATCGCCGCGGCCCTCGGTCTGATCACCCTCAGCGCTGTTACATCCAGGCCTCGACCGGGAGCATATGAGCCAGACCGAACCCATACCCCCGAAGGTAAGACTTCAGTCTGACCTGGCCAGGTTTACCCCACAGCTACTGGTAAATAATCACCGACGGATACAGCCTCCCGATCTCCGCCTCCGTCATCAGCGGCTGATCCAGGCTGTAGAACAGCTTTATCCCCGCGTACTCGGCCGGCTCCGAATACGTCTTGAATTGGCGCACCTTCGTCTGCGGGTCGCCATAGCCATCCATGACGATTGCGACCGCCACGTTCTCGCGCGCCGCGATATCCCACGGATTTTCGATCATCCCAATCTCAAACTGGTGAACCACGAGAATCTTGTCCGGGATGCCCTTCTCCTGGACGATCCCTTGCAGGACATCCTGCACCGAGTTGATCTCCTCCGCCGTGTAGCCCCCTATCACCTGCCCCGGAATCTCACCCTCTGCCATCGCGAACTCCGGGTCCAACGCCAGGTGCACGTGCGACTGCTCAAGCAGCGGCCGGAGCCGCTCCACCTCTGCCAGCAAGTCCGCGTGCCCGATCTGGATATCCAGGATCAGCATCATCCCTTCCCGGCAAGCGAGGTCCGACCACTCCTCCAGGGTCTCCAGGTCAACGTGCAGCACGTACTCTCCAGTTGCGCCGGGCTGCGGCTGCGCCGTCGAGGACACGAGGTGGAACGCCGGCTGCACGCCTTTCACGCCGTTGGTGGCGTCGATCGCTGAGGCCTGTTCGCGAAGGCGCGCAACCATCTCGTCCGGCGGCAGCGCGCCCAGGATCCCCAGGTCTACCGTGTAAGGACTGCCGTAGAACGAGACTACCTGGTTTGCGGAAAGGAAGTCCCTGCCTGTCTGTGGAGCGCATTCGGGACTCGGCGCCACGGCTTCAGGCACATAGCCCCCTTCTAGCTCCGGTCTCCCCGCGACCTCCACCGAGACCGCGTCCGGACCCGTGTCCGCCTGGACTGCGTCTCCCGCGGCCTCATCACCACCCCCGCCGCCGAAAGGCATGTCGAAAAGCAGGATAAGCAGCAGCAATCCACCTGCGACAAGCAATAGTTCGACGGCGACAAAATGAGAGCGAGTCATATGGGGCACGCGACATTATATTCGACAGCCCGGCTATATTCCCACGCCTACCAAGGTGAGGGCCTATTGCCCCGTGTTCTCCAGTGCCGCAGACTACGGCAACGTAAGGAGTACCCCGCCATGGATCCACAGGGAAAAGTCGCAATCGTTACTGGCGCTGGCTCCGGCATCGGACGCGCCACATCCGTCGCCCTCGCCCAGGCGGGCGCTAGCCTCGTCGTCGCCGACATGAACGAGACGGGCGCTGCCGAGACGGTCCGGCTCATCGAGAAGTCAGGCGGAAACGCTGCCTCCTTTGCCCTGGACGTTCGCAAGCGAGAGGACCTCGACCGGATGGTGGCTTTCGCGGACGAGAAGTTCGGCGGCCTCGATATCGTATACAACAATGCCGGCGTTGGCACCCCGCGCCCCCGCTTTCCCGAAGCAAAGCCGGAGGACTGGGACCGCACGCTCATGATCGACCTCTGGGCCGTCATCGCGGGCACCCAGGCCACGGTACCGGCCCTCAAGGAGCGCGGCGGAGGTGTAATCATCAACACCGCCTCCGTGGCTGGCCTAATCGCGTACGCCCCTGATCCGATCTACGCGGCGGCCAAACACGGCGTCGTCGGCTTTACCCGCTCCCTCCAGTACCTCCAGCCCGAGGCCAACATCCGCGTCAACTGCGTTTGCCCGGGCGTCGTCGACACCCCCATGGTGCGTTATGACGACCGCGGCCTCAGCGCCGAGGAGAAGGCGCAGCGCGACGCACTCCTCAAAACAATGCCCCTGATGGCGCCCGAAACTATCGCGGACGCCGTCCTTGAGCTAATTCGCGACGATTCGCTGAACGGCGTCGCAATGGCCGTGACCTATGGCCGTCCGCCGCGCCTCGTCGATCAGCCTTTCCGCTTCCGCAGCGACCCTGCCCAGGCGCAATAGAAGCGCCCATCTCAACGACGCCCCGTTCCACCTCGCGAACCCTTTCACTATTCACCATTCACAATTTCGTAGTCCCTTCCGCGCGAAAGCCGTTAGACCTATGGGCTCCATCGCAGAACGGCTTGTTCGAAGACCCTCCGCAACGGCACAACGCCGCCCGGGTCTCCTCCCGCAGCTCCCCGTCCTCCTTGCGCACGATGATCCGCCCACGCACGAACAAAGGTCCGTTGGGACGCGCCTCCACCATCGTCGGCTCCCACGCCGCCTCCTGCTCCCCACCGTCCAGACGCTCGAAGTGAAGCGCCCCCGTCGGGCACAACATCACCGTCTCGGCGATCTCGTCCGCATCAGCAGCGTCGATCTCCACCCACGGCCGCGACAGCGCATCGAATACCTGCGGAAGCGCCGTCAGGCAGCGTGCCGTATGGATGCAGTAGGCAGGCTCCCAGCGCACGCGTACCTTGTCGTTCGCGTACTCGCGCTGCACGTCGCGAACCTTGCGCGGATCCTTCGTCGGGTCATCGCTCATCTTTCACCGCCTTCTCGTACACAAGCTGCGCTGTCACCACATCCTCAACGGCCAACCCCACCGACTTGAACAGCGTGATCTCTTCGTCCGACCGGCGCCCCGCAACCTCCCCGAGAACAACCTCACCAATCTCGCCCACAATCTCGGGCGCGGCGATGATATCACCCGACTCCGCAAGGCACGCCTCCCTCGAGTCCACGTAGATCCGCGCCCGCCGCAACACCTCGTCATCCAGCTCCCGCCAGTCCGGTCTAACAGCACCGACCGAGTTCACATGCGCGCCGGGTGAAAGCCACTCCCCGCGCAGAACCGGCGTCGTCGATCCCGTGGCCGTCACCACCACATCCGCCCCACGCACCGCCTCTTCCGCAGACTGCGCGGCCGTCACGCCGAACTCCCGCGCGAACTCCCCGGCCCGCCGCGGACTCCACACCCGCACCTCCTTGAACTCGCGGACCAGTCGAAGCGCCTTGAGATGACTTCGCGCCTGCACGCCGGAGCCAATCAGCGCCAGTACCGACGCGTCCTCTCGCGCCAGGTACTTCGTCGCCACCGCCGACACCGCGGCCGTTCGCTCCTCCGTAATCAGACGGCCGTCCATCATCACCAGGGGTTCCCCGGTCTCAGGCTTGAACAGGTGGATTACCGCGTGGTGCGTCGGAACCCCCTCGTTGTTCGGATAAAACGTGACCAGCTTCATTCCAAGAGCGCCCGTGTACGCGCCCATCATCCCGAGAAAGCCACCGTGCGCCGCCACCGGCACGATCGCCCGCAGCGGCTGAACCACCTTACCGGCAGAGAAGTCCGCCAGCGCTTGCTCCATAGCGGGGATCAACTCCTCCATCCGGAGCAGTCCGGCAACGTCCTCCTCGCTCAACACGAGCACGACATCATCCGTTTATCTGCTCGCCCTGAGGCCGTCGAAGGGTTCCTATCCGCTGTGAGATGCGTCTCTAACCCCGCAGCGTCGCGATCGAACTCTTGTCTGCCAGCGATAGCCCGTT
>DAINRO010000104.1:0-4266 GCA_036741795.1 Chloroflexota bacterium
GCGCTCGCCTTCTCGGTCGGAGCGGACCGCACCGATTTCCTCGCCCAGGCGGCGCCCGATGGCACCGTCACGCTTCTCTTCACCGACATCGAAGGCTCAACCGCCATCACCGAGCGCCTCGGCGACATTCGGTGGCTCGAACTGCTGCGCATGCACAACTCCCTCGTACGCGAGCAAGCCGAAGAGCACGGGTGCTACGAAGTTAAGTCGCAGGGAGACGGGTTCATGTTCGCCTCCCAGAGCGCACGCCGCGCTGTCCAATGCGCGATCGGTATCCAGCGCGCCTTCGCCGAGCACAACGAGACAACCGCCGAACCGATCCGTGTCCGGATCGGCCTGCACGCCGGTGAAGTCCTCAAGGACGCGGACGACTTCTTCGGCAAGCACGTCATCCTCGCCTCCCGCATCGCCGGCGAAGCGCGAGGCGGCGAAATCCTCGTCTCTTCCCTTATCAAGGAACTGACCGAGAGTGTCGGCGACGTCACCTATAGTGAACCCCGCACGGTGGAGCTCAAAGGGCTCGCCGGCACTCACCGCGTTCACGAAGCGCTCTGGCGAACGGAGGCGAAGAGCGCAGAGTGAAAGTGTGACGGGTGCGATACTTCCTTCGTGCCGCGCCTTGCTATGCTGTCGCCCAAAACCATTAGACAGGAGGAAGCCATGAGCAAGCCAGCGATTGTTAACGCCGGGGCGGGGGAGCGCGAGAGAGTTGTTTCTACCCTGATGGTGGCGTTTGCGTCGGATCCTGTTGCCCGGTGGGTGCTGCCGGAGCCGCACCAGTACGTGAAATACTGGGAGCCAATCCTGGAGCACATGGGCGGAGGAGCGTTCGCGAATGGGGGGGCGTTCGCCAGCGATGACTTTGCGGGGGCGAGCCTGTGGCTGGCGCCCGGGGTACACCCGGACGGAGAGGCGCTGGGAGCGGTGGCAGCGCAGGCTGTGCCGGTTGAGCGGCAGGAGGTGGTGTTCGGGTTCCTGGGGCAGATGGACGAGTACCACCCGACGGAGCCGCACTGGTACCTGCCGTTCATCGGCGTCGACCCGATGAAGCAGGGATTGGGCTACGGCTCGGCACTGCTCATCCACGCGCTGAAGAACGCGGACCGGGACAAGCTGCCGGCCTACCTGGAGGCGACGAGTCCCGGGAGCAAGCGGCTCTACGAGCGGCACGGCTTCGAGGCTATCGGCGAAATCCAATCGGCGGACTCGCCGCCGATGTGGCCGATGCTGCGGCGAGTTGGGAGTTGAAGGTTGGGAGTTGAAGGTGGACCGGTGACAGTGGACAGTGGACAGCCATGAGTAAACGAATCGTGATTTGCGGCGCGGGATTTGGCGGGCTGGAGTTGGCGTCCCGGCTCTCGATCGCATTTGGAGATCAGATCGAGATCACGTTGATCGATAAGAGCGACCGGTTCATATTCGGGTTCTCGAAGTTCGAGATCATGTTCGGGGAGAAGAGCCGCGAGGATGTTAGTTCGTTCTACTCGCGGATCAACAAGCCGGGGGTGATATTCCGGCAGGAATTGATCACGGCGATCGACCCCGAGACGAAGCGTGTTACGACGGACCACGGCGAATATGACGCCGACATCCTAGTGGTCGCGCTGGGAGCGGAATATGACATCGGCGCGACGCCTGGCATGGTTGGAGGGGGGCACGAGTTTTACTCGGTGGACGGGGCAGAACATTTGAAGGACGTGCTGCCGAATGTCGCTTCTGGCAACGTGGTCGTGTCCGTGTTGAGCGTGCCGTTCAAGTGCCCGCCGGCGCCCTGCGAGGCGGCGATGCTGCTGGATGAGTACTTCACGGAGCGGGGCGTGCGGAACGACATCAATATCAGCCTTATCACGCCGTGGATGCGCCCGATCCCGCCGTCGCCGGCGGCGTCGGACGCGATCCTGGGGCACTTCCACGAGCGGAACATCGCGTGGCGGCCAGGCGAGCAGGTGACGGCGATCGACCCGGCGACCAAGACCGCGCACCTGGCGGATGGGGGGAAAGTGCCCTACGACCTGTTCCTGGGCATCCCGGTCCACCGCGTGCCGGAGGTGGTGGAGGCGTCGGGATTGGCCGTTGACGGCTGGATTCCCGTGGACAAGGCCAATCTATCGACGCGCTTCCCGGACGTGTACGCGATCGGGGACGTGACGAGCGCGCCGGTGCCGAAGGCGGGGATCTTCGCGGAGAGCGCGGGACGGGCCGTGGCGGAGCACCTGACAGTCCGCTTGCGCGAGGAGGGGGTGGCGAAGCCCTATGACGGCGCGGGAGCGTGTTTCATCGAGTTCGGGGACAACAAGGTGGGAAGGGTGGACGTCGACTTCCTTTCGGGGCCCGCGGTGACCGCTCCCTACACGGAGGCGTCAGTCCAGGGGTTCGAGGAGAAGAAGGAGTTTGCGGCGTCTCGGCGCGAACTCTGGTTCGGCGGGTGATCCGGGCAACTCAGACGATGAGCGTTGGCACCAGGAGGGTTAGCGCAAAGAGCACGATCCAGCCGGCGAAACTGACGACGATGCCGGTTTCCACCTCCAGCTCCAGGGCGGCCATGGCGGCGACGACCGAGGTGCCTGCAATCCAGATGAGGATGCCCAAGAGTAGCAGGGGGCCGAACACCGGCACCATCCCGAGGAAGAGCAGGAGCGCGGGGGAGTAGGCAAAGCCGAGGGCAATCGTGAGGTTGCGGCGAGCGTCCGAGGGACGGTGGCCCGGGATGAACAAGGCAGCGGCATAGATCACGGTGGTGGCGAGCGCCCAGCCAAGGATCGCTCCGGCGAAGTACCAGATGGGAGCCAGGCCGCCGATACCGACGGCGCCTGCGGCGGCAGAAACCGCTCCGAGGGTAACGATGAGGGCGGCGCGACGTGCTGCGTACTCGTCATCTTCGTCCAGGATTCGGTAATAGATGTCCCGCTGTCCGAGCGAAGCGCCGACCATGAGAGGGCCGAGGCCGTCCCAACCCTGCCAGGTAGTCAGTCCAGAACCCCCAGCAGGTGACGCCAGGTCCGCGGTGGAGGCCGCCCCGCCCGCGAGTGCGGCAGAATAAGCCGGCAGGTGCAGTGCGGGCTGCGAATGGGGCGCCGTCCGCGCGGCCGCGGCGGCGCGGGCGAGTACCGCCGGCGGAGTGGTTCCTCGCGGGACAGAAACTGGTTCGGCCCAGAAGAAGAGTATCCGGTCCCTCTGCAAGCGCAGGCCGGCGTCATTCTCGATGAACTGGCGAGCACTATCGACATCGGCGAAGGAGTAAGGCTGAACGACGTCCGGGGCCGCTACGTCGCGAACAAGCACAAGGGCTTCCCCGAGGTTGGTGTGGCCCCGAGAGTCTTGAGGGTCAAGCGACCAGAATGAATGGAACGACTGCCCGGGAACGAGGTTGGTGTCGACAAAGACGGACGCGCTCTGGACATCCCGGAGTGAAGCTATCCGGCAGGTATGTGCGCCTTCCGGGATGAGGAGTAGTACTCGATTCGCTTCGGGTAAGCCGAGCCCGAGGTCCTCCTCGGCGGGCGCTGCTGGTGGCGGTGCCGGCTCTGGTTCCTTTTTACGGCGTCGTAATGATATCAAGGGGCCGCCTCCTAATGAGGGTTTCCTTATAGACTCCGGAGACAGCTCCTGTGTTACGTCAAGAGCGAATCCAAACGCGGCGCGTGCTAGAATCAGCGGCATTACTCAACCTACGGGAGGGGGACCGACGATGCGGATATTCAACTTCCATTTGATGCCCTACACCGGGCTGCCCGATGACTACGACGGGCCGGCGTGGATCACGTGCCCGAACGAGTTCTTTGACCCCGCACTGGGCAACAAGCTTTACAACCGGTACCTGGATGAACTGGTTTACTCGGAGGAACTTGGGTTCGACGGGGTGTGCGTTAACGAGCACCACCAGAACGCGTACGGGATCATGCCTTCGCCGAACCTGATGGCGTCGATCCTGGCGCGACAGACGAAGCGAATGAAGATCGCGGTGGTAGGGAATGCCCTGCCTCTCTATAACCCGCCGACGCGCGTGGCGGAAGAGTTCGCGATGATCGACAACATCTCCGGCGGGCGCTTGATCGCGGGGTTCGTAGTGGGCGGCGGGCCGGAGTACTACTCCTTCTCGATCAACCCGGCGCACGCGCGGGAGAGGTTCCAGGAAGCCCACGACATCATCATCAAAGCGTGGACGGAGCCTGGGCCGACCGAGTTTATGGGCAAGCATTACCAACTTCGTTTTCTCAACACGTGGCCAAAGCCGGTGCAGAAGCCGCATCCGGAGGTATGGATCCC
>DAINRO010000105.1:0-4214 GCA_036741795.1 Chloroflexota bacterium
CTCCTCGTCGCCACCCTCGGCCGCTGGGAGGGCGCCCTGGCGATGGGAGTGGTCATGGCAGTCTACGCGGCCGTCTTCCTCTTCCTCCTCGATGGCGAGCGTGTGGTCGACGAGATGCGCACCTGGACGAGCAAGCGCCGCTGGACCCGCTGGATGGCCCCGCGTGAGATGCGGGCGCACCACCTCTGGCTCATGCTGCCCGCACTGGTTATGTTCACCGGGCCGTTCTGGCGCGCCGTCGCCTTCCACATCGCCGCCGTTCCCCGGACGATCGCCTACGTTGTCGGCGTCGGCGGCAGCTTCCCGCACACCCTCTTCTGGACAGGCATCGTTGTCGGCGGCCTATACGAAGGTGCAATCAGGCCCGCGTTCGAGAGCATTACATAGCCTGACCAAAATCGCGGTAATCTGATAACCAGATGGGTTACCGTCCAATTAGCGACTATGGCGTGATCGGGGACATGCATTCCGCCGCCCTCGTGTCCTGCGACGGCTCCATTGACTGGCTTTGCTTCCCACGCTTCGACTCACCCAGCGTCTTCTCGTCCCTTCTGGACGATGAGATCGGCGGCCGCTTCTGGATCCGCCCGGATGGCGACTTCGAGAGCGGCCAACGCTACCTCGAAGACACCAACATCCTCGTTACCGAGTTCGTCACGCACTCCGGTCGCGCCCTCGTCACCGACTTCATGCCCATCTCAGATGACATCGCGACCTGTCCCCACCAGCTTGTCCGCACCGTGACATGTGAATCTGGTCGCGTCGATTTCGTCGTTGACTACGATCCCCGGCTCGAATACGCCAGCGGTTCCACTGACCTGACTACGGATGGGCACGTCACGATCGCTCGATCGGGCAAGTTCTGCCTGTCACTCGTGTCGGAGGTCGAAATGTCCGCCAATGATAGTGGCGCAACCTCCCGGTTCTCGCTCGCCGCAGGCGAGGAGGCGACGTTCGTCCTGCACTGGGATGAGCAGGACCCACCGGACATCGCCGCCTACGATCCGGCCGCGAAACTCCGGGAGACAGAAGAGTTCTGGACGGACGTCGCCTGCGACTGGTCATACGAGGGTGCCTGGGAGGCCCTTATCCGCCGCTCCATGCTCGCCCTCCACCTCCTCATCTATGCGCCGAGCGGCGCGGTATGCGCCGCTGCCACAACGTCGCTGCCGGAGCAAATCGGTGGCGTTCGCAACTGGGATTACCGCTTCACCTGGCTCCGGGACGCCGCCTTCACGTTCGACATCTTCCATCGCCTCGGACACACCGAGTACACGCGTCCGTTCCTTGATTGGCTAACGGAACGGCTGGCGGACGGAGACTCGGAGCACGAACTTCACACCCTGTACGAAATCGCACCGGGGGACGGCGGCAGCGATACAACGGAATATCAGCTCGATCACCTGTCCGGATATCGCGACTCACGACCCGTCCGCGTTGGCAACGTGGCCTATCATCAGCTCCAGCTCGACATGTTCGGCGAAGTGGTGATGGCGATCTACTCCTACCATCGCGCCGGCGGCGAAGTGGACGACGCTCTCTGGCACCTGACCCACGAGATGGTGGATTCGGCGGCGCGGTTATGGCGAGAGCCCGACGCCGGTATCTGGGAGTTCCGCACGGAGCCGCGCCACTTCACTCACTCCAAGTTGATGTGCTGGGTCGCCCTCGACCGCGGCATCAAGCTCGCCACCGCCCTCAATCGGCCCAGCGACCTCGAGGGCTGGAAGCGCACCTGCGCGGCGATCCGCGACGAGATCCTCGAGCGGGGCTGGAACGAGAAGCGCGGCGCCTTCACCCAGTACCTCGACGGCGAGAGCCTCGACGCCTCGCTCCTCTTCCTGCCGATGGTCGGCTTTCTCCCCGGAAGCGACCCCCGGGTGATTTCCACGATCAACGCCATATGCGACGAACTGGGCGAGGACGGCCTCATCCATCGCTACATCCCCGAGCGCGCTGACGACGGCCTTCCCGGCACGGAAGGGACGTTCACGATGTGCACCCTCTGGCTGGCCGGAGCCCTTTTCGCCTGTGGTCGGATCGAAGAAGCTACCGCCCTGTTCGAGAAGATAGTCTCCATGGGCAATCACGTCGGCATCTACTCGGAGATGTTCGATCCCACTACCGGTGATTACCTCGGCAATTACCCCCAGGCCTTCACCCACATCGCGCTCATCCACACTGCCCGGAACCTCGACCGCGCCGCTCGGGGGGCAAACGCCAGGTAGCAAGAAAGGGCCGGAAGGGAGGGAACCGGCCCTTTCAGGATTCCAGGTTCTTAGTCCTGGGTTCTTAGTTCGACCCGTTACTGCCGGTAGCCGCCAGCTCCGGTGCCGCCTTGACCTTGATCTGTTTCGGCCGCACGTCTTCGGCTTTCGGCAGAGCCACGGTCAGGATACCGTCGGCGAAAGTCGCCTCCGCCTTTTCCTGGTCCACCCGGGTGGGTAGGGGCACCGAGCGGGAGAACGAACCGTACCGGATCTCGCGCCGGTAGTAGTTCTCACCCTCGTCCTTTTTCTCCTCGCGGGACTCGCCGCGGATCGTCAGGACGCCTTCGCTGACGGTGATCTCGACATCCTCCGGCTTGATCCCCGGCAGCACGGCCTTCACCGATACGGACGAGTCGTTGTCGCTGATGTCCACGGGAAACGCCAACTCCATCTCGCCGCCGTTGCGGACCGCCCGGGACGTGGGCCACTCGTCGAACAAGCGGTCCATCGCCCTTCGCAGGGAACCGAACTCACCGAACGGGTCCCATCTCACTACTTGTGTCATTGAAGCACCTCCTTAAGTGCTGGATTTGATACACCCACAGGATAGAGAGCGCACCGCACATTGTCAATAGAGTTGATAAGGCCATTAGTAACTTTTTGCATAGGACCTTTGACTTCTATGGCCGCCAGACCGTACACTTACACACGAAATGGCCAAAGACTACTACGCCGCCCTCGGCGTTAAGAAGACTGCTTCCGAGAAGGAGATCAAGTCCGCCTTCCGCAAGCTCGCCCGCAAGTACCACCCTGACGTGAACCCGACGGACAAGTCCGCCGAGGAGCGCTTCAAGGAGATCAACGCCGCCCACGACGTCCTCTCGGACAAGGCCAAGCGCGCAAAGTACGACCGCTACGGCGAAAACTGGGAGCAGGCCGAAGCCTTCGAGACGGCGCGTGCCCAGTATGGCAACGGCGCACCCGGCGGCAGCCACTCGCAGACGTTCACGTTCGACATCAATGACCTCCTCCGCCGCCAGGGCGGGGGCATGGGAGGCGGCGGCGACCTCGGCGACATGCTGGGCGGGCTCTTTGGTGGAGCTGGACGTCGCCGCGGCCCCACGCGCGGCCAAAACACCGAGTTCGCCACCGAGATCACCCTCGAAGAGGCCTTCCACGGCACCGCCCGCACCCTGCAGCTCCAGTCCGAGGAACCTTGCCCCACCTGCGGAGGCAGCGGCGAGGTCCAGAACGCGGTCTGCCACGCCTGCGGCGGCGCAGGCGCCGTCCTGAACCCGAAGCGAATCGAGGTCAAGATCCCGGCGGGCGCCGCCGACGGCACCCGAGTTCGCATAGCGGGCGAAGGCTCGGCCGGCATGGCCGGCGGCCCCCGCGGCGACCTCTACGTCGTCACCCGCGTCCGCCCCCACCCCCGCTTCGAGCGTAAGGGCGACAACCTCGTCGCCGAAGTCCCCGTCCCGGTGGCCGACGCCGTCCTCGGCGGCGAGGCCTCCGTCACCACCATCGACGGCAAGAATATCGCCGTAACCGTCCCGGCGCTCACCCAGAACGGCCGCCAGATCCGCCTCAAGGGCCTCGGCATGCCCCACCTCGGCGGCAAAACCCGCGGCGACCTCATCGCGAAGGTCCGCCTCGCCATTCCAGACGCAATCACCGACGACGAGCGCGCGCTTTACGAGCAGTTGCGCGAGGCCGGCACAAAGCAGCCAACCGGAGCGAAAGCATGAACGAACGAACAACGAACGACCACGAAGAGCCCTGCTACGTCATCAGCGTCGCCGCTCGCATGGTCGGCATGCACGCCCAGTCCCTCCGCAACTACGAGCGCCAGGGCCTCGTCCGGCCAGGCCGCTCCCAGGGCCGCGTCCGCCTCTACTCACAGGCGGACATTGAGCACCTCCGTGCCATCCAGCGGATGATCAACGACATGGGCGTAAACCTCGCCGGCGTCGAGGTGATCATCAACATGAAGGAGCGCATGCG
>DAINRO010000106.1:0-4063 GCA_036741795.1 Chloroflexota bacterium
CCATCGTCTCGAAGAACGTATCCACCGGAATGCCCTTCAGAATTTCGACGCTCTTGAAGACGTCGTCAGTCAGAGGCACCCTCTCGGGCGCGCCTTGTGGCGCTGGAGCCTGCCCGGCGGCCCTGATCCCCATAATCAGGCATAAAACCGCGACCAAAGTGACGCCAAAGAGCGTTCGTCTCGAGCCCACCTTCATGTTGTCTCCTCTGCGAGCTGTATGTGTGCGGAACACGGCTAATTGCCGTAGAAGATGTAGAAGATTCAGTCCCGGGCAAGTCCACCTTGCGCCCCCTGCCGCTAGGTGCTATCGTTCGACGTTCAATGCGGAGGTTATTGGCGATGAGAACAAGACTCGTCCTGATGCTGGCCGGCGGAGTCCTGCTTGCGACCCTCCCGGCGCGGGCGCACCATTCGTTCGCTGCGGAATTCGACGTCAACCAGCCGGTCACCTTAAACGGCACCCTCACCAAGATGGAGTGGCTCAACCCGCACGGTTGGATTTACATCGACGTGGCCCAACCGGACGGCAAGATCGTGAACTGGGCCATCGAGGCCGGGGCGCCGACCGCGCTGCTGCGGCGGGGCCTGCGCAAGACCGACTTTCCCGCGGGCACCGAGGTCGTCGTCGAGGGCTACCGCGCCAAGGGCGGGGCGCCGAGAGCCAACGGCAAGACGGTCAAGTTCAAGGACGGCCGCAATTTCTTTCTGGGCGCAGGCGACGCTCCCGGTGCCCCGGCAGCACCGCAATAGTCGAGCGCGACAATAAGAGCCACGGACAGTCTCGGCATCTGGCCGATGACGTGCCGTGGCTCGTCTACCGCGCGGCGGCTTAGCGGCTCGATGTCGCCACACCTGTCGATGCCGCCCGATACTCTTTGGTGAATCCGTTCCGCCCGTTCTTCATGGTGAAGCTGCCGTCGGGCCGGGCCGTCAGCTTGATGTAGGCCCCGCCGTCGGCACCCGTGAAGTTGGCGATGAATGATTCCGGCGAGTTGACCTCCTTGGGCACGACGTCGGAGAAGTGCAGCTGCCAGAAGTCCTCGAGCCCCGGTGAGCTCTTGACGATCTTGAACGTGCCCGCCGTCCCGCCCTTCGTCGGGTTGTTGTTCATCACGGCCACACGCGGCCGCACCGAATGCACCATCGCCTCCGCGCCAGACCAGTCCCCCCCGTGGCGTGACGTGCGGTAAACGGAGACCGTCCCCAGCAGGTTCTGCGGGCACACCAGTTGGACCTCCTGGTTCCAAGTCAGGTCGGCGAGGTCGAGATATCTGAAGCGTCCGAAGTCCACGACGACGCCGATGCTTTCGAAATTATTCGGCGTGTTGTCCTGCTCGCGCTGCTGGGCCTGGGCACAGAGCGGGTTCGCCGTCGGGGTCCTCCGGACGCCCGGGACAGGAGACGTGATTAATTCGCCTGCGGACGACACGACGTTCACCTCGAGGCCGGCGACCGGGATTTTCATCCCCGGCTTCGGAATGGTGACGTGCGCTTTCCCGCGGAACGGGAGATAGGAGATAAACCCGGCTCCGCGGTTGCCATTGAGTTCGTCCGCGAAGGCACCAGGATCGAGGACACGTCGGATCGGCACCTTGTCCGCCAGCGCGGCGACGCCGCCGACATGGTCGCCGTGATAATGCGTCACGACGAGCGTATCGATACGCTCGACGCCGGACTCCTTCATCGCCGCCTGGATGCGTTCCGCATCGCGGCCCGGCGGATTCAGGTTGCCTGCATCCAGCAGCAAGGTTTCCTTGGCGCCGAGGATTCCGTTGGTGGGAGAGATGATCAGCGTGGCCATCCCGCCTTCCGTGTCGATGAAATAGATGTCCGTGGTGCCCGGTGCTGGGGCGGGCTGCCTGACCTGTGGCGGAACAACCTGTCCCGGGGCCTGGCCGTAGGCGATCGATCCAAGGGCCGCCGCCACCGCGACCGCCAGTAGTACCTTGCGCATGTGTGCCTCCATTAAGCGTTCCTATCGTGCCGCCCGTGTCTGCTGCTGAGTGGCGGGCCCTCGAAACTGTATGCGCACGACTTTGTTCGTTCGGTTATAGGGCGCCCAGACAGTCGGCGGATCGGTACGATTGTCGACCTGCACGTGGCGAATCTCGGTCCCGCGCGTCGGCAGCGGGTATTCGGTGAACCGCTCCGTCTTCGGATCGAACTTCGTGAGCACATCATTGTTCATTGTCGTGATCCAGACAACGCCGCGCTTGTCCACGGCCGTGGCGTACGGAGAGCTGTACGGAGTGGGCAGCGGGTACTCCTTCACCTGAAGGGTCTTCGTGTCGATCCGGGCGAGACGATCGCCTGTGTACAGCGCGACCCAGACCCGGTCCGAGTTCGGGTCGGCGGCAAGGCGGCGCGGGGCCCTCTGGCCCACCACGGCACCGTTCTGGCTCCCGCGTATCGTCAGCTGGCGCTGCCGATCGATCACAATCACCTCCGGCGTCGCAAGGGGTCCAAGGTTGACGGCGGTGACCTTGCCGGTTCGGCTATCGACCTTCAGGAGGCGGTCAAGTCCGGGATTGGTGACCCACGCGTTGTCGTCCTTGTCGACGGTAATCCCGTACGTGCCCCAACCTCCGCATTCGCCTCCACAATAGCCCTCTGGAGCAGGCGGCCCTTCGTAGTAGGTGTACTGGCTGGTTACCGCATCCAACTTGATTGCGCCGTTCCGCGACGTCGCCCACGGGTTGCCTTTCGAGTCGACATCGAGCGTGCCGCCGACCTCCCCTTTTATCCCTTGCGGTCGGGGGAAACTCTTCATCTCTCCCGTCTTCGGATTCAACATCGCGAAGTTGTCGTCCTCGGCGGCCGCCCATACTTTCCCGAGATGATCGACGACGATGCTGTGCGTGCCGAGCGATTTGCCGTCAGGTCCCGGGAGGGCGTAGTCGGTGACCTTGCCCGTGCGCGGGTCGAGTCTGGCAAATGTCCGGTGCGGAACCATGTCGTCAGCCATCCAGATGATCCCTTCGGCGTCCGCCCAGACGTCATGCGCCGCGCGGCCGATGAAGCGCGAAGGCGTTCCCATCGACCAGTCGCTGCCGTCGTCAAAGTGAAGCGGGCGATCGGTGCGCGGCAGATCGAATTCGGTGATGACCACCTGTGTCGCCTCTCCGGACGGACGTGGCCGCAGCTTGAGGTTGCTCAGCTGTGTGTCACCGCGGACGCGACCGAGGTACTCGGCCAACTCATCGCGATACGCGGCTGTCGTCCGGTTGCCCTGGTTGTCAGCCGTCGGCCGCATGGCCGGAACCGGCACGCCCGAGCTCGGGAATACCGTCATCAGATCGACGAGGATGCCCCACCCCGTCGAATCCCACCGGTTCTGTAGCGGATAGCTCGCCGTATGGCACCCCGTGCAGTTGTTCTTGAATGCGTGCACCATTCGGCGATCGGCAGATGTGCTCTGCGGCAGGCTTGCGAGGTACTCGACACCGGACATCTGCTTCACAATCCGATCGGTGTCCTTGAGTGCGGTCAGCGTGAGACTGCGCTCCACCCGCCCACCGCCGAGTGCGAATTCCGACCGGCCTGCTTCGAATCCCACCGCCTGCGCCCATACTTTGTACTGACCGGCGTCGAGAGACGGGAACGTGTAGTTCCCCTGACGGTCCGTAAAGACGGATGTCGTGAAGCTTCTGTCCGCCGCGCGCGCGGAGACGATCACGCCTTCCATCGCGACGCCGTCAGCGGACTTCACGCTGCCATGGATGATGCCGGCCGGGGGGCCGGACTGCGCCGCCAGCGTCGCCCAGAGTCCTGCCACGCCGAGGACCGTGGACAACCATGTCAGCTTAGACATTGAACCTCCACACACTAGAGAGTCTTGAGATAGGCGATCAACTCTTCGAATTCGGTGGGCGTGAAGTTGTACCGGAATCCCGGCATCCTCCGCATGCCTTGCTGAATCGTCTCTCGTACCAGATTTTCCCGATCCGACGGCGCATCCTTGAGGATCCCTTCCAGGCTCGGCGCCATCGACTCGTACGTGTCGTCTTTGACGATGCGTCCCATGTGACAGAGGGAGCAGCGCTGATAGAACCAGGCCTCGCCG
>DAINRO010000107.1:0-4049 GCA_036741795.1 Chloroflexota bacterium
CGGGGACCCTGGACTACATCTACGTATCGGAGGAGTTCAAGGTAATCGACGCGGGATTGGCGTTCGACCAACCCTCGAAGGAGAATCCGGATCTGTATCCCTCCGACCATCTCGGACTCTTTGCCCTTCTTGAATGGTGAGCGAGAAGCCTCTTCTCATTGACGTCCCGGGCGCTGGCTCTGTCACGGCGATCCGCGCCGATCCCGAGGGCGAGTCTGGCTGGCAGTTCATCTACGCCCCTGGCGCCGGGTCGAACGTGCATGACCAGTTCGGGACGTTCGCCTGCCGGATGCTCGCGGGACGTGAGGTTGCGACTGTGCGGTTCCAATTTCCGTACCAGGAGGCGGGAAAAAAGGGGCCGGACCGGCCTCCAGTCCTTGAGGCGACATGGCGTGCCGTAATAGAGGCCGTCAGATCACCCGATTGCCGGCTGGTGGTTGGCGGACGGTCGATGGGTGGCAGGATAGCGTCGCAGGTGGTAGCCGAGGAGGAGCCAGTCGACGCTCTCGTTCTCTTCGCTTACCCGTTGCACGCTCCGGGCAAGCCGGACCGTAGGCGTGACGAGCACCTGCCGAGGGTCACCGTTCCGGCGCTGTTCTGTTCCGGCACAAGCGATGCTTTTGGCTCGCCCGAAGAGATTGAGTCGGCGGCGGTTCTGGCCGCGCATGGCTCCACGCATTTCATGGAGGGCGCAGACCACGGGTTCAATGTGAAGAAGGCGAGCGGACGCAGCCGGACGGACGTTTGGGAGGAAGCGGTCGAGGCCATGTGGGAGTGGCTGAGTAACCTCTAGTGTTTCTTTACACCGTCCGTGAGCGTGCGCTACGATTAATTAGGAGCGGGTTGAAGACCCGCTTCATTTACGCTTGGCGTGCGAGCTAAGCCATGCCGAAGTGGCGGAATTGGCAGACGCAGCAGACTCAAAATCTGCCGGGGGGTAACCCTCGTGCCGGTTCGAGTCCGGCCTTCGGCACCAGCATAATATGGAGAGGCGCATACGACGGACTCAGTGCCGAGTGGTGTAACGGTAGCACACGGGACTTTGAATCCCTTAGTTCAGGTTCGAATCCTGGCTCGGCAGCCAGGTACGCTCGACAGACTGTCAGACGCGCTCCCGGATAGCTCAACGGTAGAGCGAGCGGCTGTTAACCGCTAGGTTACAGGTTCGAATCCTGTTCCGGGAGCCAAATTACTCTACCCAACCGGCTCCCAGTAGCGCTTCCCCTCGCCAGTAAGCACCCGTCCAAAAGTCAGTCCCGGGAAGTGAGCGGCCGTCATCAGGTCCTCTGTCCCTTCGAGCTCTCGCACCACTGCTTCCTGGGAGCGACGCGCGAGGTCCTTGTCCAGGTCGCCCATCCCGGACCATTCCGTCTCCTCTAACTGTGCGGGGCAGGAGATGGCGTCGCCCAGGACGAAGGCTCGTTTGCCCCCGCCGGACAGGATGATGCCGGCGTGACCGGGTGTGTGGCCCGGGGTGCCAATGACGTTGATTCCAGCGGCGATGGAGGCGCCATCGTCCGCAGCCTCGAAGCGGCTCTCCACAGCCTTGAACATCGCTTTCATGTACGCCTTCTGGTCCGGGGTACCGAAGATGTCGTCGCGGTTGAAGTGCTCGTGGTCCGTCGTCGTCCAGCGGTAGGTGGCGTTGGGGAACGTAGGGCGCGGTGTGTCGCCATCGGCGACTGCCACGTTCCCGCAGTGATCGACGTGCAGGTGAGTGACGAAGACAGTATCGATGTCGCCGGGCGACACGCCTTCCTTCGCCAGCTCGCTGACGAGCGCGCCGCCGGTGAACCCGAACATGTCGACGGGACCGAGGCCGGTGTCGATCAGGACAGTCTTGTCGCCTGACCGTACGAGGAAGCAGGTGAAGGGGAATACCACGTTGCCGGCGTGATCGAGCCAGCGCTTGTGGGGCTCCCACTGCTCCGGCGTCGTTCCGGGGAAATAGACCGTACCGGGCGCCTGCGCCTGTCCGTCGCTCACGACCGTAATATCGAGGTCACCGATCTTGAACTTATTTGCCAATCTATTCCTCCCTTAGATCCTGTACCGGGCGCTGATCTCCCCGGCTTCTGCCGAACTTGCGCCAAGGGCCTGCATTTCGGCCGCGAGTTTCCTGGATTCGTCGATAGTAGCGCATTCAGCGCGCAGGGCCACAGGCGGAGATGTCGCCCTCAGGTCGGGCCCCATTCGATCCGTCAGGAGCAGATAGCCGGCCCACATGCCGATTAGGACGTGAGCAAAGATCGCCCAGCTGATGACCTGGAGGAGGAGTCCCTCTGTGCTGGTCTCCCCGATCACAACCGCAATTGTCACGCCCAGCGCAGCGCCAATTAGAGTGCCAACAACGCTCCAGCCTATGATCACGAGGAGAAAGCGTCCGATAAAACGGCTCTCGCGGGCAGCCAGGTCAGGCGCCTCGTTAGTCGCGATCACGATGGAGCGGTGCGACCGGGCAAGCTGCTGAAGCGCAGAATGGGCTCGGCGCGAGTCTGGAAAAGTCGCGACGACCTCGTACTCCGGCATGCCTTGAAGTATACGGCGGTGACGGTTGGGTCTTGACTGGATACGAACACCTGTTCGACTCTGGGTGTATGACTATCGCCTGCATCAGCATCCAGCGCTTTGCGGTCGAAGCCGAGCGTCACCGGAGGAAGAGCACAAACGCCCGGCTTCTGCTCGTCGGCGAGAATACGGTCTACGACTGCTCGCTCGGAGCCGAGGTTCTGAACGTGAGCCGTGGAATGCGTATGTCGGAGGCGATTGGGCTCTGCCCAAACGCGATCGTGGTGGCGACGGACCGGCCGTATTACGAGCGGCTATTCAAGAAGATACTCGACTATCTTGAGTCGTTCAGTCCGGTTGTTCAGGCAGCCGGGATTGGAACCGCTAACCTGGCCGTGGACGGGCTGCCAACACCACCTCACCGACTGGCAGAGGAAATCATCTCAGGAGTGCATGCCCGCTTCGGGTTCATGGCTTCGGCCGGGATCGCCGATGGCAAGTTCGGCGCAGAGGTAGCAGCAAAGACGGCACGTCCGGGCACAGTTAAATCCGTAGCAGCAGGCGAAGTAGAGGCTTTCCTCGGCCCTCTTCCGATCGAGCATTTGCCCGCCAGTGAGGCCATGCGTTGGCGGCTAGCGATGCTGGGCTTGACAACGATCGGTGACGTGGCGCGACTGCCGCTGGGAGCGGTCCAGGCGCAGTTCGGTACGGAAGGGAAGCACTGCTGGGAGCTGGCTCAAGGATTAGACCTGGGGCAACTGCAGCCACGTGTATCCGAAGCGACCGTAGTGCGGAGGATGCAGTTGCCGGGACCGGCAATGACCATCGACGCCATCCTCATGGGGATCGAGAAGCTAGTGCATGCCACTTATGCGGCGGCTGGCAGCCGCTGGGTACGCAAAGCCGTCGTCCGGGTCGCGTTTGAGGACGGCGGAAGCTGGGAGGTTCCAGTCGCGTTCCGCGAAGCCCTGTCTGATCCTCGCGACGCCTGGTTTGCAATCAAGAATGCGGTCCTGCGGAGCCCGCCGGAATGGCCGGTCGAAGAACTTGAGGTCGAACTCGTCCATCTGGGCGGGGAATCCGGGAAGCAGGCCACGATGTTCGAGGGCAAGGGCAAGCTCTGGCGCCAGGTGGAAGAAGCGGTGCGCCAGCTGGATAGTCAAGGAGACGAGGAGTCCCCGGTTGCTATCGGCAAGGTGATCTCTCTGGCGCCACGATCACGAATACCGGAGAGGCGGGCAGCGTTGGCCGATTTCGCAGAAAGCTAGATCGTCCATGACCCGCACTCGGAAACTCCGTTCGCTAAACCTTCCGCAGCCCATTTCCGCGGAGACTGACGGAGAAGGACGCCCAACCAATGTTTTCTCTTCGCGACGAAAACTCACAGTCATAGCGCATAACGAGACGTGGCTGATTGAAGACGAATGGTGGCGCGCTCACCCCATCGCGCGTCGCTACTGGCGGGTGACGCTTGAAGATGGCCGGGCTATGGACATATTCCACGACCTTGCGGGAGGTGGCTGGTTCCGGCAGTCTTACGG
>DAINRO010000108.1:0-2723 GCA_036741795.1 Chloroflexota bacterium
ACTTCGTCCTCGAACGTGATCGTGTACCACTGCCCTCGCCGTTCCAGCACGGGTGCCTCGAGCCCGCCTGCCTCGGCCAGCACCTCGATGATCGCGGGGATGATGTCCCCGTGCGAACAAGCGACCACCCGCCCCTCCTCGATCATCTCGCGCATCGCGTAGATCGCGCTGATTCCCCGCTCCGCCATAGCGGCGAAGTCCTCACCCATGTCGGACTCGGACAGTTCGGACAACTCGTCGATCTCCACGCCTGCCAGGTCCGAAAGCGGGGAGAGCGACATGTGGCAGCGGAGAGCGGGGCTGCAAAACAGCGCATCCACCGGTCCGCGTGCCAACGCGCGCGCCACGGCCCGTGCCTGGCGCTCTCCGAGCGCCGATAGCGGGCGCATGTCGTTGTCCGTTGCCCATCTGCCGCCCGCGTCCAGATGCGGCAGCAGTTCGATCGTTAGCGTTCCCCGTAGGTTTTCTCGAGCCATTCTTCCCACGTCATCTTCCCAAACGCATTTTCGGGGCAGCAGTTATACCCCTTTGCGAATCCGCTGAACGGCCCCATTGCTGGCACAGGGACACGAATTAGCTTTCGGCCTGTCGCTTTCAACCATTGCTCAGCGATTTCCTTCGCGTTTTGTACCTTCGGGCCGCCGATATCGGGCAGCCTTCCGGATGGTCCTTCAGGCAGAGTCCCCACCATGTGATCGGCCACCTCCCCCACGTCGATCAACTGGTACTTCATCGCACCCGGCACGATCAGGAAGGGCCCGCGCCTCATCAGGGTCTTGAAAAATGTATCGAGCAGCGTGTGAAACTGTGTCGCGCGGAGGATCGTGAACGGCACTCCCCCCTCTTCGACGACCTTCTCTGTTTCCACCTTCGCCTTGTAGTACGGGTAGTCGATCTTCTCTATGCCGACAATCGAGATGTAATACAGGTGCTCCACATCTGCCACCTTGGCCGCTTCGATAAGCCGCCGCGTTCCCTCGACGTCCGCCTCCTTGATGTCACCGAACGGATCGGACGCGCAATGAACGATCGTCTCCACGTCCTCGACCGCTTCCACCACACCGGCACCCGTAGCCAGGTCCGCCGTTGCCCACTCGGCATCACCGGCCGCGTTCGACGCGCCGCCCCGCCGGCTCATGATCCGCACCGTGTCTCCATTTGCCAACAAACGCGAGACCACTTCCCTCCCCAGGACGCCGGTCCCGCCCGTGACCAGCGTGGTCATACCTCTGCCTTCATCTCCGCGGCGATCTGCTTGAACCCCTCACGAACGTTCGGGTATTGCGGCGCCCAGCCCGTCGCCTCTTTGAACTTCTTGTTGGACACCCGCATCGACTGCATGACGTAGCTCGCCGGTCCACCCAGCATCAACTTCGCCGTCCAGGCGGGGGAGCGCCACGGCCTCGGGATCCCGAACGCCGCCGCGCACGCGTCCGCGTACTCCCGCTGTGTGACAGGGTCGTCCTCGACGACGTTGTAGGTTCCCGCTGGGGCACCGAGCGCGGCAACGATGGCCCGTGCCGCGTCGTCCACGTGGATGCTCGAGAAGTAGTTGCTGCCGTCACCCATGACCGGGAACATCCGGCGCTTCATCATCCTGACCGAGTCCTGGGTCGCCGCTGAAGTGGCGCCGTAGAACAGCCCGAAGCGCAGGATCACCGCCCGTCTCTCGTCTTCGGAGAATGCGGCCGCCAACCGTTCCATCTCGAGCGTCGACTCCAATGCCGCGGGCCATGCCGGGGCGACCAACGAATCTTCGGACAGCCATGTGCTGCCACCGTCCGCGTAGATGAAAGTGATCGATTCCTGGACGAACGTTGTCGCCCCCGCGCTGACCGAAGCCTCCACCAGGTTTTTCGTTCCGTCCGTCCGCAGCTGGTTGTTCTCGTCCCACGCCTTCGCCGAGCGCATCTTCATCAGCGGCGGGATCTTGGTAGCCAGGTGCAGCACCGCCTCTGCATCGCCGGCTGCATCCCTCACGGAAGCCGCATCGAAGAGGTCACATTCCACCGGGGTCGCACCGAGTGCCGTCAGCAGCGCGCGCTTCTCATCGCTTCGAGCCACGCCCCGGACGTCGTGCCCCGCGTCGACGAGTAGCTTCACCGTCGGTGTGCCCAGTACACCCGTCGCTCCAGCAACGAAGATGCGCATCGACTAGGCGAACTCCGGGATCACCTTCTCGCTGAACCCGCGCAGACTTTCCATGTGAGTGCGAGGCCACTGCGCCAGGTAGATTTCCTCCACGCCGGCGTCCTTGAATGCCTGCACCTGCGACTTTACCTCGTCCGCGTTCCCCAGCAGGGCCGACCTCGTGTCTCGCGCTCCCGCCGCGGCCATGCCCTGCGTTACCCGCTCCTTGAACGCTTCATCGTCTGTCAGCCAGAGTGGCGCCTGGATCGTGCGCTTGATTTCGCCTGGATCGCGCCCGATCGCCTTGCAGTGCTCGTTCAGCACCTGCCACTTGTGCGCCACCTCCTCCGGTGAGCCCTGCACGTTCGCCACGTCCGCGTATTTCGCGACGATCCGCAGGGTCCGCTTCTCGCCGCCACCGCCGATCAAAATCGGAGGATGAGGCTTCTGCACATTCGCCGGATTGTACGGCGGTCGGTCGAGCGAGTAATACGTGCCCCTGGTCGATGGCCGGTCCTCTGTCCAGAGCGCCTTGATCAACCCCACGGACTCGTCCAGCCGGTCCATGCGCTCCTTGACCGGCGGCAGTCCGT
>DAINRO010000108.1:2823-3897 GCA_036741795.1 Chloroflexota bacterium
TGCCCGAAACCCGTCACAAAGTGATCCATCAACCACAACGAATCGAATTTGGACCCGCGATCCAGTTCTTCCCAGGTCTCAACCAACGTCTCCCACTCAACCCCCGCCTGCGTCGGTACCGCCCCAAATTTCATGCTTTCCTCACTTCCTGCTCCCGTCATTCCCGCGAAAGCGGGAATCCATTACATTTTCTCAGCCCCTCCCGTATCGCCCGCGATCCCCAGTTGCTCCTTGTAATCAGCATCGATCGCTGCCACCTGTCCCATCCCCTGGAACGACGTCGTCGGCCACTGCACGAACATCCGCATCACCTGCATCGGGAACAGCAACTGGGGCTGGTCTCCGATAACTCCTTGCTCCGCCAGCCCGGCCACCTCCTCGTCCGACATTCCCAGCAGCCCCTTCAAGATCTCGTCGTTGTGCTCACCGAGCCGTGGCGCCCGCCGTGCGCTATCGGGCGTGAACCCCGAGAACGTCGCGCCGACCTGGTGCGGCACGGGCCTCAGCCCGGCCACCTCCGTGTCCACCAGGTCGAAGAACCCGCGCGCCTTCAGGTGCGGGTCCAGCAGCACCTCCTTCGGGTTCAGCACCGCCGCTGCGGTTACTCCTGCTGCCTGCAGTGTCGCCATCGCCTCGCGATGGTCCTGCTCCTGCGTCCAGGCCGTGATCAGGCGGTCGATCTCGTCGTGGTTCGCGAACCGCTGCAGCACGGTCTCGAAGCGCGGGTCGGTCGCCCACTCGGGGTGGCCGACGGCTCCTGACAGCGCCGCCCATTCTGCGTCGTTGTGCACGGTGATGACGAGCCAGTCGTCGTCGCCCTTGCAGCGGTAGCATCCCTGCGGCGCGAACCACAGGCTGCGGTTGCCGATGCGTTCCGGCTCGCGGCCGTTCATCGCGAAATCCGCCAGCGCGTATCCCGCCACCGGAATCGCCGCCTCTTGCTCCGACAGGTCGATGTACTGTCCCTTGCCCGTCCGAGAACGGTAGTTGATCGCTGCCAGCACCGCGCCCGCGCCTACGATCCCAGTGTAGGGGTCCGTGAACGAGATTCCCGACCGCAGCGGGTCGCCGCCG
>DAINRO010000109.1:0-3847 GCA_036741795.1 Chloroflexota bacterium
GACGTCGTCTGGCACATGGGTCTGCGAAACGAGCGTAACCGCTTCGGTCCAAGCCTGTGAACGGCGGTCGAGAACCGCGGAATTCTGACGTGTCGCCCGCGTACTGATTCCCTCATCATCATCCGCGGCGAAGCCGCGTCTCCGCGCCAGCGGAGAAATTGGTATCGTCACGCCCTACGAATGAGAAGCCCCGGGCGGGTGGCTGCCCGACCGGGGCTGGTGCGACAAACCATTCTTCGGTGGGAACGTACGAGGCGGTAAGCATCCCACCGTTGCGGGCGTCTTGTCCATCCGCTCGGAGGGGTGTTTGAGCAAGCGGCTGCTGGCCGGCGTCGTCCTGTACCTGCTGACGTGCGGGCGGTGCTGGGCGCCTTTCGCGATCTGCGGGTCGTGTTACCGCGGGCATCGGTACTGCGGGCCAGGCTGTCGTCGTGGAGCGCGGATCGAGAGCCGCCGTGCATCGAACCGGCGGCACCAGCAGAGCGAGCTGGGCCGCCAGGATCACGCTGATCTCCAGAGGGAATACCGCCGGCGCCTTGGCTGCCAGCTCGTCGGCGTGACGGACCAGTCTTCACACGGTCGGATCGCGTTTCTTACTCTCCCGGAGCTGCGCTTGCCGGAGGTGGCGAGCGCCGCGCTGGTCGTGGATGGGGTCGTCGTCTGCATGGTTTGCGGACGATCAGGCCCCTTCATCGACTTTCCGAGAGGAGGTAAGCGTGATCGATCTCGAGACCGTAGCCCGGATCCGGCATCTGCACCACGCCGAGCACTGGCCGGTGGGCACGATCGCGACGGAGCTGGGACTGCACCACGAGACGGTGGAACGAGCGCTCCGGGAGGAGTCGCGCGCGCAACCCGCTCCACGGCCGAGCCGATTCGACCCATACGTGGGCTTCGCCCGCGAGATGCTGGAGAAATATCCGCGGCTCCGGGCCACGAGGCTCTGGCACATGCTGCGCGAGCGAGGCTGCACGCTGAGCGTGCGCCAGGTGCGGGACAAGGTGGCGGAGCTGCGTCCGATTCCGCGCGAGGCCTTCCTCCGTCGTCGGACGTTTCCGGCGGAGGAGGCCCAAGTGGATTGGGCCAGCTTCGGCCACGTCATGATCGGCGCCGCGCGCCGGGCGCTCTCCGCCTTCATCCTGACGCTCACGTATTCGAGATGGATCTTCCTGCGCTTCTTCCTCGATCAGTCGATGGAGAACTTCCTGCGCGGGCACGTGTACGCATTCGCGGACCTTCAGGGCGTCGCTCGTCATCTGCTCTACGACAACTTGCGCTCGGCGGTCAGCGAACGGCACGGGGATGCCGTGCGCTTCAATCTCCGTCTGCTCGAGCTGGCGTCTCACTACCACTTCTCGCCTCGGGCGTGCCGGCCGGCGCGAGGCAACGAGAAGGGTGCCGTCGAGCGGAGCGTGCGGTACATACGCGACTCGTTCTTCGCGGCACGCTCGTTCACGACGCTCGACGACCTGAACCGCCAGGCGCTCGCGTGGCGGGACGAAGTGGCCGGGAATCGCCGCTGGCCCGGAGACGACCGTAAGACCGTAGTCGAGGCCTTCCGTGAAGAGGCCGCGCACCTGCTCACGCTGCCAGCCCATTCCTTCGAAACGGACCTCGTCGTCCCCGTCTGCTCCTACAAGACGATCTACGTCCGCTTCGACCTCAACGACTACTCGATCCCGCCCGGCTGCGTCGGACGTCCCCTGAGCCTGGTCGCTTCCGAGACGACGGTGCGCATTCTCGAGGGCGCCATCGAGAGGGCTCGTCACTGCCGGTCCTACGATCGCCACCGCAGGATCGACGACCCTGCGCATGTCGAGGCGTTGCTGGCCGAGAAACAGCGGGCGCATGGGTCCACTCCCAATGCCCGGCTTCTCGGCGCTGTGCCTGCTGTGGAGGCTCTTCTCGAGGCGAGCTTCAGGCGGGGCGAGTCGGTCTCCAGCATCACCCAGAAGCTGCTCCTGCTTCTCGACGACTACGGAGCCGAGGAGCTCCGCGCCGCCGTGGGAGAGGCCCTCGCCCGGCAAACCCCGCGCGTCAGCTCCATCGCCTTCATCCTCGCCAAACGCCGGCGAGCGGCGCAGCGAAAGATGAGTCTGCCCGTCGATCTCTCTCGCCGCCCCGATCTGAAGGACCTCTACGTCAAACCTCATTCCTCGGAGACCTACGATGAGCTCTCTCGCCGCGACGATGACGAACGCGACTGACCTCGCCAGCCGCCTGCTCAAGGTCGGCCTCCAGGCGATCGGCCGCTCCCTCGACGACTTCCTGGCCCGCGCCACCAAGAGCCGCCTGTCGCCCGTGCAAATCCTGGAGGAGATCGCACGGCTGGAGGAGATCGACAAGAGCCGGCGCAGCCAGGAGAGCCGGCGACAGAGAGCCCGCATCGGACGCTTCAAGCCGATCGTCGATTTCGACTGGAACTGGCCCAAGAAGATCGAGCGCGAGCTCATCGAGCGCGCGCTCACCCTCGAATTCATCCGCGAGGGCCGGAATCTCGCGCTCATCGGCACCAACGGCCTGGGCAAGACCATGATCGCCAGAAACATCGCCCATCAGGCCGTCCTCGCCGGCTTCTCCGTCCTGTCCACGACCGCCGCCGAGCTGATCGAGGACCTGCGCGCGTGCTCGCCTGAGACCCTACGCCGCCGCCTCGCCCGATACACGAGGCCGCATCTGCTCGCCATCGACGAGGTCGGATACCTGTCCTACGACTCTCACGCCGCCGACCTCCTCTACAAGGTCGTCGACCGACGCTACGAACGGCCCGGCGCCAAAGACCTGCCCAGCCGCTCCATCCTCATCACCACCAACCTCGCCTTCCGCGACTGGAACACCGTCTTTCCCAACGCGACCTCCATCGCCACCCTCCTCGACAAGCTCACCCATCACGCCGACGTCACTCTCATCGAGGGAGAGAGCTACCGCGTCCACGAAAGTCAGAAGGAGGCCGCGGCGCGCAGAAAAAGGAAGTCGTGACCACCGCCCGGCAGGCCTACGTCAACGCCGTCGTCAGGAACTACGTCCGCCTGCCGGGCACGCCACTGCGCGCCAGCCGCCGCGATCGGAAGCTCGCCGCCGCGCTCTATGATCGCCGCGTCCCGCTGCGGGTCGTGTGGGCGGCCTTCGTCATCGCCGCCACACGATGGGCCATCCGCACCCCGCAACAGCGCAAGCTCGAAGCGATCCGCACCCTCTACTACTTCCTTCCAGCCATCGACGAGGTGCTCGACACCTCACCCGACCCAGACTACGTCGAGTACCTCGCTGGAAAGCTGCGGTCCTTCGTCGCCGACAAAGAACATCTCCTGGCCGCCTCTACTCCCACGTGCGCCCGATGATCGGTGCCCGTCAAAATTCCGCGCTTTCTCGCCGCCGCTAACAAATCGTCAGAGTCGGCACACACGCGTTGACATCCACCTCGAAGACAACGCTCTGGAACCGCCTGTCACAGCACAGGGGGCAAGAGCGATCCGGCGGCGGAAATCACCGGGGCTCGATCTTCCGTCTGCTGATCGGCTCAACGCTGGTGGCAGCAGGTGGCCCGGGTTGTTCTACATGGGGTGCGCAGAACAGCGCGTCGCGGGATATCCGGAAGAGCGAAGAAGGGACCGAGGCGGTAGTCAGCAGGATCATCAGGGCGATGCCGTTCCTGTGGCTAGCCGTCGACGATCCGCCCGGCTCCAGCAGCCAGAGGGGCGTGATCGAGCGCAACAGCATCGCCCTCCTAAGCAATCTGGGGAAGCCCCCCCTCGATCCGCCGTCTCCTGATTGGCGCGGCCGCGCCTGCGATCGGGGCAGGGCCAGGGTCCGGGACTCAGGCCTGTGGAACCAGAACCATGTCGAC
>DAINRO010000110.1:0-3223 GCA_036741795.1 Chloroflexota bacterium
TGAGGTTCATGACCATGTCGGTCTCGATGAAGCCGGGGCAGAGGGCGTTGACGTTTATGTGGAAGCGGGCGAACTCCTGGGCAGCGGACTTGCTGAAGCCGACGATCCCGGCCTTGGCGGCGGCGTAGTTGGACTGACCAAGGTTGCCCATCTGGCCGATGATCGAGGCCATGTTGACGATGCTGCCGCCGCCGCGCTCGATGAGGTGGGGGAGGGCGGCGTAGGTGCAGTAGAAGACGCTGCTGAGGTCGGTGGCGATGACCTCCTGCCACTCCTCGACGGACATGCGGCGGATCGTGCGATCGCGGTTGACGCCGGCATTGTTGACCAGGATGTCCAGGCCGCCATACTCCGCGACAGCCGCCTCGATGAGCGCCGAGCACTCGTCCGGGTGGGCGACCCCGGCGTGGACGGCTTTCGCGGTGCCACCCTTGTTCACGATCTCGCCGACGACTTCCTCGGCGGCGTCTTTGCTCTGGTAGTAGTTGACGATGACCATTGCGCCGTGCTCGGCGAGTTCGAGGGCGATGGCCTTGCCGAGGCCGCGCGAGGCGCCCGTGACGATGGCGACTTTATCGGTAAGAAGGGGCACTTGGATGACTCCGTTTCGGTGGTGTAGTTGGCGCTGGTTGAGCGCTAGTGGTTTATAACACACGAACAGGCTGGCGGTCAGCAGGAGCAATCTTTACGGAGGTCGTTCTTGCCGCTGTGACGGGACGCCATCTATAATCCCGCCCACACGAACCGGAGGGATCATGAGTGCCATTAACTCCATAGTCGAGAAGAAACTGGAAGATTCATGGCGACCCGCGCGTCTCATTCCGGTGTCTGGTATTCGAGGCGCAGAAGATCAGGAAATGCGCGCCACTTCAGCATTATTGGCTGTGATGATGGCTGTGCCCGAATTCGGACGCTCCCTCTTGAGAAAAGCTCAAGCACCAGCAGGCCACATCAAGACGTACATCGAGGTGCCCATTCGAGTCGAGCAGAAGCGTGGGTTCAGGCCCGACGGGGCGATCATCTTGAGCCGAGGGACAAAGTCCTGGAAGGCGCTTGTTGAGGTGAAGACAGGCACGAGGGAACTTGAGGTTTCCCAGATAGAGACATATCTCGACTTAGCGAAGGACAACGGCTTCGACGCCGTGATAACCATTTCGAGTCAGCTGACTGCGGCGCTCGTGAACCACCCCTTAATAATCGACAAGAAAAAAATCAAGAAGGTTGCGCTGTATCACTGGTCGTGGGTAGAGGTACTTTCGGAGGCGATCATCCAGCGCGAGCACCGCGGGATCCGTGATACGGATCAGGAGTGGATACTGGGCGAACTCATTTCGTACCTCGAACATGAGAATTCAGGAGCTCTCCAATTCCACGACATGGGTTCGAACTGGGCATCGATACGGGACGGAGCGCGGGACGCCTCACTACGTGGTGGCGATGGCGGCGTGGCCGATATCGCGGACCGGTGGGACCAATTCATGCAGTACCTTTGCTTGTTCTTGGGTCGCGAACTCGGGGTCAAGATCACCCAGGTGCTGTCGAAAAAGGAGCAGGCGGATCCGAGCTCGCGGGCGAGTTACCTCATCGACCAACTTGTGCATTCAGGATCGCTGGACGGCGTTCTCCGTATTCCTCGTGCTGTCGGCGATGTTAACGTCCTCGCGTCGCTTCGAGGCCGGACGGTCATCGCCTCGATTACGGTCCCCGCACCCGCCGACAAGCGCAACCAAACGAGAGTCAATTGGCTCCTCAAGCAGTTGGAGCGGACTACGTGTCCACTTCGCATCGAAGCGCAGCTTTCGGGGTCTAGGTCAACGGTTATAGCTCGCCTATCTGACCTCCGTGAGGATTCGACGAGATTGCTGCCTAGTGACAGGAACCATCACATCAAATCCTTCATTGTTTCCCTAACAGACGAAATGGGCACCAAGAGAAGCGGCAATCGTGGGTCATTCATCGGCGAAGCGAGTGACCTTGTCCTACGTTTCTACAGAGAGGTTGTTCAAGAGATCAAGCCGTGGGCGGCGGCTCCGGCGAAGCTCCCGACGTCCCGGGATGACGATGACATCGGTCGTCCGGAACCCGATAGTGTGGTTGAGCAACGTGCTCGAGAACAGACCGAAGAGATCGCTCAGGCCAACCCTGTCACACCGCAGTAGGCGGGACGTACTCGCCCCAGGCAGTGCGCATGGTGCCGCAGATCTCGCCTACGGAGGCGTAGGCGCGCACGGCTTCCATGATCGGCTCCATTAGGTTCACACCGTTTTCGGTGCGGCAGGCTTCTTCCAGCCTGGCTAGTGACGCCTTCACGGCAACCTCGTCGCGCTCTGCGCGGACCTTATTGAGGCGCGCGACCTGGGCTCGTTCGGAGGCGGGGTCGGGGCGGAAGATGGCGGTGCGCTCTTCGCCGTCTTCGACGAACTTGTTGACGCCGACGATGACCTTGCGGCCCTCATCGACGGCCTTCTGGTACGCGTAGGACGCTTCCTGGATCTCGCGCTGGTAGTAGCCGGACTCGATCGCTTCGACGGCGCCGCCCATGTCCTCGATCACGCGGAGGTAGTCCCAGGCCAGCTTCTCCAGTTCGTCGGTCAGGGATTCGATGTAGTACGAGCCGGCGAGGGGGTCGATCGTATCGCCGACACCGCTCTCGAAGGCGATGACCTGCTGGGTGCGGACGGCGATGCGCTGGGCCTGCTCCGTCGGGAGCGCGAGGGCCTCGTCGTAGCAGGAGAGGGCGAGGGACTGCACGCCGCCGAGGGTCGTGGAGAGGGCCTGGAGGGCGGCGCGGACGATGTTGACCTCGGGCTGCTGGGCGGTGAGGGTGGCGCCGCCGGTCTGGACGTGAGTGCGGAGCATCATCGAGCGCTCATCCTGCGCGCCGAAGCGCTCCTTCATGATCTTGGCCCACATCCGGCGGAGGGCGCGGTACTTGGCGACCTCCTCGAGAAAGTTGTTCTGGGTGTTGAAGATCCATGAGATGCGCGGGCCGATCTCGTCGGCGCTGACGCCGCGGTCGATGCAGGCGGAGACATAGGCGATCGCGTTGGCGAAGGTGAAGGCCATCTCCTGGACGGCCGTCGAGCCGGCGTCGCGGATGTGGTAGCCGCTGATGCTGATCGGGTTGAACCGTGGGAGCTCGCGGGCACAGTAGGCCATCAGGTCCGCTGCCAGGCGCAGCGAGGGCCTCGGTGGGTAGATGTAGGTGCCACGCGCGACGTAC
>DAINRO010000110.1:3233-3832 GCA_036741795.1 Chloroflexota bacterium
CCCAGAACGACGTGCTCAAGGAGTACGTGGCCCGCGGCACCTACATCTTTCCGCGGCGAGCCGGAGCGAGGGTCGCGGCGGAAAGATGTAGGTGCCGCGGGCCACGTACTCCTTGAGCACGTCGTTCTGGGCGGTGCCGGACACTCGGTCCTGTGGCACGCCTTGCTTCTCGCCGACAACGGCGTACATGGCGACCAGCACGGCGGCGGGGGCGTTGATGGTCATCGAGGCGCTGACTCTGTCGAGGGGAATCCCCTCGAACATCGTCTCCATGTCGGCGAGCGTGTCGATGGCGACGCCGACCTTGCCGACTTCGCCCTCGGACAGGGGATCGTCGGAGTCATAGCCGAGTTGTGTAGGGAGGTCAAAGGCGACGGAGAGGCCGGGCTGGCCTTCCTTCAGGAGGAACTTGAAGCGCTCGTTGGTCTCCTCGGGCGTGCCGAAGCCTGCGTACTGGCGGATGGACCAGAGCTTGCCGCGGTACATGGTGGGCTGGACGCCGCGGGTAAATGGGTACTCACCGGGGTAGCCGATATCGCGGTCGTAGTCGGTGGAGTCAGGCGTGTACAGCGGCTCGACAGGTACCGAGCTGGTGCGAA
>DAINRO010000111.1:0-3786 GCA_036741795.1 Chloroflexota bacterium
GTCATTCGAGCGTGTGGCTCACACACACGGAAGGAGGCTTTTATGCCAAGTTGGCCAGCATTTAACCCCTGGAGGTACCTTCTCATCCTTGGACTTGTCGGGCTGCTCGCTGTCGGAGCGGCCTGCAACGACGATGATGACGACGAGGACACCGACGAGCCCAGCGCCACGGAAGACGGGGGGGGCGAGGTCAGTAAGACCGTCGAGGCGCTGGTTGCAGCGTTCTTCCCCGAGAGCGGTCGGGTGGCCCTCCGCGAAGCCATCGAGCAGAACCTTATCGACCAGTTCATTTTCACGGACGGAACGAAGTCTCAGTCGATGTTCGACGAGATCGGCGTGGAGTCGTTCGAGGGTATGTATGGAACGCAGCCCGGTGCGGCGAATGCCGAGTGGGCAAAGTTGTTTGCGCCCAGCACCGAAGACCCCGACGCGCCCTACGCCAAAGAGGGCTACGACTCGGCGATGTTGCTGATGCTCGCCGCGGCGTCGGCCAACTCCACCGATGGGACTGCTATCCGTGACAACCTTCGCTTCGTGGCAAACCCCCCCGGTGAGGTAATCGGAATCGGCCCTGAGGAGTTCGGCCGCGCGCTGGAACTTCTCGCGGCAGGGGATGACATCGACTACCAGGGAGCATCGGGTCCGGCTGACCTCGATGCAAACGGTGACCTCGCTGCCGGCACTGTCGCCATTTGGCAGATCAACGAGGGAACAATTGAGCAGGTGGACACCAGGGAGGCCGACCTAGCGACCACAGCTGGCGTCGAAGTGCCACCCGGCTCTCAAGTTCGATCAGATGCCGCACCAACGGAGGCCCTCAAACTGGGATCTGTGATTTCTGTGACGGGCGATCTGTCCGACTACGGACCCCCGATTAACGCGGGTATCCTCCTCGCGGTCACGCATGCCAACGACGCGGGCGGCGTCTTCGATCAGCCGGTGACAGTAGCCGCGGCCGATGACGGAACACTGCCGGAGCAAGGGCAGGCAGAGGCGCGGCGCCTTGTCGACGTGGAAGGTGTACACGCGATGGTAGGCTCACTTTCCAGCGGTGTTACACAGGCAATCGCCGAAAACGTGACGTCGCCGGCTAACATCACCCTGATTTCCCCCGCTTCAACAGCGGCCGCTATCACGACGGCAGCGGACAACGACTTCCTGTTCCGCCTGCCGATCCAGGACGCAGCGCAGGGTGCAGTCATCGCGGAGATCGCGAACGACCAGGGGTACACAAATATCTGCGTGTTGTACGTGAACACCCCCTATGGACAGGGACTGGCAGAAGCGATTACAACCTCATTTGCGGAGTTTGGTGGTGTCGTTTCCGAGGCGTCAGTCACAGAACAGGAGCAACCGACATACGTCTCCGAGATAACGCAGTGCGTCGGCGGCTGACGATACTCCCGCCTGCTTAACCGAGCGCGCGCGGGAAGGGTAGCGTCTCAAACGGGGTCGGACAATGGGTCCGGCCCCGTTCCAATCTGCGTTAGGAAACGCCGTCTCCCCCGCCGCCGGCCGAAGAAGCAGGCGGTGGCGCGCGTTGGGCCTGTCCCGACCGTCGGGCCGCACGCTCCGCCCATATACTCACCCCGCGTTTCTCCGGCACCAAACCGGCAGGCATCAACAGGAGCACGATCACGATGAGAGCGCCAAGTGCCATGTCTCGGATGAACGAAATGCGCGTGGCGAGGAGATCGGGCAGGTCGTAACTCTGGATGAGCAGCGTCGACTGCCAGAATCCCCAAACCACGTACGCTCCGACGATCGCGCCGTTATTATTGCCGCTGCCGCCCACCATCACCATCGTCCAGATCAAGAACGTGCCAAAGAAGTGCGTAAAAGTCTCCGGTGAGATCGCCCTCGACTGGAACGCATACGTAGCTCCACCCAGACCCATAATCACAGCTCCTAGGACGAACGACTGCGTCTTGAATGATTGGACACTCTTTCCGCTCGCCTGGGTTGCCAACTCGTCCTCTCTGAGCGACCGCAAAACCCTGCCCCACGGGGAGCGCACCCCACGCTCCAGAAGTACATACACCAGCGCCAGGGAGATCACGGCAATGACGAGCAGTACGTACCGGTAATCGCTGCCGCCGACCAGGTCTTCTAGCGGCCGAGGTATGCCGCCGAGACCGCGGGTTCCATTTCCCAGCCACTGCTCCTCGATCGCGATCCGCCGCAGGAGTTCCGCGATGCCGATCGTCGTGATCGCCAGGTAATCGTCTCGCAGGCGGAGCGTGGGAATCGATAGCAGGAACGCCAGACCGCCGCTCACGGCTCCGGCAGCGGCCAGTGCGACGAGGAACGGGAACCACTGATCGCTGCTCAAGAACGGCAGAATGTCGAGGTCCGGCCCAAATCCGCCGACATAGTCGGCGTACTGGTCATTGTCGGGGTCTTTCGTCACGAGCGCGGCAGTGTAGGCGCCAACAAGGAAGAACCCCGCTACTCCGAAGTTAAATAGTCCCGTGTAACCCCACTGGATATTCAGGGCCAGCGCCAGAATTGCCAGGATCGCTGCCACTGTCACGAACGCGGCGTAGAACCGCGCCACCGCAGCCACGTCCCCCGACTGTTCGTAGGTGATGCCCAGGATAACGCCCGTCACCAGTAAGACTGAAATGGGTGCCAGCAGGGTCCGCCACTGCCAGCGCGCTGGGGCGTTTTCGGGTGGGTTCGAGGCGGGTGTGGTCTGGGCGGTCATGCCCGTTCTCCGAACAATCCCCGCGGCCGGACCAGCAGCACGAGTATGAGGACTATAAGCGCAACCGAGAACTTATATCCCGGCTCAATGATCCCGGAGGTGACTGCGACTTCCTGGATTATCCCGATTAATAACCCCCCCACCAATGCTCCGTGTGGGCTTCCCACGCCACCCAGTACGGCCGCGGCAAATAAAGGCAGTAGGATTATGAACCCTAGTTCAGGCTTAAGTTGCGCCTGCAACCCGAGCATGACACCGGCAACGGCAACAAGGACGCCTGCGACGATCCACATCCACCTCACGATGCGCTCTGTGTCGATTCCGGACACTCGCGCCAAGTCTGCGTTGTCGGAGGTGGCGCGCATCGCCTTACCCAACCTCGTTCGGTAGAGGAAGAAGTAGAGGAAGGCCGCCATCACGAAGGCAATCGCAAGTATGAACAGTTGGTCGTACAGAACTCTCACGCCGAACGGCAAATCGACCGCTTGTCGGATCCCCGGGCTATAGAACCGCGGGTCCGATCCCCAGAGCATGAGCATCGCGCTGCGGATCATTAGCGCCAACCCTAGCGACGCGATGGAGAGGGTCACGACGCTGCTTCCGCGGCGTAGCAGAGGGGCATACACCAGGTGGTTCAGGATCACGAGGAACAGGGCGGTAGCGATCGCCGAAAGTCCCATCGCCGCTAGAAGCCCGTAGCCGAACGAGAAATTCCATATGTCGGTGGTAGCGCCCGGCAGGTCGGACGTCGAGACCGGCAATATGGTCACGAGGTCACTCTGCTGTTCCCCGGCGATCGTCCCGGTCAGGAACATGAAACCGAGGTACGCCGACAGCATCATCGTGTCGCCGTGTGCGAAGTGCCCGAATTTCAGGATCGCGAAGATCAACGTTATTCCAACGGCACCCAGCGCAAACACCGCTCCAATCACCACCCCGGTGACGACACCGTCCCGCTCCGCGATCATGGCCCAAACCAGGAAGGCGCCGATAATCACCCAGAGTCCCGGGCCAGCCATCCAGACGCCGGCCGCGCGCCGGTAGTCGCGGAACTGCTCCGCGCGGGTAAGGGGTTGCGC
>DAINRO010000112.1:0-3755 GCA_036741795.1 Chloroflexota bacterium
GTCCTTCCGGCCGCAATTCGATCTCGCAACCAACCACCTTCAGCATGTCGTCTCTCGAGATCGTCCGCATTAATCCCTTACTCCGCCAGTTCGGTCAGGTCACGCGCTGCGTTCAACACCGCGCGCCTGTTTATCCGGTGCCACACCCATTGCCCGCGTCGTTCCGACACTATCAAACCGGCCTGCCGCAGCACCTTCAGGTGGTACGAGATGGTCGGCTGAGTAAGCCCGAATTCGGGCACCATGTTGCACTCGCAGGCCTCCTGGACGTGGGCGATGGCCTTCAGCAGCCGCAGCCGCGTCGGATCTGCCAGTGCCTTAAAGGCCGTCGCAGTCCCGGCCAGCTCCTTCGACTCCGGTGCTATCTCAGTCACCGGGCAACACAACGATGGGCCTGTATCGCCCTTCAGTCCTGTAACCATGCCCGAAGATTAACCGGTATATAGAGATCTGTCAATATATCCCCGGACACGAGTTTTCATGCAACCTGTCACATGGGTAGATTCGTGGTATCTTCTCCGTGATTCAAGACCACCCTGCAAGGAGTCGCCCGATGCCCCGCGTTTCAAAGTCCATACAGGATGCCCTCAACGACCAGGTCAACCGCGAGTTGGAGTCCGCTTACGTCTACCTGGCCATGTCAGCCTGGGCCGACGAACAGAATCTCGGCGGCGCCCACAGCTGGCTCCGTCTCCAGTGGGAGGAAGAACTCGAGCACGCGACGAAGATTATCGACTACATCGGCGAGCGCGGCGGCACGGTCCGGCTGAAGGCGATTGCCCAACCGCCGGCGAAGTACAAGGATCTCCTCGATGTGTTCACCAAGGTCCTCGCCCACGAAGAGGACGTCAGCGCCGCTATCAACACGCTCTACGACCTCGCGGCTAAGGAGAAGGATTACGCCACCCAGACCCTCCTCGACTGGTATGTAAACGAGCAGGTCGAGGAGGAAAACGCGCCCGCAGAGATCATCAGCCTTCTCAAGCTCGTCGGTGACAGCCCTTCCGGCCTTCTCCTGGTCGACCGCCAGCTCGCCGGCCGCTCCCGCGGCGCCTGAATCCGTCCTACGGCGTCATAACGACGCGGCCAAACGCCTGGCGGCTTTCGATGTAACGGTGCGCCTCGGCCGCATCGCTCAGCGAGTAAGTCCGGTCTATCGCGACACGCAACTTGCCGCTTCCCACGTCCGAGATCAATTGCTCGACGAGGGGACGCCCCCGCATCGGCTCCAGCATCAGTGCGCCTCCGAAGAAGACTCCCGTCAGCGACCGGTTCATCTCGCTCAACTTCGCCGGGTCCACCAGCCGCTCCTCGGCCCTGCCCGCGTTGCCGACGACCACCACCCGACCCTTGTACTTCGTGGCATCAATGCTGCCCTGCAGCGTCGTCCCCACTGAATCGACCACCAGGTCGACACCACCACCGGAGGCTGCCTTCACCTTCGACACCCAGTCGCCCTCCCGGTAATTGATCCCATGGTCAAGCCCGAACTCCTTGAGCCGCTCCAGCCGCTCATCACTGGACGCAGTAGACAGGACCGTCGCGCCAGCCTGCTTCGCCAACTGTATCCCCGCCAGCCCAACACCGCCCGCGCCCGCATGGATCAGCACCGACTCCCCCGCCTGCAACCGTCCGAACTCAAACAGGCAGTCGTGCGCCGTCCCGTAGGCGATTGGCACACACGCCGCCTGCGCAAGGTCCATCCCTTCCGGCACCGGGAACGTCTGCATCGCCGCCACTGCCACCCGCTCGGCATGCGACCCGAAAGGCATCACCGCAACGACAGCCTGGCCGACTTCTCTGTCCGTCACCGCCGAACCCGCCTCGCGCACTATTCCCGCGCACTGGTAGCCCACGATGTGCGGCGTTTTCGGCATCTCCCCGCCCGCCCGGTTCAGCACGTCCCCGCCCTCGATCGAGATCGCCTTCACGTCGATCACGACGCTCCCCGGCGAACACTCCGGATCGGCCACGTCCTCGTACTTGAACACGTCCGGCAGTCCCGTCTCGTAGTAAACAGCAGCCTTCATCGTTGGGAACCTCCAGGATTCATCGCCCCCCACTCTGTCATTCCGGCGAAAGCCGGAATCCATGGGCGGGTGGGGAAAGAGAAATGGTGGGCGATGTAGGATTTGAACCTACGACCTCAGCGATGTCAACGCTGCGCTCTAACCAACTGAGCTAATCGCCCACGTGCAGACCGCATTGTACCGCCTCCCTTCGTCTCTTGTGAATCGCATTGACCACTCCTTCCAGACGCGAGTACGATTAGCCCAGTCGAATACAAGGCGACGACCGGGACGAGTAACCCCACGCAAGGTCCCCAGGGAGGCGAGCACTAACTGCGAGCAAGCCGGCCCACTGCCGGGGCGAACACCACCCGCGAGCCAATCGGAGGCGTCCGTTATCAGCCAAATCGAGTCCCCTCGACCCACAAACGTAGCTGTAGGTCTTTAGACCTGCGGGTGGGGAAGGGGGAGAAGCTGGGTGGAACCACGGTAGCCCCGTCCCAACATGGGACGGGGTTCTTGCGTTGTAGAAAGGAGCCAGGACAAATGAGCACGATCCACGACAACACCCTCGGCATGTTCATCCTCCGGGCCTGGCTCTGGCTCGTCCCCATCGGCATGCTCATCGCCGCCACCGTCTTCGGCGCCTGGGCGGCCGTCGACGGCCGCTGGGGGCTCTTCGGCTTCATGGTGGTCATCGAGTTCGTCGCCATCATGCTGCTGATCTTCCACTGGTGGATCCTGTACCGGTTCGGCAAGGAGCCGCAGGCGTGATCTCCCCCGATCGGATGATGGCAACCGCGACTACCACGCCGCGTCCGCCTCGGCGGATGCGGCGCAACCACCCTCGCAATCGTTCGGCGTAGGGGCGACCGGCCGGTCGCCCCTACACCAATCACCAGTCACCACCCCGAAAGGACCCACCCATGACCGACCTCCAATCCCTCCCCAAACCCGAGCGCCTCGAACGCATGCGCCACTCCGCCGCCCACATCATGGCCGAAGCCGTGATCGAGATGTTCCCCGGCGCCCGCGTCGGCATCGGGCCGCCCATCGACACCGGCTTCTACTACGACTTCGAGCTCCCCCGCGCCCTCACTCCCGAGGACCTCCCCGAGATCGAGGAGCGCATGCGCAAGCGGATCGCCTCCGACGTCGCCTTCCAGCCCTCGGTGATCACCAAGGACGAGGCCCGCGCCATGTTCGCCGGTCAGCCCTACAAGCTCGAGTTGATTGACGAGATCCCCGAGGACGAGGAGATCGGCCTCTACCGGCAGGGCGAGTTCGTGGACCTCTGCCACGGCCCCCACGTCGACTCCTGCGGCCTGGTTCCCGAGTTCAAGCTGATGTCCGTCGCCGGCGCTTACTGGCGCGGCAGCGAGGACCGGCCGATGCTCCAGCGCATCTACGGCGCCCTCTTCGACACGAGGGAGGAGCTGGACGAGTACCTCCACAACCTCGAGGAGGCCCAGCGCCGCGACCACCGCCGCCTCGGCAAGGAGCTGGACCTCTTCTCCTTCCACGAGGAGTTCGGCCCCGGCCTCGTCTACTGGCACCCGAAGGGCGGCCGCATGCGCACGATCATCGAGGACTTCTGGCGCGCCGCCCACTACGCCGCCGGTTACGACCTCGTCTTCACGCCACACATCGGCAAGTCCACCCTCTGGGAGACCAGCGGCCACCTCGACTTCTACGCCGAGAACATGTACTCGCCGATGGACATCGACGGGCAGGACTACTACGCCA
>DAINRO010000113.1:0-3742 GCA_036741795.1 Chloroflexota bacterium
CGAAGAAGAGCCACTCTTTCGGCGGGAAGTATCTCGAGCTGAAGCCGAACGAGCTGATCCGCTACACTGACAAGTTCGACGACCCGAACCTGCCGGACGAAATGAAGGTGACCGTAACCTTCAAGAAAGTGTTTTGCGGGACCGAGCTGACGGTCGTTCAAGAAGGAATCCCCGACGTCATTCCCGCCGAGGCGTGCTATCTCGGCTGGCAGGAATCGCTCATGCAGCTCGCGAACCTTGTCGATCCCGAGATCCCGGACTAACCGTCACTAGACCATGAGCATTCTCACCATCAACCTTGCGTTCAGCACGCTGATTTTCTGGATCGCGGCGCGGCTCTACCTCCTGCCCAACCTGGCGAACCTCCAGCCGCGGACCGTGCTGCTGCCGATACTCCTGCTGCATTCGTTCCGGCACCTTGGGCTGATGTTCCTGGCGGCAGGCGCAACGTACCCCGGCATACCTTCGCAATTTGCCTATCCTGCGGCGTTCGGCGACTTGCTTGCCGCGCTGCTCGCCCTGGCCGCCATCCCCGCAGTGGCCGGCAACTGGCGCGGCGCCCGGCTGCTCGTATGGGTCTTCAACGTCGAAGGAACCGTGGACCTGATCGCAGCAATAACACTGGCCACAATCTACGATGCGCCATCCTACATGGGCCCGGCGTACTGGATACCCGCGTTCTGGGTGCCTGCGCTATTGGTGACCCACTACATCACGTTCGTAGTCCTGCTGAGGTCCTGGCGGAAGTACCCGTGAGAGCGGGGAATCACTGTTCACTAGAGAACGATATTGTTCTTCGGCTGCAGCATGGGCGGCAGATCCGTTTCGCCGAGCATTTCCCGCAAGTCTATTTCTACGGCCCGGCACATTTGCGAAATCGGGACGTCGTTCGCGTTTCCCTCGAACGGGTTCTCGGTGCTTTCCCCAACCCGGTCCAACGAGGTGTACATCCAGGAGATCAAGACGCTGAAAGGAACGACCAGCCAGATCATGCTTCCTTTCATGATCCCGTCCACGCTTGCATTGAGCTGGTCGAACTCCCGGAGCAAGCCGAAAGGAAGCAGAAGACAGAACAGCTTGACGAAAAGGGAGCTCATGATCGCAAACTGTCTGGGATAGGGGAAATCCTTTATGCGCTCGCTTCGGCCGTGTTGAACGAAGAACTCCTTGATCGCTCTCTGCATATCAACGAATTGCAGCACGACGATCTCCTGCCTGGCGAAGAGGTCCTTTACCGTCCTGCTTTGCAGGCCCATGATCTGGGTCGCCCTGTTTTTTGTCGCAAGAACCTGATTCAACTCCCCCTGGGGCATGTATTTCGCCAGCTCCGTTTCCAGCGTGGTCTCCCTTTCGGGAACGGAGTAGAACCGCTGATACTCCACATTGTGCGTCTTGCCGGCGGTTTCCCACGCGCGGGTCTCCCTCATCTGGTATCGCACGGCGGTCAGCCAGGCGAGATGGCGGTAGACGAGCTCCTTTGATTTTTCGGGATTGCTGAAGAAATCCCGGCTCATCGTCCCCCACGCCCGGCTGCTGCTTATTATGTCGCCCCATATCTGCCGGGCTTCCCAGGTCCGGTTATAGGTCTGCAGGTTCTTGAATCCAACTATGAACGCCGTAGCCGTTCCCAACAGCGCCACCACGGTCCAGGGAATGCCCAGCCATTTCAGGTGCCCTATTTCATACAGAACGACGGGCACGACGCCCAGGACGACCAGGATGTAGATGTCCCGCCTCGTCCAATCCAGGAACTCGGAGAATGTGTACGATTTTCCGATGTGCATGGTCGCTTCCCTTCACGAAGGGGTTCAGCCCCTCCCAAGCCGGAAACCCCGCACCGCTGCCCATCCGATCCAGACGAAAAGAGCAAGCACGAGGGCCTGCGTCACCGCGAAGGGGGCCTCCTGCTGCGTGGGCGCCAACTGCGCGAGGGCAGGCGTCTTGGCGAAGAGCTGCACGACCAGCACGAAGACGTTGAGATAGAGCGCCGCCACGGCGGTGACCACGTAGGTCGTCCGCCATCCGCCCTCCATCTGATTCCAGTATCGCGCCGCAAGGCACACCGCCAGCACCACCAGCGAAATCGCCCCCACGACGTGCGGAGGTGAGACCTTCGTGAACGGAAAACCGAACCCGGTCACGCTGGTGAGTATCGTCGTCGCGAGGAAGAAGGCGGTCCAGCCGTCCATCCGCGCGCCGGCCATGAGGCCGCCGACGACTACGAGTCCCGTGATGATGCCCAGCACGCTGATAACGACATGAATCAGGGTAAACATCGGCAGGTCGAAGATCATGTATCCCTCCCAAAATAGCCAGCGAGCTCCAATGCTAGCAAACTCGGGACAGGCGACTCGCTACCTCGGCTGGCAGGAGTCGCTCGCACAGCTCGCGAACCTGGTCGATCCCGAGATACCGGACTAAGCGTTCATCGGCACGAAACTCTACGAGGCCATAGTGCGAATCCGAGCGCCAGCACCACGGATGCGACGGCAAGCGGACCGAGGACGTCCAGCGCCAGGCTCGCCATGCCGAACGTGACGCCGAACGCCGACAGGTAGGCGGCGAGGCACATCGGGCACTTCGGGGCGAGCGCGTAGAGGACCGCAGGAACGATGCCGAGCCACGGGAGTCTCGCCCGCGCTCCGCTCTTCTCGCGGACGTCGGCCGCGGCCGGCGCGCAACCCGGGCAGTCAGCGATCATAGAGATCCCGCAGCTTCACCCATGCCATGATCCCCCCGGCCTCGTCGCGGCCCTTCGGGACGAGATCGAGATAGTGGTACGTCGTGTTCATCATGTCGATCCCGCGCCCGAAGGTCGAGTACGTGCGAAAGACCGCCCCGCTCTCGTCCTTCGCGAACACGCTGATGCCGGGCATGTCCGAAGGGGCGAAATTCTTGAGGACGGAACCCCCGCTCCTCACCGAGGACAGCTTGGTGAAGTTGTAGGTGGCGTCGCCGCGGGCCAGAGCGTCGGGTTTGAACGAGACTTCGAAGTCGTAGTTGAAATCGCTCCCGTTCGAGGATACCCACTTGAAAGTCCAGCCGAGCCGTTTGGCGAAGGCTTGCAGCTTGGCGAGCGGCGCGCGCGAGATGGCGGCGAAGGTGATGTCGCGCTGACGGAGATGGGCGGTGATGCCGTTAAAGTTGTCGGCCCAGAACGAGCAGCTCTTGCAGCCAACCTCCCACTCGGGCGCGAACATGAAGTGGTAGACGACGAGCTGGCTGCGATCGCCGAAGAGCTGCGCCAGCGTCTCCCGGCCGTTCGGTCCGTCGAACGTGTAATCCCTGTCGATGCGCACCCAGGGCAGCGCACGGCGCTCCGCGCTCAGCTGCTCGCGCAGGCGGGTAAACTCCTTCTCCTTGGCGAGGAGGCGCTTTCTTGCTTCCACCCATTCGTCCTTCGAAACGACTTGATGCGTTGTCATGGCAATTTCCTTTTGTTGTGTTCGTCGATAGCTTAGCTACCTCGACGGTGAACCGTGAGTAACAAATGTGACGGGGTTTGGCGGCGCCCGATCGCGGCGTAGGATGAGATATGGATTCGCTCGTCACGGCGGCAGCAAGGGCACTCCAGGCCGGCGACCCCCTGGGGGCGCTGAAGCGGATCGCGCTACGGGACGATGCGCCCGCCCTCGCCCTGCGCGGGATCGCCATGGCTCAGCTCGGCGAGCTCGCGAAAGCCCGGGAGCTCCTGCGGCGCGCGGCGCGCTCGTTCGGCCCGAGAGAGCGCGTGGAGCGCGCG
>DAINRO010000114.1:0-2570 GCA_036741795.1 Chloroflexota bacterium
TCCGGCTGCGGCCGTGGCCCTTGTTCACCGACCACTCGGGCCCCGGATTGATCGCGACGCCCGCCGCGAGGGCAGGCTGATAGAGCTTCGCCGTGTCGACCTCGTCAGGGAGCTTGACCCAGAGGAAGATTCCGCCCGGAGGATCGTCAAACTCCGCTGTCGTCCCGAAGTGCTCGTTGAGCGATTCCATCAGCGTCGTGAGCTTGGCGCGGAGGCTTCGCCGCAGTGCGGGCACGTGCTTCGTAAAGTTCGCCGTGCAGTACTCCGCCAGCACCATCTGCTCCAGCGCGCCGGAACCGGCGTCGGTCTTGAGCGGAAGCATGCGCGACATCACGCCCCAGGGCGCCACGATATAGCCCACCCGCAGCGCCGGCGCGATCGTCTTCGAGAACGAGCCGATGTGGATGACGCCGCCGTGATCGCTCAGGGCGTAGAGCGCGGGCGGGCGCTGCCCCGACCAGATCAGGTCGCTGTAGCAGTCGTCCTCGAAGATCGGCACGCCGTGCGCCGCCGCCAGCCGCAGCATCTCCCGACGCCGTTCCACGGGCAGGATGGTGCCGGTCGGGTTCTGCACGGTCGGGATAGTGTAGATGTACTTCGGCCGAACGCCCTTGCGCTTGAGATCGTCGAGCGCGGCCGAGAGTGCATCCATCCTCATGCCGTCGCGGTCGAGCGGGATGCCGACCGGGGTGACGCCGAGCCGGATGAGCCGGTTGATCGAGCCCTGGTAGCAGTCCTCTTCGATGATGACGGTATCGCCGCGCTCGAGCAACGTGGCGTTCACCAGGTCGAGCGCCTGCAGCGAGCCCGACGTGATCAGGATGTCGTCCGCCGCGCAGGCAATGCCCGCATCGGCCTTGAGCTTGGCGGCGAGGAACTCGCGCAGCGGCCGGTAGCCCTGCGGGCCGCTGTTCAGCCCATAGGTCGAGAGCGTGCGTCCCTCGCGCCTGAGCACCGCATCGGCGGCCGCGATCAACCCGTCGAGCGGGAGGCTGTCGGCGTCATTGTTACCGCCGGTAAAATCATACTTGACGCGCCCGGTCCAGCGCGCCGCCGGCGGCGGCAGCCCCGCACGCAAGAACGGCGCGAAATCGAACGGTGTAGTGCTCATAGCTTGGGGTCTCCCCTCTTTGGGACCGGCGCCGCCGCACCCGCAGCGCCCGCCCAGTGATGAGTGATTAGTGAAGAGTGGCGAGGAAGAAAAACAGGGATGAGGAGCCAAGAACTGCAACGAGTATCCAATGGAGGCGGTCGGCCCGCTAAGATTCCTGATTGAATCCTGCATAGTTTTTCACGAAACGGGAAAGCCCTTTCCTCTCGAATTCCCGTTCATTCCATTCCACCTCTTCGACGATGGATCTATGTGATTCCTTAATTTCGAAATATTCCACCGCTATCTCCGCGCCGGACTCATCGATGACGACCCCGGGAACGCGCTGGTAACAAGCCGCCTCGAACCGGTCAAGCCGCCGCAGGTTCTCATCATCAACGTCCAGCCACAGGTTTCCGAACACCGTGCCGATACCCTTGACCAACGCCGGGTAATCTTCATTCTTGATCCGGAGTCTTCGATAGCCGCTGAGCCGCGCCGCTTTTTGCAGAAATTTCCTGGTTACCAGGCGCCGCCATACTTGTTCGTACATCAGCGAACCGTACACGAAGAGATTGGTCTTCCCGGAATATGCGGGCCGCCCCGAACCGGCCGGTCCGCTACCCGGGGCTTCCGGGAGGAGCTCGCGGCGCTTGCTTTCGATGAAGCGGGCGAGCATCGTCTCGAGCCGCAGCCGGTGCTTGGCGATGATTCCGTCGACCTTGTCGAGCAGCCGCGCATTGACCCGCGAATAGGCAATGCCATACCGATCGTGCTCGATGTCGATGTCGTGGTCGAGCGCGCGCAGGATCGCCCCGGCCTCGAGCAGCGTGAACGCGCGCTGGTAGTCGTAGAGCGCCGCGTCTACGCTGCTGTCCCTCAGCAGCTCCCTCAACTCGTCGTTGTTGGCGGCGACTACGAACCTGATGTCGCCGTAACGCGCATCCTGTTCCGCCTTCACGGCGAGCGCGTGTGCCGTGGTCTCGTTGTGCACGGCGATGGTCCTGCCCTTCAGTTCGTCCAGCGTGACGGAATTCTCCGGACTGTTTGCAGGGAACGCGCGGCCGTACGCGACGACGCCGAGGCTGGACTCGGCATAGGGCACCGAGAAGTTGATGCCGTACTTCTTCACGCGCTCCGCCGATATCGAGATGCTGGCAATGGCCATGTCGACCTCGTGCTCCTTCGGCGCGTTGATGACCGCCGGCCACTCGTAAAAAGAATATTCGACTTCGATCCGGCGACGGATGTCCGGGTCTTCCTGGAGCTCCGACGCGATCAGTCTCGAAAAATCGATGTCAAATCCGCGCCACCGGCCGTTTTGAAAGTGGCAGAAAACTTCCTCCCCCGGATCCGTGTGGACAGCGACCCGCAATTTCCCGGTTTTACTGATGCGTTCGACCGAATCACGGTAGATTTCCGTGCGGATTTTCCTGCTGCTCCTAATCTTGCTGCCGGCTTCCATGGCATGGACGGATAT
>DAINRO010000114.1:2589-3346 GCA_036741795.1 Chloroflexota bacterium
CCATCTCCCCGGCGATTCCCGTGATCCCGGCATGATGCATGCCCTCGGGAACGTCGATACGATGGACCGGGCCCGTCGGAAGTAGCTTTACGAGCAGTTCGTAACTGATGTGCCGTGCCTGTGCCGGCCGGAAGTCCCACCTGATCGTAGGGCTCCTCGAGAGTTGGTGGGCGGGAAACGGCTTGATGACCGGTCGGGCGGCAATCGCGAGGCTCACCAGCCAGATGGAAAGCAGCGACAGCAGCGCGATAATGGTCACGACCACCAGGACTCCGTAAAAACCCCATTGCTTGTGCGCCCATTCGAATCCGTCGATGAGGGTCTTGAAGACCGAGGCCAGCCAGAAGATCGCGAGAAGAACCCCCGCCGGCAGCGACAGCCGGGGGTATTCGGCGATCAGGCGAATGATTTCTTCAAACGAAGACAGGATGCCGCTGGCGTTGCGCCGATTTTCGTCGTTGCTCATGCGTGTCTGTCCGGCGAGTTCGCGGATGCACTATGCAGTGGATTCAAAGATCAACGGCGCCAGGTTCAATTGTCCGGTGCCGGGTACAAGTGCGGCGAAGTCCATGCGTCTTGGCCACTTGCAACCGCGCCAGGCGAGAACGGCCACAAGTGCTTCGATTGCCGTCAAGCCGAAAGCAAGCCACGCTGGCATTTTTCTCTCCCTGATGCCGGGGCCGTACTGCTCTTGTCGGACAGAGTATCGCGCCAAACTCCGGAACACGCCACCTTGGGCAGAACAGAGGTGGTCACC
>DAINRO010000115.1:0-3259 GCA_036741795.1 Chloroflexota bacterium
AGATCGATGGGTGGAAGGAAAAGGACCCGATTCCCCGCTTCGCGGCTACACTCCGCGACGCAGGGGTGCTGACGGACGAGATAGATGAGGACATGCGCACGCAAGTGCAGAAGGATCTTGATGAAGCAACGGACTGGGCAGAGAAGCAACCCCAGGCGCAACCGGAAGAGGCCATGGGCCCGGTCTTTGTGAAGGAGCAGAACAATGGCTGAGAAGAACATGATCGAAGCGGTCCGCGACGCGATGTTCGAGGAAATGAAACGCGACGACAGCATCATCGTCATGGGCGAAGATGTCGGCGCGGGCGGGGTCTTCAAGGCCACGGAGGGTTTCACCGCCGAGTTCGGCGAGGCCCGCTGCATGGACACGCCGCTGGCCGAGGCCTGCATCGTCGGCGCTGCCATCGGCGCGTCGCTTAACGGGATTAAGCCCATCGCGGAAATCCAGTTTGCCGACTTCATCCACCCGGCTTTCGACCAGATCGTGTCGGAGGCGGCTCGCCTCCATTACCGGTCCAACGGCGCCTGGAGCGCGCCGATCACAATTCGCACACCCTACGGCGCCGGCATCCACGGCGGGCCTTATCACTCCCAGAGCATCGAGGCGTTCTACGCCCACGTACCGGGGCTGAAGGTGATCTGCGTCGCTTCGCCCTACGACGCGAAAGGGCTACTCAAGTCCGCTATCCGCGACCCAAACCCGGTGCTCTTCCTTGAGCACAAGAAGGCCTACCGGATGGCGAAGCAGGAAATTCCGGACGACGATTACACCATCCCCATCGGCAAAGCCGAGATCAAGCGCGAGGGTTCCAACATCACCCTCGTCACCTATGGGTTGATGGTGCACCACTCGCTCGAAGCCGCCGAGACCGTGCAGGCCGAGGACGGGACAAGTGTCGAGGTGATCGACCTCCGTTCGGTCTCCCCGTGGGACAAGGAGTGCGTGCTGGAGTCGGTGAAAAAGACCGGCAAGGCACTGATCGTGTACGAGGACAACATCACGGGTGGCTTCGGTGCCGAGGTGGCAGCCACCATCGCCGAGGAAGCGTTCGATTATCTGGACGGCCCGGTCAGTCGCGTCGCCTCCCCGGACGTGCCGATCGCACCCTACTCCGGCATCCTCGAGGAGTACATCCTGCCCAACCCGGTCAAGATCGCGGAAGGCATCCGCAAGCTGGCGGGATACTAAGATAGCGCCATGGCCTTCACCCTGACCCTTCCCGAAGTCGGCGAGACCGTAACCGAGGGCACCATCGAGCGCTGGCTCAAGCAGCCCGGTGACAAGATCCAGAAATACGAGCCCGTCGTCGAGGTCAACACCGATAAGGTCAACGTCGAGCTGCCGTCTCCGGTCTCCGGCACCATCACGGAGCTGCTGGCCCGGGAGGGTGACACGGTCCCCATCGGCGCACCCCTCTGCACCATAGACGAAGTACCCGGCGAAGTCCCGGCGGACATCGCGCCACCCTCGCCGGTGGAGTCGGCAGCACCCGCTGCATCGACAACTTCCGCCCCTTCATCAGCACCAGCTGCCACCCCGGCCGTCGCGACCGCTGTCGCGCCGGCCCCCAGGGAGTCCGCTGATGGGGGCGAGAATCGTGCCACACCTCGCGTCCGCAAGCTCGCGGCCGAACTGGGGATCGATCTCGCCGCTGTCACCGGCACAGGACCGCGCGGCCGCATCCTTGAGGAGGATGTACGGGGGGCCACCGATGGAGCCGGTGGAGCGGCCGTGAAGGGGGCACCATCCCCGGCAAAGCAGCCTGATCAGGCTGGTGGGGACGAGTCTGTTCCGCTAACGGGCATCAGAAAAACGATTGCGCAGAGGATGACCGAATCTGCGCAGGCCCCAGTCGCGTGGCTGGTAGTCGAGGCGGACGTGACGGGCCTGGTGGCCCTCCGCAATTCCCGCAAGGAGCAGTTCGCGCAGACCCACGGCTCGGACCTCACGTATCTCCCGTTCGCCGCGCACGCTGTTTGCGGAGCGTTACGCGATCACCCTTACCTCAACGCATCCTGGGGAACCGACCACATCGTCCTGAAGAAGCGCATCAACCTGGGAGTCGCGGCAGCTACGGAACGCGGCCTCGTCGTGCCCGTCATCCACGACGCGGACCGGCTTAGCGTGACCGGCCTGGCACTGGAGATGTCGTCGCTCGGAGAGCGCGCTCGCTCCAACAAACTGCAATTGGAGGACGTCCAGGGCGGCACGTTTACGCTCGACAACACCGGCTCCTTCGGATCGATCATCTCCCAGCCGATCATTAACCTGGGCCAGGCGGCGATCATCAGCCTGGAGGCGATCACGAAGAAGCCCACTGTCGTCGGCGACGACGCAATCGCGGTGCGCTCGGTCGTCAACCTGTGCCTATCGTTCGACCACCGCATCCTCGACGGCCACCAGGCGGGAGCGTTCCTCAAAGACGTGAAGGAACGCATGGAGTCCTTCACACCGGAATCCGGCCTTGACTGATTGCCCGCCTGTCATCCTGAAGCAGTCAGGATCCGGCGGGGAGAGGGGCGAGCTCATCGCAACGTGCGATTACGCCTACCTCGGCCTGGTCGAATACACCGAGGCCCTGGAGCTTCAGCGTGATCTCGCCCACGAACGCGCTCTCGGCCAAATCCCGGACACGCTTCTTCTCCTTGAGCACCCGCCGGTTTATACCACGGGCCGTCGCGGTCCGGGCGCGAACTTACGTATTTCCGAGAGCGCACTCGGGGCGCCGCTGGTCGAGACCGATCGCGGTGGCGAAATAACGTTCCACGGGCCGGGGCAACTCATCGCCTATTCAATCATCGATCTGAGGCAGGCCGGTCTGACCGTCGTCACTTACGTGCGCTCCCTGGAGGAGACGATCATCCGCACATTGCGCCGATACGGAGTGGAAGGCTCCACTGAATGCGGTCTCACCGGCGTCTGGACCGGCGAGGACAAGATCGCGGCAATCGGAGTGCGCGTCGGCAAGCCCGCAGGTGCCGCCGGTGGATGGGTAACCACGCATGGCCTGGCGCTCAACGTGACCGTTGACCTCGACTGGTTCGGCCGGATAGTTCCCTGCGGAATTGCGGACCGCGGAGTGACCTCCATCGAGAAGCTCTCGGCGAATACCCCTCCGTTTCGAGAGGTGGCCGCCGACCTTGCCAGGGATTTCGGTGACGTGTTTGGGCGCACGATGGTTAAGGAAGACCCGGCGCAAGTGCGCGCACACGTTGTAACCAGCGTGTAAACAACACGGCGCTGTCTTTACCTGCCCGAG
>DAINRO010000116.1:0-3069 GCA_036741795.1 Chloroflexota bacterium
CGCCGCGCTCGAACAGTGGGTCGAACGCGGCGTCACGCCGACTCGCATCGTCGCGTCACGCCCCGCGGTGGGCCGCACTCGCCCGCTATGCGCATATCCACAGATGGCGCAGTACAGCGGCACGGGAAGCACAGACGACGCGGCCAACTTCTCGTGCGTCGCGCCAGACGCGAAACGCTGATCCGGGAGGGCTTGAGCGCTCATGCCGTAGACAATTTCGCGGCGGTGAACGCGAAAGCGTGGGCGATCGCCCGTGGCGGGGCGCTGATCTCGGTGGACGCCGGGCGGCACGGCAGCCAGAGTTCGTCCGGACCTCACTAAATTCACTAACGAACTATCGAATGTGGGATGGTGCGCCCTGATTCGTAGTCCTCCGGTCAACTCGAATCTGCGCGGTGATGTCGACGTTTCCTTATCGTGCCACGCGGTCATGCCACGCAAGATGCAATCACTGGTCCGTTGTTACTTCGAGGCGCTCGCGCCGGCAACCGCCTCTCGCTCTCGAATCTGCGCGCCACGTACGACGTTTATTAGACCGTAGTTCTGTTCATGACAGGCGAACTCGTACATGACCATCGGTTCGACATGAGGCAGATCCGCCTCGGCCGACCACGGTCTGGTCCACGTGTTCGGGTCGGTGAGCGTGTACTCATACCGAATCGTGTTCGGGGCGATCCGTGTAAAGCGCTCCACCACGCGCAGACCGTCGCTGGATCCGTACATATTCGGAGCCGGCGCTCTGTCCTTGAAATTCGTCGTCTCCACGACGAGCGTATTCCCCTCCCACCGGCCGCGGGCGTCACCCCACCAGTGCCGGATACTCGAAGGCAGTGGTGGACGCCCGTCGAGCGGAATGATGCGCACGTCGTTGTTCGACTGGTGGACGATTGTCATGTAGCCCGGGGTCTGGAAGAACAGAGCCTCGGCCGTCACACTGGCGGCGAGGTCCTCGGGGTTGGCACCGGGATTCCCGCCCTGGATGAGCGGTACTGCCGTTTGGCCAATGATGCACCGCGTATAGGTAGAAAGGAAGTTGCCGAACGTCAGGATGCTTACCTCGGGATTGCGCAGCTTTGCGGCGGCCGCCCTGGCCGCTTGCCGCTGTTTGGCCGCGTCAGTGAGCGGCGGCAGCCTCCCATCGGGAGGATCGACGATCAGCGAGGTACGCAGGCTCGGGCGAGCGCCGCCCTGCCATGCGTCCATGCTGTATTCCTTCCAGTCGTAATGCACCGTGCGCGGATCGACTTCGGCGTCGGCTTCCACGGCGCGCCTGAAGGCGGCGATGGCTTCTTCTTCCGTGTAGAAGGGCTTGTCGGCGAGGTGCGGCGGACGCTGCAGCGGCGTGTAGGTCGCCAGGTGCCAGACGCCCCGCAGGTCCGGATCGCCCCACGGCGTGCGAGGGACGGTCCAGTTCTTCAGCGCCGCGGCCTCGGCCCGCATCCGTTCGGCCGCCCCCTTGATTGCCGCGTCCGGATCGACCGTCGTGATGTCAATTGTCTTGGTGCCCGACGGAGCCTGAGCCTTCACGATTGCGAGCGACACGGCGGCCACGATTCCAAGCGCCACGATGCCTACCACCCGAAGGATGCTCATATCTCCTCCCTTCCGGTCGGGACTCACCCCGACACTCCGTTTGTACGCCGCGGGGATGATCGGCTGGTAGTCACGGGCGTGTCAAGGGTGCGTCAGGCCCGTCGCGAAGCGAGGTGGTGCGCCCTGCAAGCCGCCTTCGCGGCGCTGACCGATGCGTTGCCGCTTCAGCGCCCAAGGACTCGTCCACCGGTTCAACGAGCGACGCGAGTTGAGAGGTGGCTTAGGAGAAATCCCAAATTCCAAGACCCAAGCTCCAAATCCCAGGGGGGTTCGATCGAGGCTTGGGTTTTGGGATTTGGATCTTGGGGTTTGGGATTTCTTGATTGGTGCGCCCTGCAAGATCCTGATCGAAATCGTGCGCTGTCTTATGGGGCATGGGTTCGACCCTCCCGATTCTTCAAGTCACGAACTCCATCTTCTCGCTGGTGTTCGCGGATGGGCCCGTGGTGCGGATGTCCGTCGGCACGTCCGCGTCGGTCTGGAACTGCACGAGCGGGCCGTCCTCCCGGATCAGCGAAAGCCCGCCGGTGGGCCGACCGAGTGCATCGGCTGTCGCTGAAAAGCGCCACACGATGCTGTGGATTCCGCGCAGTTGGCCCCCGTGACGCAAGGCGAGGCAGGTCAGGAAGTCCCGCTTGCAGGTGACCCGCACGAGGGGCCCCTCCGGGACTTGCGCAGGGTAGGTGAATTTCGGCGCGTCGTAGATCTCTACGGACACCTGCTTCGGCACCGGCCCCGAGTTGAGGATTGCCGTCACGGGGTTCTTGTACCAGGGGTTGCCCTCGCCATCCTTGACCGGGTACTTCTCGTGGAGGCATCGGAATCGCTTGACGGGGAGTTTCCCCTTGACACCGTATTCCGCCTGGCTGATGTTGCCGGTCAGGGACTGCAGGAACCCAACTTCGACCTGCTGGCTCAGCACGGTCACCCGCGGGTCGATCGACAACTCGAGGTCGGCGTGGATCGTAATGCGGTCGGTCGCCTCCAGCGTCGGATGCTGCCGGTCCTTCGAGCTGGTCAGCTTGTTGAGGTCGAGCTTCATGGTCTGTGTCAGCTTCAGCCCGGCCGGCGTGTTGATCGTCAGGCGGTAACGAACTCGGACGGGGTGAGCTTCGAACATGTTCCAGGGTACGTTGGCGACCGGCATGGCAGACTCTCCCTTGATGAACCTCCAACGGACGGTGACGGATTATTCACCAGGCGTTGGTCGGCGACAACAGAGAACGATCGCGCGCACCGGCAGGCGGGGGCAGTTCGGACCGCGTGCCGCATCGCGATGCTAGACCAGCGCACTGTGACTGAAGCGAGACGAGAGGTGGCTGAGTGGAAATCCCAAATTCCAAGACCCAAGCTCCAAATCACAAGGTGTTCGATCGAGACTTGGGGTTTGGGATTTGGATCTTGGGGTTTGGGATTTCTTGAGTGGTGCGCCCTGCAAGACTCGAACTTGCGACCTCCTGGTTCGTAGCCAGACGC
>DAINRO010000117.1:0-2951 GCA_036741795.1 Chloroflexota bacterium
GCTCGCCACCCAGGGCCCTTATGGCCATCGCGAGATCGCTGCGCTCGACCGCCGAGGTCCGCAGGCCCTGCACCGCGTCCCGGCCTTCGGTGATGGCCTTCGCCGCGTGCGCGATCGCGCCCTCCAGCCTCTCCTTCGCCTCTGCCGGGCGGTCCGGAAGTAGGTACAAGACTGTCTGGAAGCGCAGGAGCAGCCCATGGAAGCTCTGGAGAAGCGTGTCGTGCAGCTCCCGGGCGATCCGCGTCCGCTCTGCGATCCTCGCCTCGAGAGTCATGTCGAACGCGTGCCGCACCTGGCCCATCCGGAGCTGGTATGCCCCCGCCAGGAGCACCAGCACGAGCGCCGCGGTCGACGCGCCGAACCAGGTCGTCCTCCACCACGGGGGGGTGAGGACGATCGGCAGCGACACTCCCTGCTCGTTCCAGATGCCGTCGCTGTTCGATCCCTGCACGCGGAAGACGTATTCGCCGGGGTCGAGGTTGGTGTACGTCGCCAGGCGGCGCCGGCTGTCTGCCTCGTTCCAGGCGGGATCGAAGCCCTCGAGCCGGTACCGATAGCGGTTCTTGTGCCCATTGGCGTAGCTCAGGGCCGCGAACTCGAAGGAGAACACGCTGTGCTCGTGGCGCAGCATCAGGGACTCGACGTAGGGGATGGCTCTCTCCAGCACGGACCCGGCCCCGATGCGCACCGGTCGGTTGAGAATGGTGAAGTTCGTGATCACGACGGGCGGCACGTAGGCATCGTCCCGGACGTTCTCGGGGACGAATGCGTTCAACCCGTTGCTGCCGCCGAAGAGGATCTCGCCGTCCGGCGCCTGGAAACACCCGGTACTGAACTCGTCGCTCTGGAGGCCGTCGGACACGTCGTAGTTCCTGAAAGTCTGCTCCCGGGGATCGAACCGGGAGACGCCTTTCTGCGTGCTGAGCCAGAGCCGGCCGACGCGATCTTCCAGAATGCACCTTACGCTGCTGCTGGGCAGACCCTGCGCTTCCGTGTAGCGGGCGAACGCTCCGCTTCCGCGGTCGTAGCGGTACAGTCCGTCGAACGCTCCCACCCATAGTGTCCCGGTCCGGTCTTCGAGAATCGTGTTGATGCCGCCGCCGTTGAGTTTTCCCGGGTCCCGCGAGTCGGGGGCGTATCTCACGAACGATTTGGCCTGTTCGTCGAAGCGGATCAGCACACCGCCCCACGTGCCGGCCCACAGCGCGCCTGAACGATCCTGATGGATGACCCACACGGTGCTCGCCAGGCTGGCTGGATTGTCTGGAACCGGGTAGTTGACGAAGCCGTCCGTCGCGGGATCGAAACGGCTGATGCCGCCCTCCAGGCCCAGCCACATCTGGCCGCTGCGGTCTCCGTAGATCGTGTAGACGTTGTTGGAGACCAGGCTGCGGGGATCCCCACGGTCGTGCCGATAGCGCTTGAAGCGTCCCGTGCGCTCATCGAACCGGACCAGACCGCTGCCGCCCCCACCGATCCACAGGTAACCCGCGGCGTCCCTGTAGATGCTGTTGACGTTGGTGCCTGCACCGAGCGTATTCGCGTCGCCCTCGCCGGGACGGTAATGGATGATCTGGCCCGTCTTCCGATCCAAACGGTCCAGGGCGCGAGGGAACAAGCCTACCCAAACCGCGCCATCGGGATCCTGGTGGATCGCCTTCACCCGGCCGGGCGAGAGAGTGTCGGGATCGGACGGCCGGTGCATGTAATGGGGGAACCGTTGCTGCCGGAAATCGAGGACGTTGAGCCCCGCATTCTCGGTTCCCACCCAGAGCACGCCGCCGCGGTCCTGATACACGGCGAAGATGGCGTTGCTGTCGAGGCTGTGCGGGTTGACCTCGTCGTGCCGGAACCTGTGCGTGAAGCGGCGGGCGCGCCGGTCGAAGTAGGAGAGGCCCTCGCTCGACGGCACCCATAGTCCATCTTCCCCGTCGGCAGCAAGAATCCCGTTGAGCGAGCCGCCGCTCGTGGTCGAAGCGAGGGCGCCGCTCGCACGCTGGGCGAGCGGGTAGCTCGTCAACCGCTCTGCCCGCCGGTCATATCTCACGAGCCCCGCGACCGGCGAATTCGCCAGCAGCCACAGATCGCCGGCTGCGTCTTCGTACACGCTGTCTGCGCTGAGGGCGTTGCGGGCGGGCGGACGGCGCGTGACTCGTCCGTTCTGCTGGTCCACGTGGAACAGACCGCGCTCGCCGGTGAACCAGATGTCCCCGTGGCCGTCCTCGATGACCTGGGTGATCCTCCCGACGAACCGCCCGTCGCTGTCGTCCCGGTAATGAGTGAACGTTCCACGCCGGGGATCGAGCTTGTCGAGGCCGCTGTCCTCGGTACCGAACCAGAGATAGCCGTGACCGTCCTGGACCACGCTCTTGACCGAAGCGCCTCCGAGCGTGTCACGGTTATCCGGGTCATGCAGGTAACGGGTACAGCGCTCGGTCCTGGGATCGAATCGATTCACCCCGGTGCTGGTGGCAACCCACAGATATCCTTCGTCGTCCTCCATCAGATCCTGGAGGAAGTTGGAGCTCAGGCTGCCAGGGTCGTTCGGGTCGTGCTTGTACACGACGAAGGTGTAACCGTCATAGCGATTGAGGCCGTCTCGAGTGGCAAACCACATGAAGCCCCGGCGGTCTTGCAGGATGTCCACGACGTAGCCCTGAGACAGACCATCTTTGGTCGTAAGGTGCGTGAACTTGAGGTCTGCCTCCCCGGCACCCCCGCGCTCGGCGCCTTTACCCCAGGCGGCGGTCCAGGCCGGGCGGGGTTCAGCGGCCAGTGCGGACGAGCAGTGAAGGGCGTACAGGAGCAGCATGCGCCTCGTGCCCCACGCGCCCCACCCGGCATTCGCCCGAACCATGGAGTAATCCAGCGGTTTCAGGCGTCAGCATACCACCGGGGTGACAGGTCCCTGCATCCGGAGATTCAGGGCCTGGAGGGCCGGCTAGGCCTGT
>DAINRO010000118.1:0-2928 GCA_036741795.1 Chloroflexota bacterium
ACATCGGCTTCGGCCACAGCAGCGCCTTCGGTGGCCCGATCAGCATGCCCACGGTGGAGAAGCTCGCGGCCGGCGGCCTCAAGTACAACCGCTTCCACACCACCGCGCTTTGCAGCCCCACCCGCACGGCCCTGCTCACCGGCCACAACCACCACGCCAACAACGCCGGCGCGGTCATGGAGCTCGCCACCGCCTTTCCCGGCAACACCGGCATTCGCCCACGGAGCATCACGCCTCTCGCCGAGATCCTGCGCCAGAACGGCTACAGCACCGCCGCCTTCGGCAAGTACCACGAGACCCCGCCCTGGGAGGTCTCGGTCTCCGGTCCGTACGACCGCTGGCCCACGGGCTCCGGCTTCGACAAGTTCTACGGCTTCATCGGCGGCGAGACCAACCAGTGGGCCCCGGCAATCTACGACGGCACGGTGCGCGTCGAGCACAAGCCAGGCCCCGATTACCACTTCACAACGGACATGACCGACCAGGCGATAAACTGGGTCAGCGCCCAGCAGACCCTCACGCCGGGCAAGCCTTTTTACCTGTACTTCGCCACCGGTGCGACGCATGCCCCGCACCACGCCCCCAAGGAATGGATTGCCAAGTACAAGGGGCAATTTAGCGGCGGCTGGGACAAGCTGCGCGAGGAGACTTTCGCCCGCCAGAAGAAGCTGGGCGTGATCCCGGCCGACGCCAAGCTCACCCCCCGGCCCAAGGAGATACCCGCGTGGGCCGATATGAGCGCCGATCAGAAGCGGCTCTTCGAGCGCCAGATGGAAACCTTCGCCGGCTTCGCCGCGCACACCGACCATGAAGTCGGGCGGCTGGTGGCGCAGTTGCAGGCGATCGGCGCGCTGGAGAACACGCTCTTCTACTACATCGTGGGCGACAACGGCGCCAGCGCCGAAGGCGGGCCGGAAGGCACTTTCAACGAAATGATGGCGCTGAACGGCATCATCGGCAAAGCCGACCAGATGATGAACCACATCGACACCTGGGGCGGGCCCACGACGTTTCCTCACTTCGCCATCGGCTGGGCCTGGGCGGGCAACACGCCTTTCCAGTGGACCAAGCAGGTGGCGAGCCACTTCGGCGGCACGCGCAACGGCATGGTGCTGCACTGGCCCAAGGGCATCAAGGCCAAAGGCGAGGTTCGCAGCCAGTTCCACCACGTGGTCGACGTGGCGCCCACCGTGCTCGAGGCCGCGAAGCTGCCGCAGCCCAAGGTGGTGAACGGCATCAAGCAGCGGCCCATGGACGGCGTCTCGATGTTGTACTCGGCCGACAACGCCAAGGCCGCCGACCGGCGCAAGACTCAGTACTTCGAGATGTTCGGCAACCGCGGCATCTACCACGAGGGCTGGATGGCCAGCGCCCGGCATTCCATCCCCTGGGACATGGCGGCGAAGATTCCCTCTCTAAAGGACGACGTGTGGGAGCTCTACGACGTGCGAACGGACTTCAGCCAGGCGAACAACCTTGCCCAAAAGCACCCGGAGAAGCTGAAGGAGCTGCAGGCGGTCTTCATGAAGGAGGCCGTCCGGAACAACGTGCTGCCGATCGACGACCGGCGCGCCGAGCGCTTCAACCCGGCCATCGCCGGCCGTCCCGACTTGCTGGGCGGACGCAAGACGCTGACGGTCTACCCGGGCATGACGGGCATGATGGAGAACGCCTTCATCAACGTGAAGGGGGTGCACCATACCATCACCGCCGAGGTGGAGGTCAAGGACGCGAAGACGCAAGGCGTGATCATCGCCCAGGCCGGCGCCTTCGGCGGCTGGGTGCTTTACATGAAAGACGGCAAGGTGCATCACGAATACAACTTCTTCGGGCTGGAGCGCACCAACATTGCGAGCACCACGGCCCTCGCGCCCGGCAAGCGCACGATCGTCTACGAGTTCATCCCGGATGCGGCCAATCCGGGCACCGGCGGCAGGTCGATCCTGAGTGTCGATGGCAAGAAGCTCGCCGAAGGGAAGATTCCCAAGACCCAGCCGTTCGCGTTTTCAGGGGATGAAGGCGCGGACGTGGGGCTCGACGGCGAGACCAACGTGTCCAATGACTACAAGCAGGGCAACAACGCCTTCACCGGCAAGATCAACAAGGTGACCGTCAGCGTGAGATAGCGCTTCGACATGAGGCGAGAACGATGACCTTGAATCCGAGAACCTTGGTTCTCGCGGCGCTGCTGGCGGCGGTCAGTCTGGCTCCGATGCCGGTGCGGGCGCAGACCGCGGCGGCTGCGCCCGGCAGCAGCTGGACCTTCGATTTCACCCCTTACATCTGGGGCGCGGGAATGAATGGGGACGTGCAGGGAGGCGCGCTCCCTGCCATCAACGTCGACATGAGTTTCCCGGACATCCTAGATAACCTGGACGCCGGCCTCATGGGGGCGTTCGAGGCGCGGAAGGGCCGTTGGGGAATGCTGTTCGACGCGATTTACATGAAGCTCGAGGGCTCCGGAACCGCGAGCCGCACAGGGCCAGGTCCGATCGGCGCCACCGCTACGGCGAGCGCGGATTTGGAGGTGACGCAGAAGATGTTCGCGGCTGCGGTTGCGTACCGGGTGCAAGAGGGCGGCGCGCCGGTCGACGTGATCGGCGGGCTGCGCTATACGAAGATCGAGGCCGAAGCCAGCATCAATGGAAGCTTCTTCGCGCAGACCGTCGCGGTGGCGCGCAGTGCCGAGAAGGACTGGGTGGATCCCTACATCGGTGTGCGCGCGCTATACCCGATCGCCAACCACTGGACGCTCGTCAGTTACGCGGACATCGGCGGCTTCGGCGTCGGATCGGACTTCGCCTGGCAGGGCCTCGTCGGCGTAAACTACGAGTTCTCGAAGACGTTTGCCGCCAAGCTCGGCTACCGCTACATCAGCGTCGACTACGACAAGGACGGCTTCGTCTACGACATGGCCAACAGCGGTCT
>DAINRO010000119.1:0-2875 GCA_036741795.1 Chloroflexota bacterium
ACTCCACTCTATTGCGGCTACAACTCGACGAAACCTTCAACTGGCTGGAGCAGGTTGTCGAAGACCTGACGCCGGAGCAGTACGCGTGGCAGCCGGAGGGCAGTGCTAACCCGATCTCGAAGCTGCACGCTCACACCCTGTCTTCGGCCGACTTCTGGATGAACCTGATGGGACTGCAGAAGCCGATGCTGTGGATGGGCGTCTCGCAGAAGTTCGGGCTGCCGTCCAACTGGATCGAAATCTGGGCCACGGAAGCGCCGATCAACCTTGCCGATATGCAGGAGTACTCCCGGGATCTGCGCGCCGGTGCTGCGGCGGTCGAGAAGCTTGACGACACAGCCCTGGAGCGCGAGCTGGTGGCGCCGGTCTTCGGCAAGGGAGATGCGGGAATGGTAATCCGGCTCGCCGCGACGCAACTGGCGATCCACACCGGCGAGATCAGCGCCGCGAAGGGGCTTCAGGGGCTCAAGGGCCTCCCGGTCTAGAGAGAGACCAGGGTCCGATACCCATCTATGAGCGAAGGACGGACGCCGCTAGTTAGAAACCGAAGACTGGAAACTTGGTTTCGGGAGGTTATCCGCTCATTTCAGACGTCCTCCCGGCGGCGTGGCCTTCTGTTTGGGAATCTGGAAGACCTTTCGGCGCCAACCCAAATCGTTGGAATTGGTCTGCGCGTGGGCGCTTCTATTCGACTCTGCGTCCTTATAACGCACAACGAAGATCTGCCAAATGGCCAAGTGGGGGTATTCATAGCAAGAGACCTCAAAGCCCTGGCTGAGGAGGTCGACAACCTCGACTCCAGATTGGGAACAGCGCATCTCAACTATGAGCACTCCGATCTGCTGGAGCGTATGGGAATTCTGGAGCGGCCTTGGTCTCCTGCGGCATCTCTCTGCATCAACCTTGCCCAATGGCATAGATCGGATTCGACACAAAGTTCAGTTGCAGGTGCCGCAGTCCTAACGCGGACGATTGTGCAAACCATTCCGCCCGGCGCGATATGGCAAGTCATGGTTGGAGGGAAGCTGCCAGACCCCGCGATGTTCATGCGGGACCTGGGTCGTGCACCCCCCGCCAAAACTAAAAAGACGAGGAAAGCTAAAAACGATCAAACCGTAGTGGAACTGGTCAAGACCCCCGCGTTCGGTGCCTACAACGAACCGATAACGTGGTTTGGTGATCCCGCTTTCCCGTCCTACGCCCAACTGATACTCGCAGCCCCCAGACGCACGGAGGATACCTTGATAGCCGAGGGGAGCTTAGCTGGCATCGGCACATACGTGTATAGCACTGGACTTGTTGTGGTCTTGAGTCCGGACAGAAGAAACGCCCGAGACCTTATCAATCTCTGCTTCGCTGTCTTGGCGAGGTCGGGCATCCCGGCGTTAGCGCTCCCAGATTCAGAGCTAATCGGGATCTCTGACTTCGATGCGGAGTCCGGGGCGGTACGATCGTCCACTAGTATAGTGACGCCGCGGAACCGCCTCGCCGGAATTCCGGCCGAGCAGCGCGTCACTGATTACTCCTTCGCTGTTCCCGCTCCAGTTGCTGAGGGCGTATTAACTGTGGCGGATCAATGCGCGAGTAATGAAGGACTTCGTGAGCTGTCGCTTCGCCATTTCGATGCCGTCACTCTCGCAATCCGAGAGAACTATTCGGAAGCATTTGTTGTCGGATGGTCCTTGATTGAGTCATATCTCCAGTCCGGCTTCAGCAAGATCTGGATCGATGCCGGGTTGGCTAAGGGCCGCATTAGGGAAATGACTCGAGACTGGACGTCCTCGCAGAAAATTGACCTGCTCTTGTCAAATGGCGCCATCACGAAGGGGGACTCCGATGTTCTGCATGGCCTTAGACGAACGCGGAACAACATCGTCCACGACTTGCGACAAGCAACCAAGGAGGAGACTGAGGGTTGCTTGGAGAAGGCAGAGGCACTTACGGGCCTTCCAAGATTGGAGGGCATCGAACCCAAGCGGGTATGGCTCTAGGCTTCCTCCTTGCCCCCCTAACCCATCCCCAATACCATTACCGCTAGCCCCAAAAACACTAAAACTACCAAACGAAATCACCGAAGGAGGCTCCCCATGGCCCTCGTTGACGGCGGCGACCTCGTCATCCGCGCGATTAAGCGCGAAGGCGTCGATACGATCTTTACTCTCAGCGGTGGCCACGTGCAGGCCATCTACGACGCCGCCCTCGACGAGAACGTCCGGGTCATCGACACCCGGCACGAGCAGGTCGCCGGTCACGCCGCCGAGGGCTGGAGCCGCGCCACCCGACGCTGCGGCGTCGCCGTCGTCACAGCCGGTCCCGGCGTCACCGACTGCGTCACCGCCATCGCCAACGCCTGGCACAACAAGAGCCCGATGCTGGTCATCGGCGGGCGCTCGCCCCTCGCTCGCTTCGAGATGGGCGCCCTCCAGGACATGGACCACACGGAGATGCTGAAGCCGATTACCAAGTTCGCGAAGTGCGTCCACAAGACCGAGCGCATCCCCGAGTACATCGCCGCCGCCTTCCGCGCCGCGATGACTGGCCGCCAGGGTCCCGCCTTCCTCGAGATCCCCACCGACGTGCTCTTCAGCAAGGTCGAGGAGGACTCCGTCTACTTCCCCGACGCCTACCGCCCCACCGGCGTGATCCACCCGGACCCGGCGGTCGTCGCGAAGGCGGCCGAGGCGCTGCGCAATGCCGAGCGGCCGGTGATCATGGGCGGCTCGGCGGTCTACTGGTCGCAGGCGCACGAGGAGCTGCGCGAGTTCGCGGAACTGCTACGGGCGCCGGTCTACCTGAACGCGATGGGCCGCGGCTCGATTAGCCAGGAGCACGAGCTGTTCTACAACCGCAGCCGCCGCGACGCGCTGAGCAAGGC
>DAINRO010000120.1:0-2684 GCA_036741795.1 Chloroflexota bacterium
CCGTGTATGCGGCCATAGCCCGGTCTAGTTCTTGGGCAGCGGCATCACGGCCTGTGTAACCGCTACCGCCCCCCGAACCACCACTCGTTCCCGTTCTGGAAGTTGAACCGCCGCCAGCAGGGCCAGCGCCGCCCGTTTCCTTGAGGACATCGAGTGCAATCTTGAGTGCGCCGGGAACCTGGTTGATGTCCGAGATGGCGACTCCCGTTTCCTGCTCCAGCGTGTAGAGAGAGTTCTGAATCTGGGGGTAGAACGAGTCCGCGATCATGTAACCCTTATCGGTCAACCCCATCAGGATTTCGTTCATCGTCTTGGACGTCCAATTGCCCACAACCGCGAGCGCGTCCTTGAACGTGCCGAGTGAGTTGATGACCTTGTAGCCGGTGGAACCGCTGGTTCCACCACCTGACGTAGTAGTGCCACTCTTGTATTGCGGGGGTACGGGATCAGCCATCTCGTGCTCCTTGTGATATAGTCGCGGGCGTGCAAGATCGCGTTAGCATCCTCACAGTCATCCTTTTTGTCGTGGGCGCCATCCTCCTGTCTGCGTACTTGCAGACAAACGATTCACTCTGTGATGGCATCGGTTTCCCTATTTGTTCGTAGCGGCCTCGCGCATCGCGTCGATCAGATAGTTCGAGTCAAGGTTCATCCCCTGCTCCCGCAACTCCTCCTCGTGTTCGATTACAAACTGGAGCCACTCAGGATTAAGCAATCCGCCATCCTGGGGAGTTCGAGTTCGTAGGTCGTCGTCAGTGAGCGTCACGGCCCAGTCGATGATGTTGGGGTCGAGTCCCATGATGTCGCCGGTCGCCCGGATCGACTCCTCCGTGTCCATCTCCAGCCCTTCCTCACGCCGCCATGCTGCACGGTTGTCGTCGGCCCGCCTCCATAGTTGCTGAATGTCATAGATGTCACGGGGTGTGAAGTTGCCTTCCGTCCAGCGCGGGATCTCCTGCAACTGTCCCATCACGCTCTTGTCGTAGGTTTGGACGCCCACGCCGAACGCGGAGAGTGGAGCTACCGCTACTCCTAGAGGCCCGTTTTCCTTCACCGACTCGATGACGTCCTGGAACATCAGCGGCACAAGTCTTTGCTGCGCCTCGCGCTGGAACGTCTCTTTATCCGCCTCGATCGGCTGGCCCATGTAGTTCTCGCCGTGGGCGAACTCCCACATGGCCGACCATTCCGGCGCGAGGCCCGACTGGAAGTACCTCTCCGCTACGTTCGTCCGGCTCGTCGGCACGGCCCCCACCTCGGGGTCAAACCGCTGGCCGGCGATGATCTGCGCGATGCTGCGGGCGAGTAGTTGGTTGGTTCCCCAGATGTTTACCCGCGTCTTGCCGACGCCGATCTTGCCGAAGTCCGACGAGAGGGGATTGAGCCCCACTTCGTTCCCGGCGAGTGACGCCATGCCGAGGATTGACAAACCGGCACCAACGTAGCTGACGAGGTTGCGCGTCGCTTCCTTCTGCACCGCCCGATCGCCGAAGTTGAACGCCTGGGCGACCGCCTGCGGGCCGGAAACGCGGTATCGCGGCGCCCACCAGAGCGCCTCCAATAGCTTCGCCACGCGGGTACTCTCATCCGTACCGGGAAGCCTCAGCGTGCCGCGGCCTGAGAAGCGGTTGAGCATATTGGAGAGGTTCTGGAGCCGCTCCAACGTAAGCGGCACGCCGTCACGATCCCAGTTCTTTACGATCGTCCTCGCGACATCAGCGCGGAACTTGTTGCCGAACGTGGTGAAGGCCCGGTTGGACGCCCTCACGACCTTGCCCAGACCCGGAAGACGCTCGGCGAGCTGGGACTGGAACACTTCCTCGCCCTGTCCTGCCCCGCCGGGGGTCAAGTCGCGGATCAACTTCGTCTGGGTGGCGAACTCGCCGAAGGTCATCTGTGTTCCGTCCTCCAGCGTGATCGGGGTCACGTCCTCAACGATGTCGCGCCAGACCTGTCGTGACGTACTCTCACGCCCGAAGGCTCGGATCATCGGGGCGAACGATTGGGTGAACTCAGGGACGTGCGCCGGCGCCAACATCGCGCCCTGGCGGAACGGGTAGGACAGGTCAAACGCCGAGATCACCGCCTTTGGCAGCACCACGACGTCATAGATGTCCGCCCAACTCAGTCCCTTCCGCAACCCATCGCGGATTTCGTCCACCGCTTCCTTGCCGATTACCTTTTCCATCAGCACCAGTTCGTGTTCTCTCAACCGCTCACCGGTCGCCAGCTTAAACAGCGCGCCACGGGCGTTGTCCCGCGAGAACGATGGACCGAGGCCGGTGCCGAAGTCTGTTGTCTCTACCGTCTCGTGCAACAGGTTGAAATCGTCTGTCGTCAGGTTGCTGACCATCGCCTCGGGTGCCGTCAACTCGCCGGATTGCGCCGCTCGTTTGAGCCGGAACGCCTCGTCTCGCGGCTTCCCTTCCGCGATAGCGTCTTGGTAGATGCGTTCGGACGCGGCTAATCGCGAACCGCGCTCTCCACTGCGGACTGCCTTGTTCTCCGCGATCTTTATCCGTTGATCGCGAATCCCCGCTGTCAGACGCGCTCGCACGTCGGCCAGAGGATCAAGCGGGGTGTCGTCGAAACCTACCGACGTCGGTAGGTCCTCAGCAACGTCCGGCAGTCGTGTACCGCCCAGCTCAGGCGTTTCCTTGAGGGCGGCTACGGCGTCCGGTACG
>DAINRO010000121.1:0-2642 GCA_036741795.1 Chloroflexota bacterium
GGACCACATGGATTGGGCGTTCGTCGTCCCCCAGTTCGCGCCGCGTTTCCGTGCAACGGTCTACGACCGGCGCGGCCACAGCCAGAGCGAACGACTGGAGACGCAGGGCAGCATCCATGAGGACGTTGCCGACCTCGCCGCTATCATCGAACGAGCAGGCGCCCCCGCCCACGTCGTCGCTAACTCACTCGGAGGCTCGATCTCCCTCCGGCTCGCCGCGGAACGGCCGGAATTGGTGCGGACGCTCGCCGTTCACGAACCGCCGCTGCTTGGACTCCTCCTCGATGATCCAGATACGTCGGCGATGGCGGAGAACCTCCGGGCATTCTTCTTTGGCGTGGCCGACGCTATCGCCGACGGGAGGAACGAGGACGGCGCGCGACAGTTCGTTGGCGCTGTTGTTGGCCCGGAAGCCTGGGATATGGCGACGCCCGAGGAAGTGAAGCGAACCTTGATCAACAACGCACCCACGTTCCTCGACGAAGTGCGGGATCCCGAACTACTGATACTTAGTTCCGAGCCGCCCTCACGGTTTAGCGGGCCTGTCCTTCTTAGCCAAGGATCACAGAGCCCCCCGTTCTTCAGTCAAGTCCTCGACAGGGTCCACGCGGCAATGCCGACCGCCACGCGCCACACGTTTGCCGGCGCCGGCCACATCCCCCACATCACTCACCCTCAAGACTACGTAGCGAAAATCACCAAGTTCATCGACAGCGCCGCCTAGCCCCACTAACTACTCTCTGCTCACCACTCTCTACTCACCGCGGCGCGAGCGCCCGGAACGCCTCCATCGACTGGGCGGCCTGAGTTTCTTGGTCGCGGGCCGTCGGGATGATGTTGATGATCGGGATCGTGATCCCTTTTGCCACGTAGTCCTTGATCTTGTCCCGGCAGTCCGAGGGACTTCCGAAGACGAAGACGTCCTCTACGATCTGCGAGGGCACGAGGCCCAGCGCCCGCGGGCGGTCGCCCTCGTCCCAGGCGGCCTTCATCGGCGCCAACATCTCTCCGCGGCCCAGCCACTCGTGGAAGGCGTAGTAGTACGGAGTGGTCAGGTAGGCGGAGACGATGAACCGTGCGATCATCTCAGCCGCCTGCCGGTCTTCCGTCCAGATCACGAAGATGCGGCAGGCGAGGTCCACGCTGTTCGGGTCCTTACCCGCGCCGGAGGCGGCGTCCCGCACGATCTTCGAGATCCCCGGCGCGTCGTCCGGCGAAATGTAGTTCGTGATCGCGCCGTCACATTCGCGGCCCGCGAGTTTGAGCATGTTCTCGCGCAGGGCGGCCAGGTGCAGCTTCGGCGGCGGCGAGGGCGCGCGGCCCAACCGGAAGCCCCTCACGTCGTACGGGCCGACCTGCATCGATGTCTTCTCGCCGCTCCAGGCCTGCTTGAGGAAGGCGATCGTCTCGCGCGTCCGCTTCAGCGGCTCCTCCAGCTTGACGCCGTTCCAGCGCTCGACGATAGCGGGCGAACTGGTGCCGATCCCCAGGTCGAGGCGCCCCGGCGCCATCTCCTCGATCGCCGCCGCGCTCTGGGCCAGTAGTGTCGGCGTCCGGTTGTAGATCCCGGCGATGGCGCAGCCGAGGCGGGTGGTCGTCGTCCAGGCGGAGAAGGCCGCGAGCGGGGTCAGGGCGTCGTTCGCGTCGACCTCGGCCGACCAGGCGTCGGTGTAGCCGAGGTCTTCGGCCTCGCGCAGGATGTCGCCGTGATCGGCGAGCGAGATGCCCTGCAAGGGATAAGTTAGTCCCCAGCGCATCAGTTGGTCACCGCCGGTTCGCCGAAGTTGGGCTCGCGCTTCTCGAGGAAGGCTCTCACGGCCTCCGCGTGGTCGGGCACCGAGCGAGCGGCGCGGATCGAGAACCCTTCGCGTGTGACGACGCGGCGCATGTCCGGCTCGGAGACGTTCTCGTGGATTACGCGCTTGGCGGACCAGACCGCCGACGGCGGATTGGCGGCGATCTCGTCGGCCAAGGCCATCGCCTCGTCCATCAGCGACTCGTGCGGCACCACCATGTCGACGAGCCCGCGCCGCAGCGCCTCGTCGGCTTCGATGATGCGGCCGGTGAGCGCCATGAAGAGCGCGTTCCCCATCCCGGCGACCAGCGGCAGGAAGTGGGTGCTGCCGCACTCCGGCGTCAGCCCCACCTTCACGAAGCGCACCGAGAGCTTCGCCTTGTCCGAGGCGATGCGGATGTCGCAGGCCAGGGGCATCGTCAGCCCGATGCCGACGGCGTGCCCATTGATCGCGGCGATGACTGGCTTGCTCCGGGAGAGGGCAATCGGCACCTCGGGACTGCCGTCCTCGGCGGTCAGCGGCGTGGGCCGGCTGCTCGGCCCGAAGCGGCCGCCCTGGAGCCCCTCGTTGAAGGAGCCGATGTCGCCGCCCGCGCAGAAGGCTCGCCCCGCGCCCGTGACCACGGCCACGTGCACCTGCGGGTCCTTGTTGATGACCTCCAGCACGTCCAGGAACTCCAGCTCCATCTTCGGGTTCCAGGCGTTCAGCTTGTCGGGCCGGTTCAGCGTCACCACGGCGACGCGGCCCTTCTTCTCCAGCGTGATGGTTTCGTACGTATCGGCCATGTGTCTCCTCTCGTTCCAGCGAGAATCGACTTTAGCACACGGGCCTTCCAACGCGCGCATG
>DAINRO010000122.1:0-2616 GCA_036741795.1 Chloroflexota bacterium
CCGGGGGGCGCCTTCCCCGTCGATGAGCGGCGGCGGCTCGCGACCGTCGGCCAGCCCGTCGCCCTCGAGTTCCTCCCGGCCGTCGGCTCCGCCGTCGTCGAGCTCGCGCGGTTCCTCCGGTGGGTCGGTGGTTCCCAGTCCGAGCAGCAGTTCCTCGGGGAGTAGCGTCGGACGTCCCTCGGGGACCACGATCCGCTACCAGAGCGATCCTCGTGGCAGCACGGGCAGCCAATCCCGCGGCGCGCCGAGCGGTGCGCCGACCAGCGGGTCGAGCTCCTCGGTCGGAGCGCCCGCCGGTCGTCCGTTCGACTCCGGTGCTTCGGGGAGCAGCGGCTCTTCTTCGGGCTCGACCGTGTATCGCGAAGGACCCGCCGGACGCAGCGGCGTCCCGGCCTCGAGCCAGTCTACGCCGGCCCGGATGGCCATGTGGGCCGTTTCAAGAGCCTCGGGAATCGTTACCAAGTCGAGCGAAATTTGAACAATCGGTTTCATATGGGCACAAGAAAAGGGTGAGAGATGCTGCCACTCAGATCAGGCGCTCCCGATGATCGGGATTTGGAATTCACTTAGAGTGAATGTCGTCCTGACGCCCCGGCACTCGGATCTGTACAGCCGGAATTTGGACTCGGAGTCATCTCTCACCCGAGACCAAACAGTATCAAAATCGCAGCGAGTGTGAAAATAGAAATCTTCCAGGCTCCGTCATCCCGGCGAAAGAACGTCACCCCGGGCGGATAGTTAGCCAGGGCTGGAATTCGGGATGCGCCGGGAAGGTCTGATAGGGGTAGGGAGAACATCCTGTTCCCCCTCCCTCCGAACCGTACAGGCGGATCTCCCGCATACGGCTCTCCAGTTGGTGGTTTTACCTCGTTAAGGATTGACAGGCCATAGCATGGGCGTGCTTAAGAGAAAACAAACCCTGCTTTGCAAAGAAGGCATTGGGCCAGCGTTGATGGTCCCAGCCCCGCCCGCGGCCTTGTCGGCCACTGCGTTGGCGCAGGATACTCCGAAGTCGTCCTCGCACCCAGCCGTCTTCGGTGCGAAAGGTCGTGGGTTGGCTATGCTTGAAGTAGCCAAACCACCCCTTCAGAGTCCGGTTGAGGTCTTCGACAATGACCTTCAGGCTATGTCCGTTGGTTCGCCGCGACTTGACTCGCAGCGTGTCTCGAAGCTTCCGCAGGCTCTTCTGCCGTGGCCACCTCTGGCCCCGTTCGAAGTGATAGCCCAGAAAGTCGAAGCCCCCTGCTTGGGTGGCATCCACAATCCGCGTCTTGTCCGGATGCAGCACCAGTCCGGCTTCCGCCGTCCATTGCCGCACCTGCTCCAAGGCGTGCTCGGCTTCCCGCTGGCTCCGCGACAGGATCACAAAGTCATCGGCATAGCGCACCATCTCGATCCCTGCCGCCGCCATCGCCTGATCCAGCGGATCGAGGTAGATGTTCGACAACAACGGACTCAACACAGCACCCTGGGGCGTTCCCGCCTCCGGCGTCCAGCTCTTGCCGCTGTCCATGACTTGCTGTTGGAGGTATTGCTCCACCAGCCCGATCACCCGTCCGTCCGACACCTTCTCCTGGACCCGCTGCTTGAGCCGGTCTTGGGGAATGGTGTCGAAATAGCTTTTCAGGTCGGCGTCGACGATCCACGTGGCTCCCTGTGTGAGCAAGTCATCCACGCGTCGCAGTGCGTCTTTGCATCCCCGGTTGGGCCGGAAACCGTAACTCTGCTCAGCAAAGTCCCGTTCAAAGATCGGTTCCAGCACCCTCCGCAACGCCGCTTGCACCACCCGGTCGCGAACCGTCGGAATGCCAAGCGGCCGCTTCTCTTTGCTGCCCAACTTGTCAATCCACTTCCGTCGTACCGGTTGCGGCTCAAACGTCCCGGCCCGCATCTGTTCCGACAGTTGTTTCAGGTTCTGGATCAGGTGGCGCTCGAAATCCTCTACCGACTGGCGATCCACCCCAGCCGCTCCGTCGTTGGCTCTCACTTGCTCAAAGCCGCGCCACAGCGTCTTCGGGTCGGTCACCTTGTCCATCAAACTAAACCATTTGCCTCCCTTCACCCCCTGTTCCAGGGCCGTCAACATCCGTTCCGTCCAGACCGTCCGTTCGACCCAGCTCCACCGCTGCCAGATCTCTCCCGCTTGTTTAGCCCCTTCGGACACTGCCGCAGGTTGTGCTTCGTTCGTTCTGTCGGTCACGTCTCCACCTTCCTGCCTCCCTTGGCTCCCTCCCCATTACGGGACTTCATCGCTACTATGGAGGCTCTGACTCCTGTCCGCCCGGCTCTTCGGCCGCTGCATGAACACCGTCTCTGTAGCGAACAGGTCTCCCTGATTCACGCATCTGGCCCTCCGATCATTCCGTCGCCAACCACCCTTGGGCTCCCGCCATCGCTTTCTCACCCTACCCCTCAGCGTGTCGGGCTTCCCACTCGCGTGGGTCCGGGCTTCGCCACTGAATCGCAGGCTCGCCAGCTTTCAGGCCGAATCGCGTTCGTTATCCTGCGGACTGATCGTTCACCTCCTGCTGCTCCCCACCCCGCCTCACGGCGACGCAGTGGCAGTCGGTTACAGGCCGGAGAGGGCGTGCCTGAAGAGGACTTCCACCTCTCTGA
>DAINRO010000123.1:0-2596 GCA_036741795.1 Chloroflexota bacterium
TCGGGGGTCATGACGCCGCGCGCGGCTAGCTCTGGATACCCAGGATGGGAGATGGCGTCGATGAGGTCCGGGTCACCATCGAAGGTGAGGATGCTGGGATAGCCGCCCGAGGTGAGGGCACCTCGGATGATGAGGGCGATGGTGGCGGCCGTCGTCAGGTCCCACCCATGTTCGACCGATTTCGGGCCAGTGCCATTCGATCCCTTGCCACGTCGCTCGCCCGCATACCTCTCGGCGCGGAAGATGATCGACGTTAGGTTCTCGTGGCACTCCTTAGCGGTTTTGCCCCAGGCGGCGAAGCCGTGCTTTTCCATGGCGAGGCCAATGGCGCCCGGTGGTGGGCCGTCGCGGAACTGCTCGGCCATCCGCTTCGCGAGGGGGAACCCCGGCCGCACGTACTCAAGGAAGGCCACGTCGTCACCGAGGGCCTGCTGGACGTGCTCTCGGGCGGAAGGCGTGTCCGTGAGCGACAGGCTCGCGATATCATGCGTATGCGCGACGAACCTGTGCGGCAGGATCGAGTGGAGCGGCGTCTCCACACTCGGCACTGGATCTCGGTCCGCGAAGAGCATACAGGCGCGCATGAGGGCCATCATCTCCTCGTCGCTCATCGCGTCCCGCTCCCGTAGAACGGCGAGCCGGTCGAGATAGAGGTGGGTGAACCCGTCCGGCTCGATAGTCCGCAGGTCCGTGCCGCTCCCCTTTACCACCAGCGACTGGACGCTGTTCCCGAAAAGGTCGGTCTCCTCGATCTTGACGGAGGTGTTGCCGCCGCCGGGCTGGACGAGTGCGAGGTCGGAGCCGATGAGGTTGGAGAGATAGACGAGTTGGTCTATCGGGTCAGCGCCGGCGTCGCTGTCGTTCCAGGGTTTCATTCGACGGTCGGGCCGCTGGCCCCTTCCCCCCGCCAGATTCTGACTGCGTCAGAATGACAGGGCATAGTTACTTCCCCGTGAGGCGGGCGCGGGAGCGCATAGTGGGTCCCCCGTTCGACATGCGCTTGGTCTGCATGGGCTGGCCCTTGCCGCAGTTGGGGATGGAGTAGAGACGGAAGTCGTTGCCGACGGCGTCGACGTTCATGAAGTAGTTGCGGCTGTCGGACATGAGGCCGCCGTCGCGGAACATCTCGCCGATCTCGCCCTGCTTGATCTCGTAGACCTTCATGGCGGTGATGCGAAAGTTCTCGCGCGACTCGGCGATGGAGGGGATGCGGTGGCCGACGACGTAATAGCCGTCCTCCACCTCGCGGATGATGTCGTGGGGGTCGCTGTCGCCCGGGGAGAAGGCGGTGTTGGACATGCGGATGAGGGGCACGAAGGAGGCGTCGGTGGCCTTGTAGTGGCCGTTGGGCTCGGCGCCGACGATGGCGGCAGTCTGGCGGGAGTTGTTGAAGGCGTTGAAAATGCCCTTCTCGAAGTGGCAGACGCGCCGGGCGGGCGTCCCTTCGTCATCGTACATGTAGTGGCCAAAGCCTTCGATCGTCGGGTCGCTGAAGGCGGTGACGAGATCGGAGCCAACGCGCTTACCGAGCTGGTTGTCGGTGGTGTCGCGGAGAAACCAGGAGCGGCCCGCGTATCCGGTCTCGTACTTGAGGGCGCGGTCGAGCTCGGTGGGGTGGCCGACGATTTCGTGGGAGACGAGGGCGTTGTAGTGAGGATCCGTAACGACCACGACTTCCTTGTCGGTGGCTTTCAGGGGCTTGCAGGCGCAGAGGGCGACGGTATCGCGGGCGAGAGCGAGGGAGAAGTCCGTCAAGTTGTCGAGCTTAATGAAGCCATCCGCGGAGTCAAGGCCGTGGGTTATGACCTCCCAGCCACGCTGATGGCCGGAGAAGTCGTAGAGTTCCTGGTACCCGGCGTCCGTCTGGGCGATGACGAAGCATGTGCCCTGGGTGATCGCGAAGGTCTGCTGGATGTTGGCGCCTTCTGTGCTGACGAATAGCTGGCGCTCGAGCTGTGTGTAAGCAGAGATGTGGTTGAAGGCGACTCCGGGATCAAGGCCTTTGACTCGCTCTGACACATCACGGACGTATTTCACCGCCTCCTCAAGGGATACCTCGCGCGGGTCCAGCTCGTAGTCACCGTCCACCGTGTCCTGGCGGACATCGATTGGGGCCAGGGTCATGTCGGCCAGGGAGGAGCCGAGGACGCCGAAGCGGGAGCGAGCCCCGTCCTTGCCACGGGCGTTGGCGAGGGCGCGATCGTACGCGCTGTCCAGGGCATCCTGGATGTGTTCGTTGAGTCGGGGGAGGTCAGAAGTGCCGACAAGTTCGCCGAAGTAGCCCGGAGCCGAGATCTTGTCGCCGGCGACGACACGGACGCCGAATGCGAACCGGTAATCCTCGCCGCTGTACTTGTCCATGCCGTTCTCAGAGACGGCGGCCTTACCTTCGCTGATCTCGATGCGGACGTCCGCGTAGCGACAGAAGCGCTTGCTCCGGGCATACCCGGAGACAAGGTCAAAAACGGCGTCGCGAATGTTGGGAATTACGTCGATGCTTACTTTGTCGGGCACGGATGTTCCTGGTCGGGGTCAAGGGAGTGGCTAAGGCTAGGCCGAATTGTAGATGGCGCCATGTTGGCAGTCTAGGGTCCGA
>DAINRO010000124.1:0-2479 GCA_036741795.1 Chloroflexota bacterium
TCCACGCCGCCTTGTAGGTGATGAAGCGGCTGCCGTCGACGTCGATCACGGCGTCCGCCAGCTTGTGCTGGATCGCCTGGAACGAGCCTATCGGCCGGCCGAACTGCACGCGCTCCTTGGCGTAGTTGAGCGTCACATCGAAGTCCATCTGGCTGAGGCCGACGAGGTACGCGCAGGCCGCGACCGTCGCAACCTTCTCCGTCTTCTCCATGATCGGCCAGCCCTTGCCCTCGGCACCCAGCAGGTTCGCCGCCGGCACCTTCACGTTCTCGAACGTCACCTCGCACTGCTTGTCCGCGGCGATCGTCTTCAGCACCTCGAACTTGATGCCCGGCGACTTCGAGTGCACGATCAGCAGCGTGATCCCGTCCTCGCCGCTGCCGCCCGTGCGGGCCACGACCACCATGTAGTCGCTGACGTGGGCGTCCGGCACGAACAGCTTCGTGCCGTTCAGCACGTAGTCGCCGCCGTCCTTCTTCGCCTCGAGGGTCACGCCATCGGCGCTCCACTTCGCGCTCGGCTCGGTGAGAGCCAGCGTCAGGATGATCTCGCCCGCGGCGACCTTCGGCAGGTACTGCTGCTTCTGCTCCTCCGTGCCAGCCTCCATGATCGGAGTCGCGCCGAGGACAACGGTCGAGATGAACGGGCCCGGCACCAGGGCCCGGCCGAACTCCTCGAGCAGCACGGTCAGCTCGCAGAGCGTCATGCCCGCGCCGCCGTAGGTGTCGGGGATGATCAAACCCATCCAGCCCTGTTCCGCCATCTTCTTCCAGAGCTCGGGGGAGTACCCCTTTTCGTCCTCTTCCATTTCGCGGACGAGTGACTCGGGACATTCCTTCTCCAGGAAGTCCCGCGCGAAGTTCTTGAGCATCTCCTGCTGTTCGTCTAGTCCAAGGTCCATTTCTTCCTCCCTACTTCCTGATTCCGATTTACTGCCGCGGCAGCCCGAGGCCACGCATGGCGATGATGTTCTTCTGGATCTCTGTGGTGCCTCCGCCGACGGCGAGGCCGGTCTGCCATAAGTACTGGCGCTCGAAGCGGCCCTTCAGTGGTGCTCGCTCGTCCTTGTGCTCGAGCTGGCCATATAGGCCCATGATCTCGAGACCGGCTCGCGCCATTCGCAACTTCTGGTCCGTGTTGAAGAGCTTGGCGATCGAGGCCTCGTAGTTCGGCACCGATCCCCGGCTCTGGAGCGTGGCTACCCGGTAGGACAGGAGCCGCCCCAGCTCCGCCTCGATCGCGGCGTCCGCCAGGCGCGTACGCACACGAGTCTCGTCGATGAGGCGATGGCCGTTGTACCTGGTGTTCTTGCAGTAGTCGGTGAGGTCGTCGACCATCTTCCGCGCCTCGACGGCGCCTCCGATAGAGGACCTCTCGAAGTCGAGAGTGGTCGTCGAGATGTACCAGCCGCGGTTCTCCTCGCCCAGCAAGTTGGCTCTCGGCACCCGAACGTTGTCAAAGAACACTTCGTTGAAAGCGTGGTTGTCCATCATGTCGATTAGCGGCGAGGTCGTCAGCCCCGGCGTCTTCATGTCGACGAGGAAGTAGGAGATCCCCTTGTGCTTCGGCGCCTCGGGGTCGGTGCGGGCGATGAGGATCATCCAGTCGGCGTAGTGCGCGCCGGAGGTCCAGATCTTCTGGCCGTTGACGATGTAGTCGTCGCCGTCGCGCTCGGCGCGGGTGGCGATGTTGGCGAGGTCGGAGCCGGCGTTGGGCTCGCTGAACCCCTGGCACCACATGACCTCGCCCGAGGTGATGTCCGGGAGGAACTTCTGCTTCTGCTCCTCCGTGCCGTAGACGATGATCGTCGGGCCGGCCCAGCCGACACCGATCATCGAGTAACCAAGGGGGGCGTTGGCGTCTGCCATCTCCTCGTTGAAGACGAGTTGCTCGATCGTGGAGAAGCCCTGGCCGCCGTATTCCTTCGGCCAGTGCGGGGCCACCCAGCCCTTCTTCGCCAGCTTCTGGGCGAACTCCTTGTAGACGCTCATTCCTTCCTCAGACTGTGAAGATGAGCGCGTAAAGCGGTCACCTGTCCAGTTCTCGGGCAGGTTGTCCTCCAGCCAGCCGCGCACTTCGGCGCGAAAGGCCTCTTCAGCAGGCGAAAAACGAAAGTCCATGTATCGAAACGGCTACGCGAGTCGGGCGCTAAAGAGGGGCGTAAGCTACCCGCCGGAACCGCGAGAACGATACCATGACGTGCACGTAAGGTGCAAGGAGTCTCATTGCGGCCAGCGAGCCCACACGCCGTCCGTTCTTCGGCAGTTATCGTAACTGTAAGGGGGGCCGCCCATGATGGAAACGTCGGACAGATTGATGGCCCCGTCTGCGTTGACGTCGAATCGCGTACCGGAAACGGCCTGGTTAACGAACTTGCCGTAGCTCGAGCCACCCATGATAGAGATGTCCGATAGATTCACCGCTCCGCTGTCGTTGAAGTCGTACATTATGCTGTCCAGCGGCTCATTGTTTGCCGTCG
>DAINRO010000125.1:0-2328 GCA_036741795.1 Chloroflexota bacterium
GATACCCGCCCGAGATGGTGCAGGCCGTCTGTGGGCAGGGGTTCGCCTGGGACTGCAACGGTGCGCTGGCCGTGTCGTGGTGCGAGATGGGGCGGAAGTGGAACCCGGCGGCGATCAACCCATCATCGGGTACGCGGGGCATCTTCCAGATCCACCCGATCCACGCGCCGAAGTGGGCCGACTTCTGGGAGTCGTGGATGAACCCGATCCGCAACGCGCAGATGGCGTTCGAGATTTGGGCGGCGCAGGGCTGGAAGCCGTGGGCGTGCAAGCCGTGGGGCGGTGTCGAGTGGTGACGGAATACGCAACATTCCTTGATGCGAAGGTGCCTACTGTGCAATCGAGTGGGCGGGACCCCGGCGACGTCCACGATAGCCTATTCCCATTCCAGGCGGCGATAACACGATGGGCCATTAAACGAGGCTGCGCGGCCATCTTCGCGGACACCGGCCTCGGCAAGACAAGGATGCAGATCGAGTGGGCGCGGCAGATGGGCGAGCGCATCCTGATCGTGTCGCCCCTGGGTGTCACCCAGCAGACGGTCGCCGAGGGGCGCGTGCTCGGCGCGGAGATCGCCTACGTGACGACCCAGCCTGAGACTACCGGCTTCTACATCACGAACTACGAACGGCTGGACAACTTCGACCCCGGCCAGTGGGATGCCATCGTCCTGGACGAGTCCAGCATCCTGAAGTCAATGGCGGGCAAGACGCGGGATAAATTGGTTCGGGAGTGGACGGCTGTGCCGAACCGGCTGGCCTGTACAGCGACGCCAGCGCCGAACGACATAGCCGAACTCGCTAACCATGCGGAGTTTCTCGGCGTGATGAGGCGGAGAGATATGTTGGCGACGTGGTTCGTTCATGACGATCCGGTGAACGGCTGGCGTCTCAAGGGCCATGCCGTCGAGCCGTTCTTCAAGTGGATGGCGACCTGGGCCATGTATGTTCGCCGCCCGTCCGACATTGGGTTTGATGATGCAGGCTTCGACTTGCCAGAGTTGTCGATTGCGGACGTGGTTGTCCCTACGGACTGGAAGCCGGACCGGGGGATGCTCATGCCGCAACTGGTCGGAGGTGTTCAGGGCCGAACGGCCGCACGCAAGGGGTCAATGGAGGCTCGCGTTGCACGCGCCGCAGAGATGATCCGCGAATCGACGGGGCAGTGGATTGTGTGGTGCGGGCTCAATGACGAGGGCCGCGAGCTACGGCGGGCACTCGGTGATCTCGCGGAGTTGGTCGAGGGCAATGACTCGCCCGATGTGAAGGTGGATCGGGAGCGGCGCTGGCGCTCGGGAGATGTGCGCGTGCTCATCACAAAGCCAACGATCTTCGGGTACGGGATGAATTGGCAGCACTGCCATCAGGTCATGTTCCTGGGGCTCGGTGATTCGTTCGAGCAGTACTACCAGGCTATCCGCCGGTGCTGGCGTTTCGGGCAACAAGAGGCGGTGACGGTACAGATCATCATCTCGGAAGCGGAAGGGCGGATCGCGGAGAACGTCTGGCGCAAGGAAGCCGAACACAACCGGACGGCGGGCTATGTGATCGAGCACGTTAAAGATATAGAGAGGGCCGAATTGATAGAGGGAAGCACGTCTAAGACTAGTGATTATGTGACCGATACGGCGGAGGGGCCGGACTGGAAGCTGATGCTGGGTGATTGCGTGGAGCGGTTGGTGGAGGTGGATGCGGGTAGCGTGGGGCTGTCTGTTCACTCTCCGCCGTTCGCCCAACTCTACACGTATTCAGCGTCGCTGAGGGACATGGGAAACTGCCTCGACTATGCGGACTTCTTCGAGCACTACCGATTCGCGGTGCGCGAGATATTCCGCGTGACGCAGCCGGGACGGCGGGCCGCTGTCCACGTCCAGCAGGTGAGTACGACGAAGATCATGCACGACCAGATCGGTTGGCGGGATTTTCGCGGGGAGATCATCAAGCTCTACCAGGACGAGGGCTTTATCTATCACGGTGAAGTTGTCATCGACAAGGACCCGCAAGCGCAGGCGATCCGCACGAAATCAAAGTCACTCCTGTTCGTGCAAAAGAACAAGGATAGCGCCTGGTCGATTCCTGCAATGGCGGATTACATCCTGCTATTCCGCGCCCCTGGCGAGAACGCGGAACCGATCAAGACGGACGTGTCTAACGAGGAGTGGATTTTGTGGGCGCGTCCGATCTGGTATGGCATCCGCGAGACGGACACCTTACAGGCACCGCCGAAGAAGAACGACGAAAAGCACATCGCGCCACTTCAACTCGGAACCATCGAGCGATGCGTGCGGCTGTGGTCGAACCGCGGCGACTGGGTACTCGATCCCATGTC
>DAINRO010000126.1:0-2321 GCA_036741795.1 Chloroflexota bacterium
GACGGCCCCTCTGTCCTGGGCTGGGACGAATGGCGCGCTATCGAAGAGAAGTACGGCCTGTCGCTGGTCGCCTCCGGCCTGACCGCGGCGATGGCCGGCGGCTACATGAAGGAGCAGCCCGTCGGACCACTCGCTCATCTCCTGCTCGCCGCCGTCCACGAGGCCGGCCTCTTCATCGCCCGATCCGAGGACGTCGCCGCCGCCCGCGAAGAGATGGGCGCTAGTCTCACCCGCCTCCTCGACGGCCTCCGAACGTAGCTATTTCGCGGGGGACTTGACAACCGGCAGATATCTTCCTATTCTTTCCCCATGCCACGTCGCAAGGCGGGAACCCTGCTCCCGATCGAACTGTCGATCCTGGACTCGGCCATCTACATGCGCGTCCGCGGCGCGCCCTACTTCCACGGGTTCATGATCGCGAAAGAGATCAAGGAGCGGGAGAACGCCCGTTTGCTGACGGCGCACGGGACGCTCTACAAGGCGCTGGACCGGATGGAGAAGTCCGGCCTTCTCACCAGCGAATGGGAGGATCCCGTCGCCGCCGCCAACGAGGGCAGGCCGCGGCGACGCTTCTACTCCGTGACTGCAGCCGGGGAAGCGGCGCTCGTCCGGGCTCGCGCGGGCCCGGAACTTGCGGCCATCGAGCCGAAGAGACGGTTGGCCACCCAATGAGGTGGTTTCTTGACCTTGCCATCGGGCTGACCCGTTCCTGGACCGCTGTCTACATCCGCGGCCTCCCGTCGGAAACAAGGGCGGAACGTCGCGAGGAGATCGACTGCGACCTGTGGCACCAGCAGCGTCTGGCCGACCTTGAGCGGGAGCCACCCACGGGGACCGCGATCGAGATCCTCGTCCGCTGGCTCGCCGGCGTCCCATCTGATATCACCTGGCGCCTCGAAACCGGCGCCGCTCAACCGAAAGGAATAACAACAATGAACGACTCATTGCCGATGCGGATCGGTCTTGTCTTGCTTTCGCTTCCGCTCCTGGCACTAATACTGAACGGCGTAGCGATCGCATTCTTCGACGCCGGAGACTTCAACAACAGCACGGAACACGTGGCCTGGGGACTCGCGTTCCTCCTGACCCCGCTAGTTACGCTTATTGGCCTCTGGCTCTGCCGCGCTCAGCCCCGGCTGGGGTTCGCGATGGTCGTGGTAGGCGCCCTTGCAGGCGCCCTCATCATGTTCTGGATGGCCTTCATTACCGTACCTATGGCGCTCGCGGTAATTGTCTTCGCCGCGTTTCGCGCGGGCTTCCTCCCCCGGTCATCCACGCGCCAGCAGCCGGCCTGATGACCTTCCCGGCTCTAGTCGCCGGGACTGGTGAGTCCGAACAGGACCCATAGGCACTTCGTAGGGGCGAGGCATGCCTCGCCCCTACGAAGTGCCGCTGTATTTCTCATACCGGGCCTTGTAGCCGAAGAGGCGGCCGATTGCCGCCAGCACAGTGATCCCGATCTGCTGAAGGACCAGCGGTGGTCCTGGGACTCCGCCCTTCTCGCCCAGGTCCCGGACGATGACGGCTGCGTGCAGCAGGTTCGGCACTCCGTTCTTCCCGACCTTGCCGTCGCGCGCCAACCCGAACACGGTCTCGAAGTAGACCTCGGTGTTCATTGCCGCCCTCAACTCCGTTATCACTCGCAGCTCGTCGTCCCCGTTGTTCACGAGCCCATGGGCCGTCCCGGCAGGGATCACAAGCGTCTCGCCCGCTTTGAACACCTTCGTGTCCTTACCAATCCTCACCGTCGCCGTCCCGGCAACAACTTCGAACCGCTCCTCCTGGGCAGAGTGGATGTGGTCGTACGGCACCCGCGCACCGGGCCGGAGCGCATGCTCCCAGCGGAGCAGCTCACCGCCCGTCTCCGCGGCAGTCCGCTGGAAGGTCACCCGCTCGCCGCTCACCGGATTCTCGATTTCGTCGCCGGAGTTCGCCATGCCGACTCAGAACAATACCAGACCGGAAGACCCGGAAAACAAACCTGTAGGGGCGGGTTTCAAAACCCGCCCCTACGACAGTTCGCGTTCTTCGAGAGGCTAGACGCCCATAAGCTGGGCGACCTTCTCGCGGTGGTAGTCCGCGTCGCCCCACATCAACTCCTGCCACTTCTGGCGGCGGAAGTAGAGCTGGATCTTGTACTCCTTGGTGAAGCCGATGCCGCCGTGGATCTGCTGGCCGTGCGCCACCACCCGGCGGCTGGCGTCCGATGCCCAGGCCTTGGCCATGCTGACCATCAGGTCAGCGTCCGGCTCGCCCTCGGTCATGCTCCACGCCGCCTTGTAGGTGATGAAGCGGCTGCCGTCGACGTCGATCACGGCGTC
>DAINRO010000127.1:0-2263 GCA_036741795.1 Chloroflexota bacterium
GCGAAGCGCAGGCGCGGCGCCGGCGCTCCGGCGGCAGGCGCGGTGCGTGTGCGCCCGACCGGGCTCTGCGCGCCGCCGGCGCTGAAGCGATACCAGTACCAGCGCTCGGGGGCGAGCCCCGGCACCTCCACGTGCACGGAATGGGCCCACGCTGGTTCTGCAGCCGTTTCTCCCGAAGAAATAATCGATTTCATCGACTCGTCGGCGGCGAGCTCCCAGTGCACGCGGACGGCGAGGGGATCGAGACTCCCGGTGAGCCGCGTCCAGAGGACGACGCTGTCCGGCGACGGATAACCTGATGCCACGCCGAGCGTGAACGGGTACGAACCGAAGCTGACCTTGCGATCGGCGGCACAGGATGGAAGCGTCTGCGAGACACCAAGCGCTGCGAGAGCTCCCAGGAACCTGCGCCGGCCAACCATGGCGGGAGGATATCCGTCCCTGCATCACAGCGCAGACGATTCATTCCCGAGGCTGATGAATTGATGATTTAGTTTTGATGGCAACTGCAGAGTGCCGCCTGTTTAAATGGCACGAACGTAGGACAACAAGCCAATCGCCCACCAGGGCCCATCGAGGAGGGGACATGAATCCCGCACGAAAGAGCTATGTCGCCGGCGTTCTTGCTGCGTTAACCCTATGGGTGGCCGCTCTTGCGGCCTGGTCGACCGCGGCACAGGCGCAGACGTTCACCGACGAGCGCGGCACACTGCCTCGAGGGACGACCTACCAGATCCGGTTCCCGGACAACTGGAACGGGGTCCTCATCAACGATCTGGATTTCGCGCAAAACCCGAATGCCGCTAGATATCTCCACTGGCTGGCGCGTGGCTACGCCGTATCGGGAACCGCCCGTCGCGCGGACCGAGCCGTGGCCTACGATCCGGCTCACGAGATTCATGACCTGATCACCGTGCTGGATGTGTTCGAGGCGGCGCACGGAAAGCCCAGGCGCACCATCCAGTACGGACACTCGGGCGGCGGGCACGTCGCTCTCGCGATGGCGGAGATCCATTCCGACCGGATCGACGGCGTGGCAGCCGGTTGTGCCCATACCCCGGTCTGGCTGATGAACTCCGAGCTGGATGCCTGGTTCGCCCTCCAGGCCCTGATCGCTCCGAACCTGCCGGTCGTCAATCCTCCGCAGAACCTCGCCGAGCTGACTGTGGCGTGGCGGGCGGCCATCGACGAAGCCCAGAAAACGCCGCTCGGACGTGCGCGGATCGCGCTTGCCACCACCGTGGGACAGCAGCCGGCGTGGGTCAGCGCCACCACGCCCGAACCCAACCCGAAGAACGTGCACGAGCTTCAGAAAAGCATGTACGAATCGTTCTTCGCCAGGGCGGGCGGGCAGCTGGGCGGCCAGTCGCGGTTCATGTTCGAGCATGCCGCTCCCGGGCAGCTGTCGTGGAACACCGGCGTCGACTATGAGGACTTCTGGGAGAACGGCGACGACGACTACAAGAGGGCCGTACGGGTTCTTTATCGGGAGGCGCGCGCTGACCTCGAGCGCGACCTCAAAAGGATAAACAGGGCTCCCCGCGTCGCGGCAGATCCCAAGGCAATCAAGTGGTGGACCGCGGCCGGTCGCACCGTGTATGCCGAGCCGAAGGTTCCGGTGTTTCGCTTTCATACCAACGGCGATGCGGCCGTGACCGTGCACCTCGTCGAAGGCTATGACAAGGCCATCGCAAAGAACGGCTACGGCAAGCTCTATCGCCGGGCATTCGTTAACCGCTTCGGGCATTGCAACTTCAGCGTGGCGGAGTCTGCGGCCGCCGTGGAGACAGTGATGAGGCGCCTGGACACCGGTCACTGGGGCAGCACCGAGCCGATGGACCTGAACATCCTGGGCAACACGCTCGACCCGACGACCCCGGCGCTCTACTACGAGTTCGAGCAGACGAAGTACAACCGCGTCTGGTTCCCGTCGCTGAAAGACATCATCGGGCCGCTGCCATAGCGGTGCTCATTGACGTCTTGACCTGACCGCCCCTTCGCCGCGCTGCCAAGCGCGATTCTGCGGAAGGGGCGTTCGAGCCACGATCTCGGCGAGGATCTGATCCCATAGAATAACGGGATGATCCATTTCGTCGTTCACGAGGAAGGCGATGGTGTCGGCGTCGTCGTCGTCGAGGGCGTGAAATCCGGCCAGCCGCTGAGCGGCTGGATCATGGAAGACGACAAGGACGTCGCGGTCACGGCGAAGAACGACATCCCGATCGGCCACAAGATCGCGCTCAAGGACTACCAGCCGGGCGAC
>DAINRO010000128.1:0-2140 GCA_036741795.1 Chloroflexota bacterium
GCGGCGGCGATGGCCAGCTACAACGCCTGGATGAAGAAGCTGGCGACGAAGGGGTGGGTGGCGCCGGCCTGGCCGAAGGAGTACGGCGGCGCGGACATGTCGGTGATGCAGCAGTTCATCTTCAACGAGGAGCTGGCGCTGGCTCGCGCTCCCCGGCCCGGCGGCATCGGGATCACGATGGCCGGCCCCACGATCATCGCCTACGGCACCGAGGAGCAGAAGCGCGAGCACCTGACCCCGATGCTCAGCGGCGACTCGATCTGGTGTCAGGGGTTCAGCGAGCCGGAGAGTGGCTCCGACCTGGCGAGCCTCAAGACGAAGGCCGTGCGCGACGGCGACGACTACGTGGTGAACGGCCAGAAGATCTGGACGACGGGGGCGCAGTACAGCGACCGGATGATCCTGATGGCGCGCACGGACCAGGAGGCGCCGAAGCACAAGGGGATCAGCTACTTCCTGATGGACATGAAGTCGCCCGGTGTGGAGGTGCGGCCGCTGGTGAACATGGCTGGCACGCCGGGGTTCAACGAGGTGTTCATGGAGAACGTGCGGATCCCGGTGAAGGACCTGCTGGGCGAGGAGAACCGGGGCTGGTACGTCGGCACGACGACGCTCGACTACGAGCGCTCAAGCATCGGGACGTCGATCGCGCAGGGGCAGATGGTGGAGGACCTTTTGGAGGAAGTTAGAAGTCAGAAGTCAGAAGGTAGAAGTGTCTCCGATGCTAGCCGGGCGGAGTTGGCGGACCGGTTCATCGAGTCGGTGACGGCGCGATTGATGAGCTACAACGTGATCAGCATGCAGAACCGCGGCCTCGTCCCCAACCACGAGGCGAGCGCGGTGAAGATCTACGCCGGCGAGCTCAATCAACGCATCCAGAACACGGCGCTCAAGGTGCTGGGGCTCTCGGGCCAATTGCTGCGGTCCGAGTCCAACGGCAAGTGGACGCCGGCGAAGGGCAAGTACGCGCGCGCCTACCTGGGCGCCGTGGCCTCGACGATCGCGGGCGGCACAAGCGAGATCAACCGCGGGATTATCGCGACGCGGGGGCTGGGGCTGCCGAGGGGATAGGTTAGAAGGACGAAGTTAGAAGTTAGAAGTGAGGGATGGCACTACTTCTGACTTCACTCTTCTTACTTCTAACTTCCGTCGGTTGTGAACAATCAGGGGCGCGCTGTAGTTTCGGCGTTGCGGGGATTGCGTTAGGCTAAGCGGCGATTTGACGACACGCTGCATCCGCTGCGGGAACGATATCCAGGGAGCCGCTCAGTTCTGCGAGAACTGCACGGCCGAGATGAAGGCGGAGGAGGAGGCGCGCCGCGCGCCGGCACCCACTCCGGAGTGGCAAGCGGAGGGGCAGGCGGCTGTGGCAGCGGCGGGCGCGCCCGGGTTCTGCTCCTCGTGCGGTAACGCCCTGGCGATGGGCGCGACGTTCTGCGGGAACTGCGGGGCGGCGGTGGCAGCCGGAGCCGCCGCGGGGATGCAGTACGCGGGGTTCTGGATGCGGTTTGCAGCGGCGTTCATCGACGGGATTATCCTGATCGTTGTCCAGGTGGTTCTTTCGCTGGTGATCGACGACTCCGCGGGTCTATTCGTGCTCAACATCCTTGTCGGACTCGTGTATACGGTGGGATTCTGGGTGGCGGCGGACGGGGCTACTCCTGGGAAGATGGCAATGGGTGTCAAAGTGGTGGAAGCGAACGGCGATCCGCTCGACCCGGGGCGCGCTGTCGGCCGGTATCTCGCCTACTTCTTGAGCGCGATCACGCTCGGCATCGGGTATTTGATGATCGCCTTCACGGCGGAGAAGCGGGGGCTGCACGATTACGTCGCGGGGACGGTCGTGATCAAGACGCGGTGAAACAGCGGATTGCCTGCGGGAACGGAACGGTTGGGCGAGCGGACTTGCGTTACCCCGCCCCGGATCCTGCGGGACGAGGCCGGTGCTGCTGGCGGACTCCGGTGGCCGCAGGATGACAGTTGGGAGATGAGGAAGCGTACTAAGGGAGCGCTGACGGGATCAGCGCCCTTATCGCGTCCTGCATCGCGAACTTGGCGTCGGCGATGGAGGTGCCCTGGGGGAGAGTGAAGGGGGAGCCGATGCTGACGTGGACGGGTGCGGGCCGCGAGTCGCGCTCGC
>DAINRO010000129.1:0-2118 GCA_036741795.1 Chloroflexota bacterium
GCCTCGCGGACGGCGGAGCGGACGTCCTCCTTGTCCGCGACGACTGTCGCGTCAGCGCCGAAGTCGCGAGCGAGGGCGAGCTTGGTGGAGTCACGTTCAAGGCCGGTGACCATGATCTTGCCGGCGCCCGCTTCCTTGGCGGCGATGACGCTGCCGAGGCCGCGCTGGCCGGGGCCAAGAATGACGATGGTTTCGCTGGGCTGGAGCTTCGGCATGGCAACGGCCCAGCGGAAGCCGGCGCCGATGGGGTTGAAGAGCGTGGCGATCTCCGGCGCGATTGAGTCGTCGATCCGGTGGACGCGCACTGCGGGCGGGAGGTACAGGTACTCCGCGTAGCCTCCCCAGAGACCCGGCTCCATGCTCAGCGGGAGGAAGCCGTAGGAGGCGATACCGCCGCGCCCGGAGCAGAGGTGCGTGGCGCCGGAGGTGCACTGTTCGCAGTTCCCGCAGGGTGCCAGAGCCTCGACGCAGACGCGGTCGCCCTCGGCGACGCCCCAGCGCTCCGCCGCCTGTGGGCCGATCTCGGCGATGCGGCCGACCGGCTCGTGGCCGGGGATCACAGGGTAGCGGGCGGGGAGTGTGCCCTCGTACTGCTCGTAGTCGGAGCCACAGATCCCGCATCCCTCCACGCGGAGGAGCGCATCATCTGGGCCGATCTCCGGCAGGGGTAGCTCGCGCATCTCCAGGGCGCGCGGGCCGGTCTGAACTATGGCGCGGGTGGTCTTCAAGTCTGTGAATTCTGAAACGAGTGGTCCTCGGTCGGGCGTGCGCTGAGGAACCTGTTAGCCTCTTTGACGAATCCGGCAACGTCCTCGGGCTCGAACGTTATCTTGAGTCCCATGCGGTATCCGAATTCCCGCGTGCCAATTCTGCTGAGGAACCAATGGTTCCGAGCACTTCGCTTAAGCACGATTAGCACCATCGGATGACTCATGTCCACGCCGAGCGTCCGAAGAATCGCTGTGTTATCGCCCAGCTTGTCGACCTGCTCGAATGTGGTGGCCTCGATCGAGTCGATATCCTCCCATGGATAAGTCTGGCTCTGCATCCTGGCACGAACGCGTATTCCGCGCTGATCCAGTTCCGCTGTACCGATAGACATCCCTCGCCACCCCCAAATGCCGACGGCTGGAAATGCGACGATAAATAGGATCGTCACCCAATCGATGGCGGGGCCGCCCGCAATCCACCCAATGAAAAGGACTGCTGCCAACCCCGTGCCAACCAGCAGGAACGCCCTGGTCATAAAGTCGGCGTGGATGCTCTTCCGTCTCAGGGGAAATCGGATAGCAGGTGAGTCAGCTAACGTCATGACGGCCTCTATGGGCATCTATCAGTCTACTCGCATGCCCCCACTGTACGGCGAGGCGTGCCTCGCCCCTACGGCGCGGACTTCTCGAGGCTTGGCTGGACGAAGCGCTGGTCGATGACGGCCTCGGCCTCGCGGACGATGTCGCGGACGATTTCGGCGGCGGGTTTGATCTCGTGGATGAGGCCGACGCCCTGGCCGGCGGGCATGAAGGTCTTTGCCGGGTCGAAGGACTCGCCGAGGCCGGGGTAGTCCATTGCCTGGTTCTGGATCGAGGTCATGGCCTGGAAGGGGAAGGGCTTGATCTCGTCGGCGCGCGTCTCCCACTCCTCGGCGTAGGGGGTCTTGATGGTGCGCGCGGGCTTGCCGGTGTAGGCGCGGGTGCGCATCGTGTCCGCCTCGTTGGAGCGGACGAGCGCCTCGCGGTAGCCCGGGGCGGCCTGCGCCTCGGGGCTGGCGATGAAGCGAGTGCCGAAGATCGCGCCCTCGGCGCCGAGGGCGAGCGCGGCGACGAGGCCGCGGCCGTCGGACATGCCGCCGGCGGCGATCACCGGCACGTTCACGGCGTCCACGACCTGCGGGATGAGGGCCAGCGCGCCGACCTCGCCGGTGTGGCCTCCGGCCTCGGTGCCCTGGGCGGCGACGATGTCGGCGCCGGCCTCGACGGACTTCTCGGCGTGGCGGACTCGGCCGCACATGACCATGACGATCATTTCGCGCTTGTGCATCTCGGCGATGAAGTCGGCAGGGACGGCGAGCCCGGCGACGAAGATGCGGACGTCCTCGTCGAAGACGACGTCCATGTGGGG
>DAINRO010000130.1:0-2117 GCA_036741795.1 Chloroflexota bacterium
CCGGAGCAGTATCGCGTGACGCAGCAAAGCGACACCGAGTATCCCGGAACCGGGGAGTATCTGCACAACAAGGAACCGGGCATCTACGTCGACGTCGTCTCGGGCGAGCCGCTGTTCGCCTCGTCGGACAAGTTCGACTCGGGCTCCGGCTGGCCGAGCTTCACCCGGCCCATCGAACCTGCCAATGTCAACGAACTCCCGGACGGTACGGCCACCGAGGTGCGCTCGGTGCACGGCGACAGCCATCTCGGGCATGTCTTCCCCGACGGGCCGCGCGACCGCGGCGGATTGCGCTATTGCATCAACTCGGCCGCGCTGCGCTTCATCCATCGCGACGATATGGAGGCCGAGGGTTATGGGGCCTACTTGAGCCAGGTGGAGGAGCGCCAATGACCACGGAGCGCGCCGTTCTCGCTGGAGGCTGCTTCTGGGGCGCGCAGGATCTCATCCGCCGCCAGGAGGGCGTTTTGTCGACCCGGGTCGGCTATGCCGGCGGCACCAATGCCCACGCGACCTATCGCAATCATCCCGGGCACGCCGAAGCAGTCGAGATCACGTTTGATCCCGCCCGCATCAGCTATCGGCGGCTTCTCGAGTTCTTCTTCCAGATTCACGACCCGAGCACGCGCAATCGCCAGGGCAACGACGTCGGCACCAGCTATCGCTCGGCGATCTTCTATACCAGCGACGAGCAGAAGCGTATTGCCGAGGACACTATCGCCGACGTGGATGCTTCGGGCCTGTGGCCCGGCAAGGCGGTCACCGAAGTGGTTCCGGCAGGGGATTTCTGGGAGGCCGAACCGGAGCATCAGGATTACCTCCTGCGAAATCCCGGCGGGTACACCTGCCACTTCGTCCGCCTCAACTGGAAGCTGCCGGTGCGCAAGAGCAAGCTGTCAGCGTGACCGCTGCGGTCTTTGACGCTCTTATCATCGGCACGGGCCAGGCCGGTCCCTCTTTGGCCGCTCGTCTCTCCGGCGCCGGTATGAAGGTCGCCGTGGTCGAGAAGGACAGGTTCGGCGGCACTTGCGTCAACAACGGCTGCACCCCCACGAAAGCCATGGTGGCGAGTGCCTACGCCGCGCATGTGGCGAGTCGCGCCGACGTATATGGGGTGGTGCTGAACGAAAAGCCGCACGTCGACATGAAGCGCGTGAAGGCACGCAAGGACGAAATCGTCCGGAACTCCAACACCGGCCTCGAGAACTGGCTGGGCGGCCTGAAAGACGTGACGGTCTACCGCGGACACGGGCGCTTCACCGGCCGCAATCAAGTCCGCGTCGGCGCCGAGACGCTGACCGCGGAGAAGATCTTCCTGAACGTGGGCGGCCGGCCGCTCATTCCGAAGATGCCCGGGATCGATACGGTGCCCTACCTGACCAATGTGACGATGATGGATCTCGATTTCGTGCCGCCGCATCTTGTCGTCATCGGCGGCAGCTACGTCGGGCTGGAATTCGCGCAGATGTACCGCCGTTTCGGCAGCCGCGTCACAGTCGTGGAGATGGGCCCTCGCGTGGTCGCGCGCGAAGACGAGGACGTGTCCCTGGAGATTCAGCGCTTCCTGGCTGACGAAGGCATCGGACTGCGGCTCCATGCGGAATGCATTAGCGTGCAGAAGGAGTCCGAGGGACTTTCCGTCGGTTTGGATTGCATGGAGGGGGCGCCGCGCGAGCACGGGACACACCTCCTGCTTGCCGTTGGCCGCGTGCCCAACACGCACGACCTTGGCCTGGACCTCGCCGGCATCACAACCGGCAACGGCGGTTACATCGAGGTCGATGAAGGGCTGCGCACGTCCAACCCGCAGGTCTGGGCGCTGGGCGACTGCAACGGCAAAGGCGCTTTCACCCACACGGCCTACAACGACTACGAGATTGTCGCCGACAACCTGCTTTCCAATGCCGGCCGTAAGCACACCGACCGGATACCGGCATACGCGCTCTATATCGACCCGCCGCTCGGCCGAGTCGGACTTTCGGAGAAAGAGATCAAAGAGAAGGGCATCAAGGCTCTGGTCGGCAAGCGTCCCATGTCCAGGGTCGCGCGCGCAGTGGAGAAGGGGGAAACCAATGGCTTCCTCAAGATCCACGTCGAACAGGGCTCGCAACGCATCC
>DAINRO010000131.1:0-2071 GCA_036741795.1 Chloroflexota bacterium
GGGGGCGCAGGTCATGGTTCACGGGAACGTGCAGTTTTACGCGGAACAGGGGAGCCTGCAGATCGTGGTGGACTTCGTGCAGCCGGCGGGCGTAGGCGCGAGGCAGGCAGAGTTTGAACGTCTGAAGGCAAAGCTTGAGGCGGACGGGTTGTTCGACGAGGGACGAAAGAGAGCACTACCGGTAATGCCGGAGCGGATAGGGGTCGTGACTTCGCCCGCGGGGGCGGTGTTCCATGATATCTGCCACGTGCTGGAGCGGCGGTGGCCGCTGGCGGAAGTTGTGCTCGCGCCAACCCCGGTACAGGGTGCGGAGGGGGCAGTTAGCGTGGCGGAGGCTATCCGGGCGCTGAACGATTCAGGCGGAATCGACGTGATAGTCGTGGCACGCGGCGGGGGTTCGGCGGACGAGCTGTGGGCGTTCAACGAGGAGCCAGTGGCGCGAGCAATCTTCTCAAGCGGGGTGCCCGTCGTCTCGGCGATCGGGCACGAGACGGATGTGACGATAGCGGACTTTGTGGCAGACATGCGGGCACCGACGCCCTCGGCGGCGGCGGAACTTGTGTCGCCCGATCGGGGTGAGATCGCACGGCAGGTGCGCGGCATGTTCATCAGCATGGGGATCGACGTGAGAGGCCGAGTCGAAGGCGGTGGGCGCGGAGTGGAGCGGTCGGGTCAGCGGATGCGGGCGGCTTTGCCGGATACGGGCAGGCTTGGCGAGCGGCTGGCGTACCTCCTACGGCACGCTGGAACGGCAATCGGACAGGAGGCGCAGGGGAAGCGCGGACGAGTTGCGACGTTCGCGGCGCAGCTGGGATCGCTGGACCCACGGAGCACCTTATCGCGGGGCTATGCGGTGGTGCAGGTGCGCGACGGCAAGGAGGCGGTGACGAGCGTGTCGCAGGTGAAGGGGAAGGAGCGGCTGGACGTGTACGTAAAGGACGGGAAGTTCCCGGCGGAGGTATCGAGGCAGTATGGCTTCTAAGGACAGCAAGGAACCGTTCGAGGCTCTGTACACGCGCCTGGAGGAGACGGTGGCGAAGCTCGAGGGCGGGAATCTCTCGCTCGAAGAATCGCTGGCGCTGTACGAAGAGGGGACGAAGCTGGCCGTGAAGTGCCAGGAATTGCTGCAAGACGCCGAGTTGCGTGTAACACGGCTGCAGGAGCAGTTCAGCGCGAACGGGTCGATGATCCAGGAGGAGCCGGCGACCTATGAGGTTGATGGGGGTGATGCGGAGCCACGCTCAGAGTGAATCGAGCATTGAAGGCCCTAATCTTTGGCGGGCTCATCCTCACGCTATGGGGGTGTGGGTCCGATGATCCGGCACCTTTGACCGGCGATAGCTCTAGTGACCAGGTCATCGATCGATTCGCGAGCAGCGAACAAACCTACGAGACTCTGCACGGGAAAGTGGTGGGGCAGGGGAAGGCCGGGGAATTCGTTGAGGAGGTGTGGTTTGAGCCAGGCGTCGGTTTCCGGAGGGAATGGCTATCCGGCATCGACCCTTTCGGAGTAAGCAACCCCGGTGACGTGTATATCGTTAGCGATCAGGGGTTTTGGAGAATAGCGAACGACCGAAGGCAATACTGCCACTATCCACCCCCAGGCGCGCCACCGTTCCTGAACGCCACAGGCCTCTCCTTCGATCTCGCTTTTACCACGTTCCAAGTTCTTGACGTGGAGCAAGTTGCCACGCGACCAGCTTTGAAGATCAACCGGAATATCGCGAATCCGGGACACCATCTATTTGTTGATGTGGTCACTGGCGTCCTACTGAAGCAAGAATGGCTACCTGAACAAAACGAAGTCCTCGCCGCAGAATTCGAGTCGATCGAGTACGACGCCGAGTTGGATCCAACTATCTTCGAGGCCGATGTACCCTCCGACTACGCTGAGTTGTCATGCGAACAGTTGTACCCGCCAATCGAGTCCCTGCAGTGATCCGCGCCGATCTCCACAACCACACGCACTATTCGCCCGATAGCATTCTCTCGCCCGAGTACCTGCTGCGAAGGACGCGCGAGCGGTCGATCGACGTCATCGCGGTGACGGACCACAACACCGTTCGCGGCG
>DAINRO010000132.1:0-2018 GCA_036741795.1 Chloroflexota bacterium
AGCTGGACTTGAACCCGGTGTTCGCCTACAAAGACGGTGCGCTGGCGGTGGACGCGCGGATTGTTGTGAGCGGAGACGAATAGGGCGTACGCCGTACGCCACACGAGCCATGGCATCACCTGAGCTGATCAAGCGGCTGGACCGCGCCTTGAATCCCGAGACCGTCGTGGTCGTGGGGGACAAGAAGGCGATGGGCTACATGTGGCTGAACGCGATGAAGACGTTCGGCGGGAAGCTCTACTCCGTCCAGATCGACCCGAACGAGATTCCGGGCATCGAGGAACTGGGCGTGACGAACCTGAAGAGCCTTGCCGAAGTGCCGGAGCCGATCGACTACGTGCTGTGCGCGGTACCGCGGCCGGTGGCGGCACGGATCGTGGCGGATTGCGCAGCAGCGAAGGTGGGAGGGGTGGCACTGTTCACGTCCGGCTTCGCGGAGACCGAGACCGAGGACGGGATCGCGGCGCAGGAGCAGGTGACGCAGATTGCGCGAGACGGCGACCTGCTGTTGATCGGGCCGAACTGCATGGGGATCTACAACCGGCGGCTGGGAGTGCGCCACAGCGGCGACCAGGAGGCGGGGACGCCGGGAAACGTGGGATTCATCGGGCAGAGCGGCACGCACACGATCAACTTCTCGCTGGTCGGCGCCGTACACGGGATCAAGTGCTCGAAGACCGTGAGCTTCGGGAACGCCGTGATCCTCGACGCCCCGGACTACATCGATTATTTCGCTCAGGACGCGGAGACCGAAGTGATCGCCCTGTACATCGAGGGCGCGAAGGACGGACGGCGGCTGATGGACTCGATCAAGGCCGCGACGAAGGTCAAACCGGTGGTGGTGTGGAAGGGCGGGACGACAGCGGCGGGGTCCCGGGCCGTGTACTCGCACACGGCGTCGCTGGCCTCGGACCAGGCCGTCTGGGACGCGGCGATGAAGCAGGCGGGGGCAATCCAGACGGCGAATCTCGACGAGACGATCGACGTCGTGAAAGCGCTGGTGCACATCAAGCCGGCGACCGGGAAGCGGATGGGGCTGATCGCGATGACCGGTGGGCAGTCGGTAGTGATCACCGACGCGTTCGAGCGCGAGGGTCTGGATGTGCCGCTGCTGACGGACACCTCGTACGAGAAGCTCGGCGAGTTCTTCAACATCATCGGCGGCTCGTACCGGAACCCGCTAGACGCGGGCGGGACGATCGGGATGGGGTTCGTGCCGGGCAACCTCGAGAAACTATTCGACATCCTGGAGGAGGACGCCAACGTGGACGCGGTGGCGCTGGAGATCAGCGGCACGTTCATCGCTCGCCGCATGAAGGCGTTCCCGCAGATGATGGACTCGATGGTGGATGTTCTCGCCAGGCAGCGCGAGAAGTCGGCGAAGCCGTTCCTCGCGATCGCCCATCCCTCGCACGTGGAGGACACGATGGCGGAGATCCGCGGCCGGCTGCTGGGGCGAGGAGTGGCGACGTTCACGAGCTTCCAGGCTGCGGCGCGCGCGGTGGCGAAGGCGGGAGAGTACTGGCTGCGCCGCGCTGACTAGTCCACAGATTGCACAGATAGGATCAGGGAACCATCCGGCTCCCTGGCACGTCTGGCGAGTATGAAGGGGCTTGCCATCCTGGTCGGGTTCGTCCTTCTGGCTGTGATTGCCGGATGCGACGACGAGGAGGCTACGCCAAGGAACTCTCCGACGATCACGCCTTCCGCTACGCCTAGGGAGATCGAAGTCACCTGGGACGATGCGGTGCGGCTGCTGCAGGATTGCAGAGTGAGGCAGGTCTCGCAGGCGCACTCGTTAGAGGTCTGGCTTTTCCTGGATGACGGTACGAAGGCCGTCACAATGGAGCCCGAGATCGACCTCGTAATTAACCTGGCGTTCGATGCCCAGAGGGAGTGCGGAGGTCAGCCTGAGCAGATCGTGACGGAATGAAGGGCGCGGCAACGCGGATGATCTATTCCAGCGGCCAGACGTCGGCGCCCATGAGGTCGTCGTAGGTTTCGCGGCGGCGCATTAG
>DAINRO010000133.1:0-2003 GCA_036741795.1 Chloroflexota bacterium
TGAACTGCGCTCCGCCCAGCAGCACTCCGGCGGCATCCCGCTTCTCCCAGGCGATGCTGCCTACGGCCACTTGAATCACACTGTTGTGAAAATCGGACTCGTCGGTGATGCCCGGATCATCCGTTCCCTGGATGCCGATGACCTGGGTCAACCCACCGACCGTCACGACCACGACCCGCGTCGGATCGACGTCAATCACGAAGCCGAGCGGGGCCACGGTCTCGGTGACCGTGTACGTGCCCGGCAGCGCGTTGATGACCAGGATTTGCCCCAGAGCAGGATCGGCATCGCCGGGTCCGTTGTCCAGGATCGTCAAAATGCCGACCCCCGTGATCGGATTCGGGCTAATCGTGAACTGCGCTCCGCCCAGCAGCACTCCGGCGGCATCCCGCTTCTCCCAGGCGATCGAGCCGACGTTCGGTGTCGGAGGAACGGGCACGACATTGCCTTCATCATCAAATTCCAGGCCGCCAGTGTAGCCGGAGTCGCTGTCAGTACAGGCGTTACTGATGACATTGGTGTCGAGCGTCACCGCGCCTGTTTGCGCCAGGGCTCTGCCGCACAGAATGCTCGCGGTGGTGTTGAGGGTGATACTTTCGAGCGCGAGAATGTTCCCTTGGAAGGCAGTGCTGGTACCGAGCGTGGCAGAACTGCCGACCTGCCAGAACACGCCTACATTGTCGCCATCATTGGGGCCGAGATTGGTCACCACAACGGACGAGGCGCTGGCGGTCGTGAGCGTACTGCCGATCTGGAACACCCAGAATGCATTGTTGTTGCCTTCCGCGTCGAGCGTGAGCGTTCCCGTCAACTGAGCCGACGCGTCGAAACGATAGACGCCCGAAGTGAGGGTGAGGTTACCCAGATCCTGACCCGTCAAGTTGCTGGTGAACGGCATGCCTCCCAAACCGTTGTACGCCGTGGTGTTATCGACCTGCGCCTGCTGTGCGACCGCGTGACTGATGTAGATCGTCCCGGTCACGAGCCCCGGCCCCGCGACCAAGCCCGTAGACCCCGGCCCCTCCACAACCGTGTTAGCGGGCGGAATGGCAAAGCCCGTGATCGAAGGCCCAGGATAGACACCCACATCCCCGGTGATGACGGTCGGGCCGGTATTGGTCACCGTCGAGGCGCCCAGAACGGCGAAACTCTCCGCCGTGCCCAGAATACTTGCGAGCAACCGGCGATCCTCCAGGCAAAGGAACCCCAGCGGCCGGGTGAAGTGTTTCGTGACCCGCGTCCGGCGGGTGCGCTTGCGGGACCAGGACTTTCTGAACAGCCCAGCGAATCTGAGGTAAGACATGGTGCAACTCTGGGTTAAGTGTTGGCCGGAACCTCCGGTGTTACGCCAGCAGCAAGAAACAAAAAAAGCCGACGTGCCGCTCCTGCCCGTAGGCATTTCGGCACGTCGGCTTACTGATTAACGAGCCACCCGGCATCGCCGAGCTGCTCTTTATCTAGTCGTCCGACTTATCCAATTCGATGGTCAACGTCGCGATGCCAAGCATCTGACTTCACCAATCCCCCCATCATACCACAAGTCGAGCGCCGAACAATGACTGTGTCGATCAGGAGCGCAACTATCAACGTCTTGCGCAAGTGTCTCGGCCGACCTGCCAACAATACATAGCGTGACCTTCAGATTCGTGAGGTGACCTCGACCGCCAGAATGGAAATATCGTCTTGAGGGCTCTCAGATCCATGCCACCGCGCGATCTCTCCCAGGAGGGTAGCAACACTCTCCTGGAGCGGTTCAGACCGCCCTCGGCCGATCGCCTCCAAGAGCCGGGCGTTGCCAAACTGCTTGCCGGCGGCGTCCATCGCCTCGGGGACGCCATCGGAGTAGAGGTACAGGCGGTCTCCCGCCCCTAGGCGGACCGACCGCTCCTCGTAGGCGTCGCCGGTCAGGCCGAGCGGGAATCCCTGGCTCTCCAAAATCACCGGATCGGCGTCAGAGGGCAGATGCACGGGGCCGGGGTGCCCGGCAGACACGTAGCGGAATT
>DAINRO010000134.1:0-1986 GCA_036741795.1 Chloroflexota bacterium
ACTGGGGGTCAGGAGGTCCTCGGTTCAAATCCGAGCGCCCCGACCACTAATTCCCCCGCTCTCTGGCAGCACCATTCGGCTTCCACACGCTTGACCTGTGTGTCATACTCACCGCAAGTTAGCCGTATTTCAAGGAGTACCCGTCTATGGAACCTTTCCTTGCCACAACCTTCCTGGAGGTCGTCGCCTGGATCGTCATCGTCTTCTTCTGGATGTTGGCGATCTGGATGTTCATCGCCATCTTCGGGGACATCTTTCGCCGCCGCGACATGTCCGGTTTCGCCAAGGCGGGCTGGATTTTCCTAATCTTCGTCGTCCCGTTCCTCGGGGCGCTGATCTACATCATCGCGCGTCCGCCGATGGCCACCTACGAGCAGGACATGGAGATGATCGCGCAGCAGAAGCGCGCGATGGGCGTCACCGCCACCGACGAGATCGCCAAGGCTAGCGAGCTCCTCAAGGCCGGCACCATCAACCAGGCCGAGTTCGACGCCATAAAGGCCCGTGCCCTGGGCTGAGCCAAACTAGCATCCACAAGAGGCCGCTCCGTTGACGGAGCGGCCTCTTTGCATTGCAGAGCTTAACCGCGATGTGTCGTGTCGCGTTCGCATTAGCAGACATGGCTACACGCGATTCCGAACTCAAGAACTCAACCTACGAGATATTCATCGGCGCCCTGTCGGTTCTGTCGATCACCAACATCTTCCTCATCGTTCTCGCGCAGGACGATGTCGTCGACTCGGTCATTATCCTCATCGATGTCCTTCTCAGCCTTGTCTTCCTGGCCGACTTCGCATATCGCTTCCTTTCGGCCGAAAATCGGCGTCACTACTTCTTCCGCCAGTTCGGCTGGGCGGACCTTGCGGCCAGCCTCCCGTTTCCACAGGCAAAGTTCCTTCGCGTGTTCCGCATATTCCGCGCCTACAGGCTTCTTCGCGCCTACGGACCGGCCAACATGCTCTCAGAGTTCATCGAGAATCGGGCCCAGAGCGCTCTACTGGTCGTCTTCTTGCTCATCATCCTCCTCCTCGAATTCGGCGGCATGAGCATGGTCTGGGCGGAGAGAGATGCCGAGTCCGCCAACATCACGACCGGGAGCGATGCCATCTGGTGGGCCTACGTCACCATCACCACCGTCGGTTACGGTGATCGCTACCCCGTCACCGACGTCGGCCGGATCATTGGAGTCCTCGTGCTGACGGCCGGCGTCGGCCTCTTTGGAGTCCTCACCGGCTTCCTCGCCAACTTCTTCCTCGCACCCCGGAAGCGGCCATTGCTTGAACGGGGAGGCGCTTCCCCCACCCCGAAGGTGATGATTGCCCAGATCCGGTACGCCATCGAGCTACAGGAGAAGCAACAGGCCGACCTCCGGCAGCGCCTCGACGAGCTCGAGCGCATGGTCTAGCACCGCCCTGCCTCCAACGCGCATAATCGCCGCATGACAACGCCACGCGGCATGCTCTCACCCGATGACCTGCGCGCGAAGGTCGAGTCCGGCGAGATCGACACCGTTATCGTCGCCTTCGCCGATCACTACGGCCGCCTCCATGGCAAACGCTTCGACGCCGAGTTCTTCCTTACCGACGTGCAGGCTAACGGCACTCACGCCTGCGACTACCTGCTCACCGTGGACATGGAGATGAACCCCGTTCCCGGATACGAGTACGCCAGCTGGGAGCAAGGCTACGGCGACTTCCATCTGGTCCCCGACCTCGACACCCTTCGCACTGCCGCCTGGTCGGAGCGCACGGCGCTCGTCCTCTGCGACGTCCACGACACGGCTACCCACGATCTCGTGCCCGTCGCGCCGCGCTCCATCCTCCGTCGCCAGATAGAAGCCGCGGCCAACCTCGGACTCACGGCGAAGGCTGCTTCCGAACTCGAGTACTACCTCTACGAGGACTCCTACCGCGACGCCGCCGAACTCCGCTACGCCGACCTCACCCCGGCCGGCTGGTACATCGAGGACTACCACCTCCTCCAGGG
>DAINRO010000135.1:0-1839 GCA_036741795.1 Chloroflexota bacterium
AATTCCGCGCGTTCATAGCGAAGGTAGATTGCGTAAATCCGCCGACAAACTCCGGAAACAAAAAGGCCGGGAGACCTGGGCCCTGCACACGAGCGGTGTTGTACATCGCGTCCAATCTGATTGCCCCGAACACCTGAATTTTGAAGTCTCCCTTGTTCCAACTCAGAGGGGCCCCAACATCGTCGGCGGTATTTGCCGCGGCCGGCGAGGTGGTGACGGAGTTCAAGAGCAGGAGGCGTATACGCTCCGGCTCACTTTCTCCGGGACGGTCGACGTGGATTGCGAGCCACCGCGGCTCGCCGGAGGCAAACAGATCCAGCGGCAATCCCTCGGGTCGCGTCGATCCCAGGAGCAGCGTAAATCGTCCGTCGGGATTCACCGAGACCGTCTGCGTTTCCTGCCAGAGCGGCACGCCGCCGGTTTCCTCGGCGTAAATTGACAACGTCATCGTCTCGACCGCCGCGGGCGGCTTGCCGTCGGCCGGGTGGAACGTGCTGGTGACGCGCACGATGCGCGGCACGCTCGTCACGGTCGGCGACTGAGCGTGCGCCAGCGTCGCCGCGACGGCGAACACGTAGACCGACAAGATCGACAGTCGAGCGAGGAGGACATTGCTCATCCTCAACCCCTCGAGGGCACGGGATCAGACTGCTTGAGATAGCGGATGTTGAAGGCGACCGTGACCCGGTCCGTCGAATCCCCGTTCGGCTGCACCCAGTGCGTCAGATAGGACGGGAACACCAGAAGATTTCCCGGTTTCGGGTTGATGATGAACTTGCGATTGAAGCAGGCGGCGCCTTCGATCGTGTAGGCGTTGGCGTTGACGCGCGGGTCGAGGAACTCGATCGCGCCGCTGCGCCCCTCCGGCGGCACGCTGGCATAGTAGACGCCGGATAACGCGAACCCTGAGTGATCATGCGGCGCGTTGAAAGCGCCAGGCGGGTTGACGTTGATCCAGCCCTGGCAGAGCGCGCGGTTCGCGGCGAAATCGAAATGGGGCGAGAGCAATCGGGTGGTCTCCTGCACCGCCTCCAGGATGTGCGCGCGTAACGCCGCGCATCCGGGCTCGGTGCGACCGAAGAAATCGTCCTCGGAGTGCCAGCCCTCGCGATTACTTCTGGTCACTCCGGGCGAACGCGCGCGCATCGCCTGCCCCTCCTCGACCAGCTGCCGATTGAGGACTTCGCAATCCTGGACTTGGAAGAGCATCATCGGCGAGGCGAACGCCGGCTCCACTTGGGTCAACGTGATCGTGCTCATGAACGTTCGCCGTGCTCCTGCGAGGATGCCAGCCGCATTCGCTGCAACGGCCGGCATCTTCGCAGCGCACAGAACGACGGTTGCTCAATCCACGAAGGGCTGGCTGTAGAGCGGGCGCTCCTTTTCGCTGGCCAACCGGTCATGCCGTGGCTTGGCAAAGTAATCCCAGCGCGCGCTCGGCGTGAACACGCCGGTCACCGCCGCGTTGACGAGGGCGGGGGGGTTCCCGAAGATCCAGGACATGCCGAAGCCGCCGCCAAGCTTCACGTACTTGAAGCTGTCCGTGGCGATGGTGATGCCCTGCGGGTAGTGCCGGACCGGGTTCATGCACATGCAGGTCTGGTGGAAGATCTTGCCGCCGGCCTCCTCGATGATCTGGGCGTCTCCGTAGTGGTGAGCCATGTGGTAGTTGGCTGTGTCGGTCTGCACCCACAGCATCACCCCCGGCTTCACCTTCTTGCCCTTCACCAGGCGGGCGACCTCGCGGACCTCTTCAAAGGTCGCGACCGGACAACCGAAGATGACGATGTCCACCGGTTTCGCCCTTTCCGGGCCGGGCGCCGGCGCGATGGCGTTGAT
>DAINRO010000136.1:0-1817 GCA_036741795.1 Chloroflexota bacterium
CCGGGCGGTCTTTGTTCAAAGCATCACAGGAAGCCGTTGCCGGACGCCTTCCTGTGACGAGCCCAAAAGGGAGGGTTTGGGACCAATTGTTTAGACGCCCTTATTCAGGGGGCCGTTTCAGATGTATCGCCCCTGTTCACGGAACGTTCACTCTGCACGTGGATTGACTCCGAAGGCGATATTATTGACTGGCAGTATCGTGTTGATGGCGATTCAGGTTATACAAGTAGTGCGATGACTATCGGAGTCGAGCGCGAAGGGAAGATCGAGGTCCCCGGCGGGAGGGCCTGGTACAAGATCGTCGGCGACGGCCCGGGCGTGCCGCTCTTGACGCTCCACGGCGGTCCCGGTTCCGGCCACGACTACCTGGAGCCCATGGAGACCCTGGGCAATGACCGGCCGGTGGTGTTCTTCGACCAGCTCGGGTGCGGCAAGTCGGACATCCCTGATGACCTGTCCCTCTATGCGCTCCCACGCTTCGTGGAGGAGGTGGACGCCGTTCGCAAGGCGCTGCATCTCGACGAGGTCCACCTCTTCGGCCATTCCTGGGGCGGATTCCTCGCCATCGAGTACATGGCGGTGTCGCCAACGGGCATCGCCAGCCTCATTCTCTCCAGCACCGCACCGAGCACAAGGTCGTTCGAGGCGGCGGCGCGCGGTCTAGTGCCGGGCCTGCCGGACGATGTGCGAAAGACCATAGAGCGGTGCGAACGGGAGGGAACCACGGACTCCGAGGAATTCCAGGCGGCCTCGATGACGTTTCTCACGACACACGTCTATCGCGGCGAGCAGCCGTGGCCGGACGCCCTCATGCGGTCGTTCGGCAACCACGCCGTCTCCCCGGTCTACGCGCACATGTGGGGGCCAAGCGAGTTCAGCGCCACGGGCAACCTCGTGGGCTGGGACCGGGAACCGGACATCCGCGACGTACGTGTACCAACACTTATCACCTGCGGCCGCCACGACGAGGCCACTCCGGATGTCGGGAAATCCATGCAGCGGGCGATCCCCGGATCCGAGCTGGTGGTCTTCGAGAATAGCGCCCACATGGCCATGCTCGAGGAATCCGAGGAGTACGTGCGCGTTGTGCGCGACTTCTTGTGGCGAGTGGAGGCGGCATGACAAAAGTCCATCCGCGAGACGTCCGTAAGCCGCTGCTTCGCGGGTATTTGCACGTCGGAGCGGCTGTTGCGGCGGCGATCGGGCTGGTTGTGCTCGTCCTGCTGGCGGACTCGCCGGAGGCGTACGTGGGCGGCACGGTGTTCGCCGCGAGCCTCATCGCGCTCTATACCACGAGCGCGACCTACCACACGATCCCCTGGGGCGTAAGAATGCGCGGCCTGATGAAGCGGTTGGACCACTCGATGATCTTCATCGTCATCGCGGGGAGTTACACGCCGTTCTGCTTGCTCGCCGCCAGCACCACCTGGGGCGTCGCCATCCTGGCGATCGTCTGGTCCATCGCGGCCTGTGGAGTCGTGCTGAAAATGGCCTGGCCGGGAGCGCCGCGCTGGCTCGGCGTCGGCCTCTACATCGCCACGGGCTGGGTCGCCCTCGTTGCCGCGACCGAAATCGCGGAGTGGTTTGCGCTCGTGCCGCTGGCCCTGCTTGCGGGTGGCGGCGTGCTTTACACCCTCGGGGCGATCATCTACGCCACTCGACGCCCGGACCCGTTCCCCACGGTGTTCGGATACCACGAGGTCTTCCACGTCCTGGTGATCGCCGGAAGCGTCCTGCACTTCACGCTGGTCGCCGGCTACCTGATGGGCGCCTGACGGGCAAACGCGCCCTAACGAAGATCCGTAGCTGCAGACCTT
>DAINRO010000137.1:0-1621 GCA_036741795.1 Chloroflexota bacterium
TGACGATTGGGTGCTCGAAGCCGGCCTTGTTTGTCTGTCCGAGGGTCGCGGCGAAGCCCTCGCTCCAGACCGCCAACTCCAGGCGGATGCAGTTGACGGCGACCTTACCGCGCAGTTCGTGGGCGAACCCCTCGGTCATCCCCTCCAGGGCGCGCTTGGTTGTCGTGTAGTTGATCCGGCCGAACTCCGGCGTCACTGACACGGCGGAGGAGATGTTGATCACCCGGCCACCAGCGCCGAGCATCCCCGGGCAGAAGTATCGGATCATGTAAAACGGCCCATTTACGTTCACATCAACACCGAGCCGCCAGCGTTTGCCCGACATCTCAAGCGAGTTGCCGGGTGGCGCGATCGCCGCGTTGTTAATCACCACGTCGCAGCGTCCGAACGCCGCGTAGACCTTTTCCGCCGCCGCCATGACCTCGTCTTCGACCCGGACGTCGACCGCCAATGGCAGCGCCGACCCGCCCGCCGCCTGGACGGCGGAGGCCGTCGCGTCGATCGTTCCCGGCAGCTTGCTTGGCCCATCGTCGGTGGATCGCGCCAGGCACGCGACGTCGTACCCGGCCTTCGCGAAGTCGATCGCCAACTGTTTGCCGATGCCGCGGCTGGCGCCCGTGATCACAACTACAGGTCTGCTCATTCAGCGTCCCTCCCGTTCGTGGGCCTATATTACGACTCGCTGCTATCATCCTTCTCGCATGGACGCTCCACTTCCGCCCCTACACGGCGTCAAAGTCATCGACCTCACGATCTGGGTCCAGGGGCCGCTCGCCGGCCAGCTACTGGCGGACCTCGGCGCGGACGTGATCAAGGTGGAGAAGCCGGGACAGGGCGATTTCGCACGCGGCCTTCAGACGTTGTTCGGCGCTGACATGCGGACGGCAACCGGTCGCGGGCTCCTCTTCGAGCTGGTGAACCGCGGCAAGAAGAGCATCGCCATCGACTTGCGCAAGCCCGAGGGCCAGGCACTCCTCCACCAACTGGTCAAGGATGCAGATGTCTTCCTCTCGAACCTCCTTCCGCGGACGTTGGCGCAGTTCGATGCTGCTCCCGAACGATTGATGGAGCTCAATCCGCGCCTCGTTTACGCTCAGGGCGGCGGGCTCGGCGCTCGCGGGGATCTCGCCGGCGTCGCCGCGCAAGATACCACGGGCACGGCATACTCCGGGTTCATGTACTCCATCTCGACCGACGGCGAGCCGCACTATCCGCCCGGCGCCATTGCTGACCTGGTGTCGGGAACGAACCTTGCCTTCGCAATCGTGGCAGCGTTGCTTCGCCGCGAGAAGACTGGCAGCGGCGAGGTAATCAGCACGTCTCTGCTGCAGGGGATGATGTGGCTCCAGCAGTTACACGTAGGGGCGCTGGCGAACAGTGGCGAACCGCTTCGGCCCTTCGACCCGGAGAACGCTGCGAACCCGTTCCTCAACATCTACAAGTGCGCGGACGGCGAGTGGATAGCCCTGGGCATGACCGCGATGACCCGAGACGACTGGTTCGCCTTCTGCGACCTGGCAGAGCGGCCGGATCTCAAAGAAGACCAGCGGTTCGAGCGCAACCGCGGCCGCATCGAGCACGCTAAGGAACTCGTTGGCATCGTCGCTGCCGAGATGCTGAA
>DAINRO010000138.1:0-1575 GCA_036741795.1 Chloroflexota bacterium
TCATCGAGCGGCAACACGTTGTAGCGCGTCGCCTCGATCAGCCACAGCCGCTGCAGGTAGTGCAGCTTGTCCGGCATCTGCTTCGCCAGGTTGTTCGCCTGACTCCAGTCCTTGTTCGTGTCGTAGAGCTCCCACACGTCATCGTCGAACGGCGGCGTTTTCTCGCCGATGAGGAGCCAGGGCGTCTTGTGGCGCGTCACCGCTGTCCAGCCCTTGTGGTAGATGCCTCTGTTGCCGAACATCTCGAAGTACTGCGTCTCGCGGCGCTCGGCCGCCTTGGCGTCGTTGAAGGAATACAACATGCTGACGCCTTCGATGGGCTTCTGCTGGACCCCGTCCACCGAGAGCGGCTCGGGGAGTCCCGCAGCCTCCAGGATCGTCGGAGCGAGGTCGATCACGTGGTGGAATTGTGTACGGTGCTCGCCCTTCCCTGTGATCCCCTTCGGCCAGTGCACGATCGTGCCATTGCGCGTCCCGCCCCAGTGCGACGCGACCTGCTTGGTCCACTGATACGGCGTGTTCATGGCGTGCGCCCAGCCGACCGCGTAGTGGGGGTAGGATTCCGGCCCGCCCAGCTTATCGATCCGCGCCGCCAGGAATTCCGGCGTCTCGAGGGCGGACGCGCCGTTGAAGTTGATCATCTCGTTGAAGGTGCCGTTCAGCGTGCCCTCGGCCGACGCCCCGTTATCGCCGACGATGTAGTAGACGAGCGTATCGTCGAAGATTTTAAGCTCCCGCAGCGTGTCCAGCAGTCGGCCCGCATGGTGGTCGACGAACTCCATGTACCCCGCATAGACCTCCGCCTCACGGCGAAGCACCGGTTTGAGAGCCTCCGGCATCGCGTCCCACGCCGGGATCTCCTTGTGGCGTGCGGTCAACTGGCAATCGGGCGGAATGACCCCCAGCTTCTTCTGTCGTGCGAAGGTCTCTTCGCGCAGCTTGTCCCAGCCCTGGTCGAATTTGCCCTTGTACTTGTCCGCCCATTCCTTCGCGACGTGATGCGGGGCGTGGGTGGCTCCTGGGGCAAAGTAGACGAAGAACGGCTTGTCGGGCGTGAGCGCCTTCTGCTGTCCGATCCAGCCGATCGCCTTGTCGGTCATGTCCTCCACCAGGTGATAGCCCTCTTCGGGCGTCTTCTTGACTTCGATCGGCGTGGTCCCCTCGTACAGCGACGGGTACCACTGGTGGGCCTCGCCGCCGATGAAGCCGTAGAAGTACTCGAAACCGCCGCCGGCGCTGGGCCAGGCATTGAACGGGCCCGCCGGACTGGTTTCCCACACGGGCACCTCGTGGCATTTGCCGAAGTGCGCCGTGGCGTAGCCGTTCAGCTTCAGGGTCTTCGCGAGAGGGGCGCAGGTGTTTGGGAGGACTGAGTTGTAGCCCGGCGAGCCGCTCGCCATCTCCGTGATGCAACCCATGCCGACCGTGTGGTGGTTGCGTCCGGTCAAGAGCGCCTGGCGAGTCGGCGAACAGAGGGCCGTCGTGTGAAAGCGGAGGTACTTGAGCCCTCCGGCCGCCAGCCGTTCCGCATTCGGCGTCTGACAGGGGCCACCGAACGCGCTCGACGACCCAAAG
>DAINRO010000139.1:0-1508 GCA_036741795.1 Chloroflexota bacterium
ATTAGGGGGAATTGGTGGGAAGGGGGCGTACCTTCTGAGCAAGATTCTAGGACTTCCGTGAAGGATGTGTCAACGAGATTTGGCCTGATTCCGGATAGATTTAGCGAGCCCCGTCGAGGGCCATCTGGGTGTAGGGCAAGAGCGTGTTGATAACATCCACGCGCGAGTCGTGGTGCTTTGCGAGCCCGCTGAGCAGACCGGTCACACGCATGACCAGGAGGAGTTCTCGCGGAATATCAACGATGGGGTTGGCGCGGACCACCTTCGCCATGCGCTGGTTGGCCTCGGCGACCAGCTCCGGATCTGCGTAGGCGGTTCCCGGTTTGGCGGTTTCCGTGAAGGCGCGTCCCAGCTCGATGTAAGTGGCGGGATCGTCGGGGTTCTTCACGCGCACGCCCATCTCCTTGTAGGCAGCAATCATGCCGGGAAGGTCACCGCGGAGCATCGTGTTGACCATTCGGGCATAGCGGAGCCGGAAAGTATCGTCGTATTTGCGGCACAGGCCGAAGTCCAGCATCACGAGTATCGGGCTCCCATCGGGTCCGCGTTGGACCAGCAGATTGCCGGGATGCGGATCAGCGTGGAACATGCCGTGGAGGAACAGTTGCTCGCAGTAGGCATCCGTCACGAGCTGCGAGACGGCCTGCTTGTCGACGCCGATCCGCTCCAGCGCCGGGATGTCGGCGATCTTGACGCCCTCCATGAACTCCATGGTGAGGACGCGGCGGGTGGAGTACTCCCAATAGATTTTGGGGACGACTACGTCCTCGCGCTCCTTGAAGTTGCCGGCGATGATCTCCGCGTTGTGGCCCTCGTTGATGAAGTCCAGCTCGAGCGGAACGTTGTGCGATAGCTCTTCGATAATGGGAGCGAAGTCGAGATTGCGCTCGAACTGGGCGAGGACGCGCAGGAGGAGGCGGATGTTTCGGAGGTCGTTGTCCACGATCTCCTGGATTCCGGGGTACTGGACTTTGACCGCGACCGTGCGCCCGTCCTTGAGCGTCGCCTTGTGTACCTGGGCGAGCGAGGCGGAGGCGATCGGCGACTCCTCGAACTCCGCAAAGATGTCTTCCAACGGGCGACCCAGAGAACGTTCGATGCGGCGCTTGATGACCAGGAACGAACGGGGAGGGACAGCGTCCTGGAGCCGCGACAGGCGATCGATGTATTCGTCGGGGATCAGATCCGGCCGGGAGCCGATGATCTGTCCAAGCTTGATCAGCAAGCCCTGGCGGGTGACGGCGACGTTGTAGTAGCGCTCCGCAGCCCAGGCGTGGTGACGGTGACGCTTTTCCTCGGCCAGGTCGTGATCCAGCCCGAGCTTCTGCTCGCGGAAGCTGATTGCTTTGTAGCCGACATAGACGGCAGCGGCGAGGCCACCAACGGTGACGAATCGGTCGAGGCGATCGGTGAGGCGCATGTGTCAGAGCAGGGGCGCTACGCCACCTGGACCTCCATCATAATCAACTCGGCCAGTTCCTGGGCTACGATCTCCAGCGTTGCCTCGT